>NZ_JBFAIC010000044.1:0-97801 GCF_040654515.1 Dactylosporangium sp. NPDC050688
AGGTGCTGCGCGTGCGGGATGATCTCCTTGTCCACGAACTCCCGCACCGTCTCCAGGATCGACTCCTGCACATCGGTCAGACCGGGCGTCTGGGCAAGGCGGGCCATCGGCGGTGCCTCTTTCACTGCGCGGAAACGGCGGGGTGCGCCAGAAACGGCGCCACATAACGATATCGCCGCCACACCCTGACCAGACCCCCTTGTGGACCTTCTCACCGCGCTGCTGCGGCATCCCTTCGGGGCGGAGGGGACGGCAGGCTGTGTCAGCCGATGCTGGCGTAGCGACCGGCGACGGCCATGGCGACTGGTACGAGCGGCAGCAGTGCCGCGGCAACGACGGCGACGCGGACGCCGGTGGCAGGCAGCGGAGCCGGTGGCCGCAGCAGCCGATCGAGCCGCTCCGCGGTGTCGCCGCCGTCCGCGGCCAGCAGGATCGGGTTGCCGGTGGCGGGCCTGGCGCCCCCCTCGGCCAGGGTGACCAGCGCGCGGGCCAGTGCGAGTGGTGTGCTGGACCGTACGGCGACGTCGTCGGCGCGCAGCTCCACCAGCCGGTGCACCTGGTGCAGGGCGGTGCTGAACATCGGTATCCACGGGAACGCGGAGTGCGCGAGCCGCACGGTGCGCAGCAGCCAGTAGTGCCGGCCGGTCGCGTGTGCCCGCTCGTGCGCCATGACGGCTTGCAGCTCGTCGGGCGCCAGTTGCCGGACCGCGGCGGAGGTGACGACCACGTCGGTGTGCCCGCCGGGGACCAGAAACGCCGCCGGGTGGTCGGCCGGGACGACGGTGGCATCCAGTGCAGGCACTCTGCTGCCGGCCAGTCGCAGCACCGCCTGCAGGGAACGCCGCCGCCGGCGCTCCGCGCCGGCGACCTGCCAGGCGCCGAACGCCAGCCGGGCCGTCAGCCCGGCGAGCAGAGCCGCGCCGAGGACCGCGGCCAGCTGTGCCGCACGGCCGTGCGCGCCCTGCAGGGCGTCGAGGCAGAGCTGCCACGCCCGGCACATCAGCGAGTGGGTGGTGTCCCAGTGCAGCGTCGTGGTCAGGCCGATCAACGTCGCGGAGACCAGCGCCGCCGCGCAGGTCATCTGCCAGGCGAAGATCGCCAGGCTGGGGGAGCGCAGCACCCAGCGGGCCCGGGCGAGCCGCGGAGCCGCGATCAGGGCGAGACCGGTGACGAACGCGCCGAGCAGCACGGCACTCATCTATCCGGTGATCCTCTGCTCGTAGCTGCGCAGCGCCTGGCGGAGGGCAGCCGCCTCGTCGAGGGTCATCTGCCCGACGAAGTGCAGCAGCGCCAGCGCCCGGTCGTCGCTGTCGGTCAGCGCCTCGCGCATCAGCCTCGCCACGTACTGTTCCCTGCTGAGCACCGGCTCGTAGGTGTGCGCCCGCCCATGGGGAGCGCGGCGCAGATAGTTCTTGCGGAACAGCTTCTCCATGACGGTCAGCACGGTGGTGTAGGCGAGGTCCCGGTCCCGGGTGAGGTCGGTGTGTACCTCGCGCACCGTCGCGGGCGCCGGCCGGGCCCAGAGCCGCTCCATGATCGCAGCCTCCAGGTCACCGAGTCCCCGCACTACGCCTCCTCGTCCACGGCCGTCCGATCGGTCGAGTCGGGAGCGGTCCGGCTCGGTCTTCCGATGCTACGGCTCCGGCGGGAACTTGCCATCCCGGGATGGTGCGGTGAGCGCCGAGCCGGAGCTGGCGGACGTGTGGCCGAGCGGGGCGGGGAGTCAGGTGCGTTCGACGCGCAGGGCATAGTCCTTGCCGCCGGTCGACTCGTAGAAGACCCGGACCCGTTCACGACCGCCGGCCAGTGCGCGCAGGGCGGGGACGTCGATGGCGGGCCGGTCCTGCGGGCGGATCACGAAGGTCAGCGGGGGAGGCCCTCCATACACGTCGAGCACGAGTTCGGTGTCGGTGACCTGGTTGACCGTGCCGACCAGATGGCGTCCCGTCGGGATCACATCCGGGCTCAGGGTGGCAGGCGCCGACAGGGAGGGTGGTGCCGGCGCCGCGCAGCCCGCGATGAGGAGCGCGACGAACATCGTGCCGGCCGCCACCGGTGCTCTGCCGCCGCCGCGACGGGTCACCGGCCATCTCCTATTGCCCATAGGACAGCGAGTGTACAGGCAGCAAGCGAAACCGGATCATGCCTGCTGGATCGGTGCCGGCGTGCCGGCACGCGCTCGCGCAGGCAGGTCAAGCATCGTCCGGTGTCCTAACAATGATAGGAATGCACACCACGTGACGGTCCGGCTGCGCAGCGAAGGATGTCGGTGGCCGGGTTGATTGCGGTCGCTGACCTCTCTACGGTTGGCCACGGTCGGCCTCGGCCGTCGGTCTCCCCCTCGAGACCCTGCGGCGGGCCTATGGCGGAAGGGCGTCTCCCCGGTGGACCGTTACCGCACGTTCTCGATCGTCCGCAGATCGCTGGTCGTGGCCGCCGTCGCCCTCACCGGACTGGTGCCTTCCGTCTCGGCGCACGCCGAGCCGTCGCTGCCGGAGATCGAGCGGCAGCTCGACGAGGCGTGGGAGAAGCTGGAGCCGGTCATCGAGCAGTACAACGACCTGCACAGCCAACTCCTGGCGAACCAGGCCAAGGCCAAGACGCTCACCGACACGCTCGCACCGCTGCAGCAGCAGGTGGACGCCGCGATGCAGGAGGTCGGGGTGATGGCGGCGCGGCAGTACAAGTACGGCGGCGCGTCGGTGCTCAGCGTGCTGCTGTCGACCGACTCGCCGCAGACGTTCGCCGAACAACTGGCGACCCTGAACCGCCTGGCGAAGAACAGCTCCGACCAGATCGCCTCGGTGGCGCAGCTGCGCGACGGGTATGCCGCCGACAAGCAGAAGATCGACGCTCTCGTCGCGCAGCAGCAGGCGCAGGAGGCCGACCTGGCCGCCCGCAAGAAGTCGATCCAGGCCGAGGTCGACCGGCTGCAGGCGCTGCGGCGGCAGCTCGGCGCGACCGACGTGCCCAAGAGCGCGCTCTACATCGGCCAGTGCCCAGCCGTGTACATCGGCGGCGCGGCAGGCACCGCCGTGAAGACCGCCTGCGCGCAGATCGGCAAGCCGTACGTGTTCGGCACCGTCGGCCCCAGCACCTTCGACTGCTCCGGCCTCACCCAGTACGCCTGGAAGGCCGCGGGCGTGTCGTTGACGCACTACACCGGTGCGCAGTGGAAACAGGGCAGCGCCGTGAGCAAGGCCGACCTGCGCCCCGGTGATCTGGTCTTCTTCTACAGCGACCTGCACCACGTCGGCATGTACGTCGGCAACAACCTGATGGTCCACGCCTCCCGTGCCGGAGTGCCCGTCCGGATGTCCCGCATCGACACCATGCCGTACATGGGTGCCCGCCGCCCCGGCTGACCTGCTGGTGTGCCGGGGCGGCGCCCGTGGTGGCCGGGCCGGCTCACCGGTTCGGGGTGAGCTGGACCCGGCGCAGGAGCTGCGCGTTGAGCGCCACGACGATCGTCGAGGCGGACATCAGCACGGCCCCGACGGCCGGGCTGAGGGTGACCCCGGCCCAGGCCAGGACGCCGGCGGCGAGCGGGATCGCGACGATGTTGTATCCGGCGGCCCAGGCCAGGTTCTGGATCATCTTGCGGTAGCTGGCCTTGGACAGCCGGATGACGCCGGTGACGCCACGCGGGTCGGAGGAGGCGAGGACGACACCGGCGGATTCGATGGCGACGTCGGTGCCGGCGCCGATGGCGATGCCGACGTCGGCGCGGGCCAGGGCCGGGGCGTCGTTGACGCCGTCGCCGACCATCGCCACCCGCAGCCCGCGCTGCTGCAGTTCGGCGACGGTGCGGTCCTTGTCGGCCGGGAGGACCTCGGCGAAGACCTCGTCGACGCCTTCTTGGAGGCCGAGGTCTTCGGCGACGGCTTCGGCGACCTGCCGGGCGTCACCGGTGATCATGACGATTTTGCCGACGCCGAGGTGCCGCAGTTGCGCGATGGCCTCCTTCGCCTCGGGCCTGACCTCGTCCTCGAGTGCGAGCGCGCCGACGACGTGGGTTGCGTCGTCGTCGAGGCGGACGAGGTGCAGCACGGCGGCGCCGCGTCCGGCCCACGCCGCGGCCGCGCCGGCGATCTCGTCGGGTGGGCTGACGTGCAGTTCCCGCAGCAGGGCGGGGCCGCCGACGGCGTAGCGGATCCCGTTGACGGTGGCCTGCACGCCGCGGCCGGTGAGCGACTGGAATCCCTCGGCGCGCAGGTCGGTGGCACCGTCTCGCCCGGCGGCGGTGACGATGGCCCGGGCCAGGGGGTGTTCGCTGTCGGCCTCGACGGCGGCCGCGGTGTGCAGCACCTGCTGGTCGGTGAGCCCGACGGCGGCGGTGACGCCGGTGACGGTGTGCGCGCCCTTGGTCAGGGTGCCGGTCTTGTCGAACAGCACGGCGTCGACGGTCCGCATCCGCTCCAGGGCGAGGCGGTCCTTGACCAGGATCCCGGCGCGGGCGGCCACCGCGGTGGACAGGGAGATCACCAGCGGGATGGCCAGGCCGAGCGCGTGCGGGCAGGCGATGACCAGCACCGTGACGGTCCGCACCACGGATGCGTCCAGGTCGCCGATCGCCCACCAGGCGGCGAAGGTGACCAGGCCGGCGCCGGCGGCGATGGCGAACAGCCAGGCGGCGAACCGGTCGGCGAGGACCTGCGCCCGGCCGCGGGACTGCTGTGCCTGCCCGACGAGGCGCTGGATGCCGGCGAGGGCGGTGTCGTCGCCGACGGCGTCGACCTCGATGCGCAGCGCGGAGTCGGTGGCGACGGTGCCGGCCACGACCCGGTCGCCGGCGGTGCGGGTGACGGGGCGGGACTCGCCGGTCACCATCGACTCGTCGATCTCGGCGCGGCCGTCGACGATGCGGCCGTCGGCGGGCACCCTGCCACCGGAGCGGACCAGCACCATGTCACCCACGCGCAGGTCGCTGACCCGCACCGGCTGTGGCCGGCCGTCGGCGTCGAGGCGTTCGGCGTCGTCGGGCAGCAGCGCGGCGAGGGCGGCGAGGGCGCCGCTGGCCTGGCCGATCGCTTTCATCTCCTGCCAGTGCCCGAGCAGCATGATGGTGACCAGGGCGGCGAGCTCCCACCAGAACTCCAGGTCGAACCAGCCGAAGCTGGTGGCCAGGGACGCGGTGTACGCGACGGTGATCGCCATCGAGATGAGCAGCATCATGCCCGGAGCGCGGTCGCGGACCTCGGCCACCGCGCCGGCAAGGAACGGCCAGCCGCCGTAGAGGAACACCGCCGTGCCCAGCAGCGGCCCGACGAGGGCCATGCCGGGGAAGTCGAGCCGGTAGCCCAGCCAGCCCATCACCATGTCGCTGGTCGCGACGATCGGGACGGTCAGCGCGAGGCTCAGCCAGAACTTGCGGCGGAACACCTCGGGGTCGTGCCCGGCGTGCTTGTCGTGGCCGCCGGCATGGCCGCCACCGTGCTCGGCTCCGTGGCCGTGACCCGCGACCGGGCCCTCATGCCGGGCGTCGCCGGCCTGAGGGCGATCGTGCGGGTGACCGCGGGCCCGGTGGTGGTCGTGGCCGGGATCCTGGTCGTGGGCCTGGTCGTGGGATCCGTCGTTGCGGGGGGTGGCTGTGCGGTGCGGCTGCGTCATGGCCGCCTCCTTCCGTCCCGGCCAACATACCCCCAGGGGGTATCGCGGGCAAGCGTTGGTGGCCGGGCACACGGTCTACGATGATGCGTAGGAGGTGATCGGGGAGTGGTGCACAGCCGCACACGACCTGCCGGCGTGTGGTCGCGCGCCGGGCTGCTGACCGCAGTGCTGCTCGTGCTCGGAGTCGCGTGGATGCACACGCTCGCCGGTGCCCCGCTCCCGCCGGCCGCGCACGCCGGCGCGGCGACGGCTGCCCAGGTAATGCCACAGTGCACGCCGGGCGGTCACCACGATCCTTGTCCGGGCACCCCGCATGACGGCGGTCACGCCGCGGCGATGTGTCAGTCCGCCCTTCCGCCCGCCATCGGCGCTCCGGCCCCCACCTTCACCGTCTCGCAGGCGGCCTTGCCCACCTCGCCGGGGCGGGCGTCGAGCGTCACCGCCGCGGCCGAGGCGGCCGACGGCAGCGGCTGCGGACCACCGCAGCGCAGCATGCTGTCCATCTGGCGGACGTAGGCCGGCTCCGGAGTCGAATGACGCCGCCGGCCCTGCCCGCACGCGTTGCGGAGGGTGCCCGCGGCGACGTCCCGACGCGTCTGCGTCACCGTTTCGAATCTCCAGGAGCTCGATTCGCCATGCGTACGATCAACCTTCGCCGGGCCGCCGTGGCCACCGGCGTGCTCAGCCTCGCCCTGCTCGCCGGCGGCTGCGGCAACAGTGGGATGGACCACGGCGCCATGGGCAACGGCAGCCCCACGCCCGCCGCGACGTCGACGTCGACGTCGACCTTCAACGCCACCGACGTCATGTTCGCCACCGATATGATCCCGCACCACCGGCAAGCGCTCGACATGGCCGAGGCCGCCCAGTCGAAGGCCGTCACACCCGAGGTCAAGGCCCTGGCCGGCAGGATCGCCAAGGCGCAGGAGCCGGAGATCGCCACCATGTCCGGCTGGCTGACCGCCTGGGGCGAGCCGGTCCCCAGTCCCGGCGCCATGCACCACGACATGGGCGACATGGGACAGATGCCCGGCATGATGACCGACCAGGAAATGCACGACCTGTCCAAGGCCATGGGCAAGGACTTCGACACGATGTTCCTGCGGATGATGATCAAGCACCATCAGGGTGCGGTCGAGATGGCCAAGACCGAACAGGCCCAGGGTCAGGACCCGGCGGCCAAGCAGCTCGCCGCCAAGATCGCCGCTGACCAGACCGCGGAGATCACCGAGATGCAGGGAATGCTGGCCAAGCTGTAGGCGCTCGGCGTCGAACCGCGGGTGGGGCGCCGCCCGCGGTTCGTTCAGCGTCGCGTTCCCGCTGTCCGCTCGGGGCGCGGCGCGGGTCGTCAGCCGCGGCGCGGCGGCGGGGCGGCTTCAGGAGACGCTGGTCCACGCCGGGTACTTCGCGGCGCGGCCGTCGCCGGACGAGCGGCCACGGACCCGGCGCAGCACCCACGGCAGGACGTGCTGGCGGTAGTACCGCGCCTGGACGAGCAGCCCCCGCGACACGGCCAGGCCGTCGTCGAGCCGGTGCTCGGCGTCGGCGACACTCAGGGCGGCCAGGACGAGCCCGGCGACCCGGCGGTGACCGGCGGCGTTGAGGTGCAGCCGGTCCGCCGACCAGTACCCGGACCGGCGCAGCTCCTGGTCGCCGAAGCAGTCGACGAACAGCACGCCGTGGCGGGCGGTCAGCTCCCGCACCGCCGCGGTGAGCTGCTCGGCGCGGCGGCGCAGCACCCGCCCGAGCGGCAGGTGGTCCGACGGGTCGGCGCCGCTGAGGACCATGAGGCGCACCCCGGCCGCGTCGCAGCGCTCGATCGCCCCTTCGATGAGCCGGACCAGGTGCGCGACGTCCGCGCCCCGGCGCATCATGTCGTTGCCGCCGCCGTTGAGCGAGATCAGCGTCGGCGGCGGCGACAACGCCAGCGCGGCCTCCAGCTGCGTGGTCACGATCGGCTCCAGCAGCCTGCCCCGGATCGCGAGGTTGGCGTACTGCCAGCGCGGATCCGCGGCGCCGAGCGCGGCCGCGACCAGGTCGGCCCACCCGCGCGGGGTGCCGTCCGCCCGCTCGTCACCCATGCCCTCGCTGAAGCTGTCCCCGATCGCCACGTACCGCATGAGCCCGACGATACTGAGCGGCGGACCTGCCGAGGATCATCCCCCCGCCGCTCGCGCCGGTGCGGTGCGGTCAGCCGCGGCGGCGGGTCGTGGCGAGGAAGACCGTGCCGAGCCCGGCGAGCAGCGCCGCGGCGGCGGTGAGCGACTCGACCGGTCCGGTGACCGCGCCGGCCAGCGCAAGGACGACCACGATGATCCCGACCGCCGCGAACAGGCAGGCCAGCGGGAACCACCGGGCGCCGGCCAACCGCTTCATCCGTCCATCCTGCCACTCGTCGCCGCGGCCGGACCGGTCGGCTGCCGCGACAGATCCGCACGGTCGCCCACCACATGTTCCTCGCGGCCGCCCACGGCGACACCCCCGAGGTCCACCGGCTGCTCGACGCCGGCGTCGACCCCCGCGGAGTCCGCGGCCCGCAGGGCCAGTCGCTGCTGCACGTCGCTCACCGCGCCGGCGACATCACCCTGATCCGGCGCCTGCGGTCGGCCGGCGTCGACCCGCTGGCGCCGGACAGCCTCGGCTGGAGCGCGGTGCGGGCGGCGCAGACGGCCGGCGCGCCGGCCCCGGTCATCGAGGCGCTGCGGACCGGCCCGCACAACGACTGATGCCAGCAGCCTCCGCGCCGCGCGGCGCGGAGGCTGTCGGTGCGCACGACCGTGGTGACGCCCTGATGCGGGAGCCGGGAGGGGAGCCCTTCCCGGCCCCCTTCCCGGCTCCTCGGATCAGGCCCGGTTCCCCGTGGGGATCGTGATGGGCGTGGTCGTGCCCGAGTCGCCCTTGTTGAGGAACAGCATCGCCAGCGCCCGGATGAACTGGTCGAACATGTAGAAGGTGACGGGCATGATCGGGATCAGCCCTTCCCGGAACGCGATGTACGTCGGCCACGCGGTGCGGATGAGGGTCGCCGCCGCGTAGTCGCGTGGCAGTCGCAGCCAGTCACCGATCTCGTTGCTGAGCACGTAGCGGACGAACTCGTTGAGGAAGCCGCGGGTGATGCCCAGGTCGATCTGCGCGGTCAGCCCGAGCAGGTCCTCGGCCAGCTCCTTGCCCTCCGTGGAGGGGGCGAGGATCGGGGTGAGCGCCGTCGCCGACTGCGCGTACGCGGCCGACCAGGTCTGCGGGATGAACTCCTGGCGCACGCCGAGCAGGTACATGGCGACCTGCCACTGGTGCAGGAAGGCGGCCTCTTCCGCGGCCGTCATCGGGACCTTCCACTCCTTCAGCTTCTTGTGTACGAAGGTGCCGAGGCTGTGGAAGGTGACGAGGATGTCGCCGTTGCTGATCGGGATCAGGCCCGGCTCGTTCGCGACCGCCCGCCAGTGCGGCGACTGCGGCAGCAGGTGACGCACCGCGGCGTGCACCAGTCGCGTCTTGTTGGCGGTGACCACGAACTGGCCGTTGGGCTCGAACGCGTTCAGCTCGCTCAGGTCGTAGCCGAAGGTGAACGTCTTGGCCGCGCGGTCCTGCATGTTGGCCCCGCCCGCGGACCAGTAGACCGACTTGGCCTCACGCGGGATCACCGTGCTCATGATGCCGCTGCCGAGGCCGTACAGCATGAACAGGTAGGTGTCCTTGCGCCGGTTGAAGTCGGCGGCGAGACGCAGCTTGGTGCGGTCGGCCCAGGACGGCAGCGTGTTGACCCGCTGCAGGTAGGTGCGCAGGTTGGCGGGCAGGCCGCTGGGCACCGCGTCGCCGTTGTTCACCCAGGACCGCATCGCGGTGTTGACCGCTGGGATCTGGCCGCTGGTGAGCAGACCGGCGAGCAGCTGGTCTACTTCGTCGTCCCAGACCCACCACGGGTCGGTGCCGGCGACGGCGGGGGCTGCCGCGGCCGGGCCGGCGCCCACCGTGCCGACCGCGCTCACCAGGCCGAGCGCGACGCCGAGGGACAGGACGCTCCGTCGGTTGAGATTACTCATTAACTTACCCCGCTTCCTTGGAGGCATGGGTGCTGCTCTCGCAGGGGGTCAAGCAGTGGCGGACTGCGACCGTCTCACGTGGGTCAATGTGAGATTCTCCGTTAACATACGAAACAATCGGCCGGTCGGCAAGGGCGTCACCACGGTGAATCTGTGCCACCGCGGGGCGGCGGTCGTCGTGGCCGCCGCCCGTCATGTGTCAGGATCGGCGACATGCCATGGGAAGTCGCCGCGCAGTTGAGGTGTGGATTCCGGACCGGTGCGTCCGGCGGATCTCCGCACACGCCGGGTCGGTTGCCGCGGTGACCACCGAGTCGACCGCGGCCGTCCGGCCGCGCAACCGCAAGCAGCTCATCGTCGAAGCGGCCGGCCGGATGTTCAGCGAGCGGGGCTACCACGCGGCGTCCATGGAGGAGATCGCCGCCAGCCTGGGCATCACCGCGGCGGCCCTCTACCGGCACTTCCCGAACAAGTACGCGCTGTTCGTCGAGTGTGTGAACGTCATGGTGGACGGGCTCGTCGCCGCGCTCGACGAGGTGCCTGCCGAGGCCCCCCTGGCGGACGTGCTCACCGCCGCCGCCCGGGTCACCGTCGCCCATCGTGCGTCGGGCGGCGTCTACCGGTGGGAGGCCCGCTACCTCGACCGCGGCGACCGGCACGCGCTCCGGACGAAGTTCGCGCACGTCATCGGCCGGGTGGTGGCCGCGGTACAGCGGGAGCATCCGCTGCCCGACGAGCACCTGCGAGCGGTGGCGGCCCTCGGCGCGATCGGGTCGATCACGATGCATCACACCTCGATCGCGCAGCGCCGGGTCGAAGAGCTGCTGGTCGCGTCCGCCCTGCGGGTGGTCGCGACCGACCCCACGGCGGCCACCGGCATCGCGCATCTCGTCGACCTGCCCGCCCAGCCCGTGGCGCGCACCCGGCGCTCGGAGATCATCGCGGCCGCCGTCCCGCTCTTCGAACGCGACGGGTTCGTCAACGTCACGAACGGCAGGATCGCCGAGGCCGTCGGGCTGGTCCCGTCCGCGATCTATCGCTACTTTCCCGGCAAAGCGGATATTCTGGCGGCAGCCTGTCTGCAGGCGGCGGGACTGCTGGCGCAGGCGGTGGAGCAGAACCTCCGGGGGACGGCCGACCCGCACGATGCGGTGCTCGCGCTGGCGGCGACCTACGTGGCGTACAGCTTCGAGCACACCGCGCTCACCAGCGTCGCCAACGCCGAGGTCGCCGGCCTGCCCGCCGACCTGCAGCGGCCGTTGATCGTCGCGCAGCGCGAACACATCGCCGTCTGGGAGCAGCAACTGCGCTCGGCGCGTCCGGGGCTGGACTCCCGTCAGGCCCGGGTGCTGATCCACGCCGGCTTCGGCGTGGTGGTCGAGGCCGGACGCAGGCTGCGGTGGCAGGACACCCCGCAACACCGCGACGCCGTCGCCGCGCTGCTCATGAGTGCCCTGGGCTTCCGTCAACCCGGCGGCTGACCGGCGGTCCAGGGTGATCCCGCCCTGGAACGTTCCCAGGGCGGGATCGGCCGGGCTACACGGTGCAGGTCAGTGCGGGTATGGCGTTGGTGCCGTTCGAGGTACCGGTGAAGCCGAACGATGTCGTGCCGTTGGCCGGGACGGTGCCGTTGTACGGCGCGTTCGTCACGGTGATCGCCGAGCCGGACGTACTCAGCGTGCCGTTCCACAGCTGGTTGATCGTCTGACCGTTGGCGAACGTCCACTTGACCGTCCACCGTGAGATGGCGGCGGTCCCGGCGCGTACCGTGACCGAGCCCTGGAATCCGCCCTGCCACGAACTGGTGATCGCGTACGTCGCCGAGCAGGCCCCACCCGCCGGGGGCGGCGAGCTCGGCGGCTGCGAGGTGCCGCCGGGGGGTAACGATACGGGGGCGCCTACCGCGTCAGGCCGAAGAACTCCCGATCAGGTCGGCCGTGCTGACGTCCTGGTTGGTCCTGCCGAGGACGGCCGGGGCCCTGCGCGGGCCGGGGATGGTGTGGCCGCCGCCGTGCACGGTGTACAGCGTCACCGCGGGCCGGTCGTCGTGCCGGAACTCGGTGAGCTCGACCGACGTGCCCGCGGCCGAGGCCGGCAGCGTCCGGACGGCCGGCGCGCCGGTGATGCCGTTGCGCGAGGCGAAGTAGGCGGCCGTCTCCGGCATCGACAACGCCCGGCCACCGACCTTGAACAGGGTGCGTGCCCACCACGGCATCTCGCCGCCCAGGTAGCTGATGATCGGATCCTTCGTGCCGTGGATCAGCAGTACCGGCATCGGGGCGGGCGGAGCGTCCGCCGCCAGGAAGTTCTCGGGGGCCGGCATCGTCGCGGCGATCACCGTGGCGCCGGCGAGCAGGCCGGGTGCCTCGTGGACCAGGCGCATCACCATCTGGCCGCCGTTGGAGTAGCCGACCGCGAACACCCGGCGGGGGTCGATCCGGTGGGTCTGCGTCAGCTTCTCGATGACCGCGCGCGTGAAGCCGACGTCGTCGATGTTCTCGCGGCGGGCCGGGAACCTGCTCTCCCGGCGCGCGTCGTTCCAGTTGCCCTTGTGGCCGTCCAAGTAGGCGACGACCGCCGTGCCGCCGGCCGTGAGGGTGTCGAAGGCCTTGCCGGTGAAGTCGCGGTGCTTCGCACCGGTCTGTCGCGATCCGTGGAAGATCAGCACCAGGTCCCGCGCGGGCCTGCCGTCCGCCGGGCCGGCAACGGTGTAGGTCCTCGTCCTGCCGTTCACGTCGACGCTGTCACGCAGTGGTGTCATGGAATCTCCCAAAAACGGATTGGTCATCCGCTTCACCGTAGCAGAACGGATAGCGCATCCGGTTACCCTGGTGACCATGACCACGGTCCCGCAGCGCAAGGACGCCGCCCGCAACTGGCACCGCATCGTCGAGGTGGGTCGCCGGCTCGTGGACGAGGGCACGCCCGTCCAGCTCAACGACGTCGCACGGACCGCGGCCGTCGGGGTGGCCACGGTGTACCGGCACTTCCCCACCCCGGAGGCACTGCTGGAGACCGTCGCCACCCCGGGACTCGAGGACCTCGTCGCCCACGCGGAGCGCGCGCTGGCCGGCAGCGACCCCTGGGCGACGCTTCGCGACTTCCTGTTCGTCGCCACCGACGCCCAGATCGCCGACGCCTCACTGCCCCCGGTGTTCGCCGCGCGGACGAACGCGCTGCCGCACACCATCGAGCTGAAGCGGCGGCTCACCGAGATGTTCGGCCGGCTGCTCGACCGTGCACACGCGGCCGGCGTCGCCGACCCGGGCGTGACCCAGGACGACATGGTGCCACTGATGTGCGGGGTGATGTTCGCGGCGAACGCCCACCCGGCCGCGACCGGCCAGGACCGCGCGGCCACCGCACGCCGCTACCTCACCGTCCTGCTGGACGGCCTGAAGACCCGCTAGCCTGAGCCGCCACAGCGCACGCCTCCCCGCCGGAGACCAAGAAGCTTCCGGGCGGCATCATGATCGGATGCGTCTGAGGATGATTGCGGCAGTGGTACTGCTGAGCCTGGCCGGATGCGACGGGACACAGCCCGGCGGCGGCCCGACCGCCAGCGCCGCGGCTTCACCCTCCGCGAAGGCGCTGCCGGCTGCCGGAGGGTGCCACGCGGGCCAGTCACTGCGCCCGGACGACTACCGCCCCGCCACCCTCAACGCCGTCGACTGCGCCGCCGAGCACCAGGCCGAGATCGTCCGCGTCGGCCAGCTCACGACACCGCCGGAGAACAAGACCCGCGAGGTCTACACCGACTGCGACACGGCCGCCCGCGAGTACGTCGGCGGCGACTGGCACGAAGGCCGGCTGGGCCTGGCGGTCATCGTCCCGTCGACGGAGGAGTGGATCGCGGGCGTTCACGAGTACCGCTGCGCCCTGCTGGAGTTCTCCGCCGACGGCTTCACGTCCCGGCTGCGGACGGGCAGCCTGAAAGACGGCCTGCGCGGCCCCCGCCCGCTCGCGCTGACCTGCGTGGACGTCCTCGCCATCCCGGACGGGCAAGGCTGGTACCAGTCCATCGACCGGCTGGTCCCGATCGACTGCGCCCAGCCCCACAACGGCGAGTACGTCGGCCTGTACGCCAGCCCGGACGTCCCGCACCCGGGCATGACCAAGCTGACCCGCGAGGCGACGCAGGCGTGCAACGCCAAGGCCGCGACATTCCTGGGCCAGTCACCGTCGAAGTTCGCCAACCGTACCGACATCATCGTCATCCCCACGGGCGGCAACCCGGAGCGGTGGGCCCTCGGCGATCACACGGTCCGCTGCTACATCGTGACCCGCCCCGACAACCGCGTGACGCAATCGCTCAAAGCCGGCTCATGACGCCATACGAACGGTGCCAGACTGGCGCCGTGGAAGAGCGCCCGACTGCTGAGCCGGAGGAGCGGCAACGCTCGGCCGCCATCGGTGCGTTCGCCTGGGTGGGCCTGGAGGGTCTGCCGGACCGCGGCCTCGTTGTGCAGCGCCTGGGTAACGCCCGGCGCACGGTCCGCAGCATGCAGCGTCGGTCCGACGACGACGTCCTGATGTGGCTGCACGACGAGGCTCGCAGCGGCGCCCTGCGCGAGAACGCCGCATGTCTGGCGCTCATCGAGGAACGCCCGGCTGTGCGAGACCTGGTCATCGCCGACTACCTGTGCCGTCATCCGTCCCGCGGGCTCCAGCTCAACGAACTTGTCGCTATCCTGGCCGCGTGACGCCTGAGGCCGTGCCCAGGTCGACAGACGCCGGACTGAAGCGGGCGCCAGCGCCGCGCCGTGCGGCGTGCCAGCGCACGTGATCCTGCATTCGGCGAGCCGCGATTGCCCGTGAACCGGCTCCTCGCCAATTGCTCATGCATCATGACCGGCGAGTTGCGGCGCCGTCGCACCAGCACGGTGGTGGCAGCGCGCACTCGGCGTCGTCCCGGTCCCGGATCGTCGCGGCAGGTCGTCTGCCGGTGTTCGCGCGTAGCCGCAACAGGCCAGGCGGCCGCACCGTGCCGATGCCCGCGTGAGACTGGCCCGGAAGCGATCAAGGGAGGCGCTGTGGACATGTCCCTGCGGGTGGACCTGTTTGCCCAGCACAAGAAGATGGCCGAGGACATCCGGGCGGTGCGGCAGCGCATGCTGGAGATCAGGGCCACCGCCGAGTCCGACGACGGGCTGATCAGCGTGACGGTCGACGCCACGCACGACATCGTCGAGCTGCGGCTGGACCCGCGCATCTACCGGGCCCCCGACTCGGCCGCGCTGGCGAAGGCGATCATCGCCACCGTCCGCCGCGCCGTCCGGGTCGCCGAGGACGAGGCGTTCGCCATCGTGCGCGTCCTCCTGCCCGAGGAGGCCACCCCCGGCTCCGCCGATCTGCGGTTCGATCCGCTGCTGCACGAGCTCGACGAGGACACCGCGCGAGGTGCGCAGCGGTGAGCGACCGCAACGGTGACGGGTTCATCGACATGGACACCGGCGCGACGGCGCAGCTCATGGAGCGGCTGGGCGACGCCGGTGCCAACCGCGGCCGCGTCGGGCAGCGTGCGGCGCGTCGTGCTCACCTCGTCGATCGACGCGATCCGTCTCGGCCACGACTCCACCGGCACCGTCGGCACCCGCACCTTCACCGAGGACGACTGGTCCGACGTGACGCGCGCCGACCCGTACCCCAAGAGCAAGGTCCTGGCCGAACGGGCCGCCTGGCAGTTCGTGCGCGGCACCGCCCTGGAGCTGGTGGCCGTGCACCCGGGGCTGGTGCTGGGCCCGCTGCAGCGGGCCGCGCGCACGACCTCCGCCGAGCCGGTCCGGCTGCTGCTCAGCCGTGGCGTGCCGGCCGTGCCCCACCTGGGCTTCGCCGTCGTCGACGTGCGGGACGTGGCGCGGGCGCACCGGCTGGCGACGGAGTCCGCCGCGGCGGCCGGCAACCGGTACATCCTCGCCGGCGAGCACCGGTGGCTGGGGGAGATCGCGGCGGTGCTGGCCGAGCGGTTCCGGCCGCTCGGCTACCGCGTGCCGACCCGCCGCATGCCGCGCCCGCTCATGTGGACGGCGGCGCGCTTCGACCGGACCCTGCGGCTGGCGCTGGCCTATGTCGGCCGCCCGGCCCTCGTCAGCGCCGATAAGGCCGCCCGCGAGCTGGGCTGGACCGCCCGCCCCGCCGACGAGTCCATTGTGGACATGGCGGAGAGTCTCATCGCGCACGGCATCGTCGCCCCGCGCGTCCGGCGGGCCGGCGCGCCGCGCGTGGTGTCGCCGGTGCCGCGCAGCCAGTAGCATCGGCGCACCGATCGATGCGCGGCGACAGGGAGACGACGTGTCCACTGCCAACCAGCTCGCTGACGACCTGCTCGACGTGATGCTCGACGTGTTCCCCGTCGGCGCCTCCCTGCTCGGCCTACCCGGCCGCGACGACCAGATGCGCGACTACAGCGAGGCCGGCGACGCCGCGATCAGGGACCGCGCGCTCGCGATCGTCGCCCGCGCCCGGGCGCTGGACCCCGCCGGTCTCAGCGACGACGACCAGCTCACCCTCGGCGTCGTCCTGCAGCAGGCACAGTCCGTCGTGGACACCGTGGAGCTGCGCTCCACCGAGTATGCGATCACCGACACCTGGACCGCACCGGCCGCGGCGCTGCTGGTCCAGCTGCCGATGGTCGGGCTGACCGACGCCACCCGCGCCGACGGCTATCTCGCCCGGCTGGCGAAGCTGCCGGAGGCGTTCGCGCAGATCGCCCAGCGCCACCGCGACGGCGTCGCCGCGGGGCGGCGGCCGGTCCGGCACCTTGTCGAAGGTGCCGTCGCGCACCTCGACCGCTACCTGGCCAACGCCGGCGGTGACCCGCTGCGCAAGCCCGCGCCGGCCGAGGACAACGGGTTCGCCGCCGAGCGTGACCGGCTGATCGACGAGGTCGTCCGGCCCGCCGTCGCCGTCTACCGCGACGTGCTCGCCACCGAGATCGCCCCCGCCTCCCGCGGCCTGGAGGAGGCCGGCCTGTGTTTCCTGCCCGGCGGCGACGAACTGTACCGGCGTCAGGTGCGCCTGCACACCACCACCGACCGCACCCCGGACGAGCTGCACCGCATCGGCCTCGACCTGATCGCCGGGCTCGCCGAGGAGTTCGCGGAGATCGGCGCGGAGGCGTTCGGCACCTCCGACACCGCGGCCGTCCTGCACCGCCTGCGCACCGACCCGGCGCTGCGCTGGGGTGACGGCGAGGAGATCCTCGACGCGGCACGCGACGCGATCGAGCGCGCCGAGAAGGCCGCACCCGAGTGGTTCGGCACGCTGCCGGCGCAGCGGTGCACGGTCGCGCCGGTCCCCGCCGACGAGGCGCCCGGCGCCCCCGCCGCCTACTACCTGGCCCCGGCGATCGACGGCAGCCGCCCCGGCATCTACTTCGCCAACACCTCCCAGCCCGGCGACCGCGACCGCACGGTCGCCGAGGCGACCGCCTTCCACGAGGCCGTCCCCGGCCACCACCTGCAGATCAGCCTCGCGCAGGAGCTGACCGGGCTGCCGCTGCTGCGCCGCATCGCGCAGTTCACCGCCTACGGCGAGGGCTGGGGCCTGTACGCGGAGCGCCTCGCCGACGAGATGGGCCTCTACTCCGGCCCGATCGCCCGGCTCGGCATGCTCGCCACCGACTCGATGCGCGCCGCCCGTCTGGTCGTGGACACCGGCATCCACGCGAAGGGCTGGAGCCGCCAGCAGGTCGTGGACTACCTGCGGGCCAACACCGCGATGGCGGAGGTCGAGATCCAGTCCGAGACCGACCGGTACATCGCCGACCCCGGCCAGGCCCTCGCGTACATGGTGGGCCGCCTGGAGATCCAGCGGCTCCGCGAGCAGGCCCGTGCCGCGATGGGGGACCGGTTCGACATCCGCGCCTTCCACGACACCGTCCTCACCTCCGGCCCGCTGCCCCTGGGCACCCTCGCCGAGCGCGTCCGGCGCTGGGCTGCGTGAGCGGGCGCTAAGGTCGTGTGAGGCGACGGGCTCGATGGTGCTGGGTCAATGATGCGATGCGGGGTCCTGGCACCGGGCGCCGGCCACCGCCGTGACGGCCCGTTCGACGATGTCCAGGGCCGGGCGGGGCGTGGTCGGCAGCAGGGCGATCAGGTCGCGGCCGGCGCGCCCCTGCACCGCCTGACCAGCGCGGCGTGGCCGCATCCGCCACGACACCGTGCCGGGCGCCGGCGACGGCGCTGTCCGGGCCGCCGGCGCCGCCCGGTAGCGCACCGGGCGGCCGAGGACCCAGGCGAGCACTCCGGCGATGTCGTCGCCGCCGATCGCCGGCACGCCGGCGAGGTCGTAGGTGGCGCCGGCGTGCCGGCTGCGGCGGCCGGCGGCAAGGTCCGCGGCCGACTCCGCCGCCACGCGGGCGGCCACGTCGGCCAGGTCGCGGCGGGCCACCAGCGGCAGGGGGCCGTGGCCGAGCGCGGCGGTGAACACGCCGGTCCTGGCGGCGGCGCGGGTGCCGGCCGCGGCCAGGGCGGCGGCCGTCTCGGCGTACGGGCCGTTGCGCAGGACCGTCGTGCTGAACGGCACCGCGGCGAGCCGGGCCTCGGTCCAGCGGTGCGCCGACGTGCCCGGCAGCCGGTCGCCGGACCCGGTGACGCTCGTGTAGACGACGTGCCGGACACCGGCCGCGGCGGCCGCCTCGACGACCGCGCCGTGGCGGGCCACGGCCACGTCGTGCGCGGCTGGGCCGGCGGAGACGAACACCAGCACGTCGACGCCGCGGAAGGCGGATGCGAGAGTGGACGGCGTGTCGAAGTCGACGCGGCGCACCGCCGTACCATCGCCGGAACGGCTGCCGGCGCGCACGGGGGTGCCCGACCGGCTTGCGAGGCTGTCGAAAATCGATCCGCCGAGCGCACCCGAGACGCCACTGATCAGGATCATGGTCACGAGCATCGACGCGGTACGCCGATAACAGAAGGAGGCACTTCCGTGTCGGTGGCGAACACCGCGGTAAGCGCGCAGGTCAACGCAGATGAGCCCGCCGGGCCGTGTGGCGATGACGACTGCGGCATCCGGGACCTGCTGGCCCGGCTCGGCGACCGGTGGACGATGCTCGTGCTGGTCGAGCTGTCCCACGGGGTACGCCGGTTCCGGGAGCTGGAGCGGGCGATCCCGGGCATTTCGCAGCGGATGCTGACGGTCACCACGAAGCGGCTGTGCCGCGACGGCCTGGTGGAGCGGACCGCGTACGCGACGATCCCGCCGCAGGTCGACTACCGGCTGACCCCGATGGGGCAGAGCATGGCGGGCATCATGACCGCCCTGGCGGACTGGTCGCGCGACAACATGGCGGCGATCGGCGCGGCCCGCGCCCGCTGGGACGCCACCGCGCCACCGGTGTAGCGCAGCGGTCCCGCCGGGTGGACTCACGGCCGGCGGGATCACCCTTTGCCTGACCGTCAGCCCTGCCCGGGGCGGCGCCGCGCGGCCAGGGTCACGAGGCTGCCGGCCACCGCGATCCCGCCGGCGACCAGGAACCACACGCCGTTGTCCCGGACCTCGCGGCGCTCCTCGTACGTGGACGAATTGTTGGAGGAGATGCAGCGGTCCCCGGGTTTCATGCTGCGCCCGCCGCAGTCGACCTCGTCGCTCCACGGCGCGCGGAACAGCCCGCCGCACAGCAGGAGACCGCCGACGGCGAGGCCGATCAGTGCCACGACGGAGGGCCAGGCGGCCCGCTCAGGCGTGCTGGACATGGTGGTGCTCCCATTCCTCGCTGATTCTGTAGTGGTCGCTATATAATAAGGACCGTGGACGGCATCTGTAGCGGGCGCTCTACAATGTGAGCGTGACCTCACCGCGGGGACGGCCCCGCCAGTTCGACCGGGACGTGGCGCTCGGCATCGCCGTGGAGGTGTTCTGGGCGCGGGGTTACGAGGCGACGTCCATCAACGACCTCGCCACCGCCATAGGCATCGGCGTGCCCAGCCTGTATGCGGCGTTCGGCAGCAAGCGGGCGCTGTTCGAGGAGGTCGTCGCCGAGTACACCCGCCGGCACGCGGCGTCACTGCAGACCGCAATCGACCAGGAGCCGACTCTGACCGGCGCCGTGCGACGGTTGCTGCTCGAGGCCGCCGCGGCCAGCACCCGCCCGGGCCTGCCCCGCGGCGACCTGATCGTCAGCGCCGCCGTCAACACCACCGCGCCGGAGGTCGAGCAGTTGCTGCGCAAGCTGCGCGTCGACGGGACCGCCACCCTGGAGGCGTTGATCGCACGGGCCGTCGCCGCCGGCGAGTTGCCCGCCGGCACCGACGCGCACGGACTGGCCCACTACGTCTCGGCGACCCTGCAGGGCATCGCGCAGCAGGCCCGTGACGGTGCCGACCGGGCCACCCTGGAGAAGGTCGCCGCGCTCGCGATGCGGGCCTGGCCCGCCGGCACCGGCGACTGAGCCGGCGGGCAGAGGCCCGGGTTCCGGTCGGCGCCGGCCCGGCCAGGCCGCCGACTACCGGTTGAGCTTCACCGGGCCGCCTGCGACGGCGCCGATGTCGTTCGCTGCCGTCGCGAGGAGCCGGTGGCCCAGGTCGGACAGGGCCCGCGCCACGGCGAGCTCGTCACCGATCTCCGGAACGTTGCTGTCGGCCGGGTGCAGCCGGGCGTCTCCGGTACCAGTGAGGTCGGTGCCGGCGTCGCTGTGCAGGCGCGCCTCCGCATGGGTGCTGTGGTCGTCCTCGCCGATGTACACGTCGATGGTCCAATGTTTGGCCGTGCCCATGACAGGCTCCTTTCTGCTTGTCGGCCTCGAGGCCGGTTGTCCAGGGCCGCCCCGGGTTTCCGTTGCGCCGAGGAACGCCAATGTGCTGGCCGGCGTCGCCAGCCGCGGACAGTCCTCCTCCTCGATGCGGTGCCCGGTGCGTTCGCTGAGCAGTTCGACGAGTTGGAGGAAGTCGAGCGAGTCCAGGTGCAGGGTCTCGCGAAGGTCGTCGCCCGAGTGCAGGGTGTCGAGGTCGGCGTCGGGCGCCACCTCGTGCAGGGCGGTGCTGGCCCTGGCGCGGGCGGCGAGGTCGCGCAGCCGGGCCATCAGCTGGTCGAGGTCGAGGGTGTCGGCGTGGTGGAAGGCCGGCGCGACGATCGGTCCGTACGCCATCGTCGTTCGCTTCCCGCGCGGGCACCGGCGAAACCTCGCCGCATCGCCGCAGCACGCTTCGCCGGAGTTGGTGATGCCGTGCGGGTGGCTCTCCGGCCGGAACAGCTCGTTGCTGCACGGCAGGCGCATGCTGTTGAAGCCCAGACTGGCGGGCTACCCCCCGACCGGAGGCAGGAAACCGGGGGCAGCCTGCACGGTCCGTCAGCGGACGACGGCCACCGGGCAGGCGGCGTGTCTGATGACGGCCTGGCTGACGGATCCCAGTAGCAGCCCGGTGAAGCCGCCACGCCCGCGGGAGCCGACGACGAGCAGTTCCGCGCCGGCGGACCGTTCGGTGAGCACGGCCGCGGGGCGGCCCCGGACGGCGGCGGTGCGCAGGTCCACGTCGGGGTACCGCTCCGCCCAGCCGGCGAGCGACTCGACCAGCGCGCGGCGTTCGTCGTCGCGCAGGTTGTCCTGGTCGTAGACCAGCGGCAGCATCTCGCCCGGCCCGGTGGAGTCCGGCCACAGGTATGCCAGGACGGCGGTGAGCCCGACGCCGCGGAACGACGCCTGTTCGAACGCGAACCGCAGCGCACGCTCGGCGTCCTGGGATCCGTCGACGCCGGCGATGACGCGGCCGGCCTCGGGTCCGGGCGGCCGATCGGCGTGGCGCACGACGACGACCGGGCAGGCGGCGTGGGCGGCGAGTTCGACACCGACGGAGCCGGCGAGCAGGCCGGTGAAGCCGCCGAGGCCGCGGTTGCCCACGACGACGGTGGAGGCGTGCTGGGACGCGGCCACGAGCGCGGCGGCCGCCTGCTGGACGGGCGTGTCGGCGCTGATGGCCACCTCTGGGGCGACCGCACGGGCCCGGGCGACCGCCGCGCGGAGAATATGCTCGGCGTTGTCCCGCATGGCCTGCTCGTACAGGTGCCGCGGCACCGGGGGGAACGCCGCGGGCCAGGGGAACGCGTGCACGACGCGAAGCGGGCGTTGCCGGCGCGTCGCGTCGGCTGCGGCCCACTCGACGGCGTCGAGACTGTCCGGTGAGCCGTCGACGCCGACGACCACCGCGGTGTCGGTACGCATGCCAGGTGCCTCCCCTCAGGGTCGAGGCCTCGATGCCGCCGCAAGCCGCGGGCACGCGCTACCCGGGGCTGTGCCCGCGGTGTGCCGTCTGCCCATGGCCGGACCTTGGCCGCGTGGCGGCGGGGCCGGCCAACCGGCCGGGCGTCACCGACGGGACGGGTAGGCGGGTTGCCCGTCAAGTACCTGCCGGCGGCGCAGGTACTCGTCTTCCTCGATCTCGCCGCGGGCGAACCGTTCGTCGAGGATCTGGTGTGGCAGCGGGCGGCCGCCGCCCGGGCCGGGGCCTGCCGCGTCGCTCGGCGGCGTGCGCCGGTCGAAGTGGCGCACCAACATCACGACGCCGACGATCACCAGCGCCCAGAACAGCAGGTTCAGCAAGGTCATGAACGCCATGGGCCACGCGCCCATGCCGTAGCCCCAGTACATCATCACTCGCTCCGTTCCAGGCCGTAGCACCCGGTGCCCGGGTCGCGACCAGTTCCGTTCGTGCCGGGACCCCTCAATCTTCCCGCGGTGTGCCGCCGACCGGTACGGCGCAACGTCATCCCGTCCAGGGCCGGAGGTCCCGGATCACCCGGCCCGGGCAGCATTCGTGCGTCCGGCCGGGCGTGCTCACGAGCTGCCGTATCCGCCGCCGCCGGGTGTCTCGACGACCAGCACGTCGCCTGGCTCGACGTCGACGGAGCCGCAGCCGGCGAGGTGGACGACATCGCCGCCGGCGCGTTCCATCCGGTTGGCGCCGAGCGCGCCGGGTGAGCCGCCGGCGAGGCCGTACGGCGGCACGCGCCGGTGACCCGACAGGGTGCTGACGGTCATCGGTTCGCGGAAGCGGATGCGGCGCACGGCGCCGTCGCCGCCGCGCCACCGGCCGTCGCCGCCGCTGCCGTGCCGGACGGCGAACTCGTCCAGGAGCACCGGGAAGCGCCATTCGAGCACCTCGGGGTCGGTCAGCCGGGAGTTGGTCATGTGGGTCTGCACCGCCGAGGCCCCGTCGAACCCGTCACCGGCGCCGGAGCCGGAGCCGACGGTCTCGTAGTACTGGTGCCGCTCGTTGCCGAAGCTGACGTTGTTCATCGTGCCGGACCCTTCGGCCTGGACGCCGAGCGCGGCGTAGAGCGCGCCGACAAGCGCCTGTGACGTCTCCACGTTTCCGGCGACCACGGCCGCGGGGTAGGTGGGCGCGAGCATCGAACCGGCGGGCACCACGATGCGCAGCGGGCGCAGGCAGCCGTCGTTGAGCGGGATCTCGTCGGTGACCAGTGTCCGGAAGACGTACAGCACCGCCGCGGTGACGACCGCCGACGGTGCGTTGAAGTTCGTCGCCAGCTGCGGTGACGTGCCGGTGAAGTCGATCGTCGCGCCGCGGCCGGCGTGGTCCACCGTGATCCGGACCGCGATCGTCGCCCCCGAGTCCATCTCGTAGCGGTACTCGCCGTCGCGGAGGGCGTCGATGACGCGCCGTACCGCCTCCTCGGCGTTGTCCTGGACGTGCCGCATGTACGCCTGCACCACGTCGAGGCCGAAATGGTCGATCATCCGTGCCACCTCTTCGACACCCCTGGCGTTCGCGGCGATCTGGGCGCGCAGGTCGGCGAGGTTGGTCGCGGGGTTGCGGGACGGGTACGGCGCCTGCGTCAGCAACTGCAGCGTCTCCTGCTCGCGGAACCGGCCGTCCTCGACCAGCGGCCAGGTGTCGAACAGCACACCCTCCTCGTGGACGTCGCGGCTGGTCGCGGGCATGGAGCCGGGGGTGAGTCCGCCGATCTCCGCGTGGTGGCCCCGGGAGGCCACGTAGAACAGCACCCCGGCCCGGTCGGCGCCGAAGACCGGGGTGACGACGGTGATGTCGGGCAGGTGGGTGCCGCCGTGGTACGGGTCGTTGATCGCGTACACGTCGCCGGGGCGCAGGCCGGGGCGGCGGCGGATGACCTCTTTGACGCTGGCGCTCATCGAGCCGAGGTGGACGGGGATGTGCGGCGCGTTGGCGATGAGGTTGCCGTCCGGGTCGAACAGCGCGCACGAGAAGTCGAGCCGCTCCCGGATGTTCACCGACTGCGCGGTCGACTCCAGCCGGGCGCCCATCTGCTCGGCGATCGACATGAAGAGGTTGTTGAAGATTTCCAGTTGTACCGGATCGACCCGGGTGGTCGCCTCGGATGCCTGCGCGTTCGGCCGCAGCCGCTGCAGGATCAGGTGGCCGGCCGTCGTCACCGACGCCCGCCAGCCGTCGTCGACCACCGTGGTCGCGTCCGCCTCGGCCACGATGGCCGGGCCGGCGACGGTGTCGCCGGGGTGCAGGCGGTGCCGGTCGTGCAGCGGCACCTCGCGCCAGGCTCCGCCGGTGTACAGGCGCGTCGTGGTGGCCGTCCGGGCGGCGGCGCGTTCCGGTGCGCCGGGGTCACCCAGCCGGGAGAGGTCCGGTGGTTCGGTCAGCCCGACGGCCTCGACCGAGACCGCCTCGGCGATCAGCGGCCGGTCCATGAGGAATGCGTACATGCGCCGGTGCGCCGTCCGGAACGACGCCACCATCGTGTCCAGGTCGGCGAGCTCGACCGGCAGCGGGGTGTCGGTGCCGTCGAAGCGCAGGTGCGCCCGCCGGTGTACCCGGATCCGGTCGGCCGGCACGTCCTCGTCCAGCAGCTGCGAGCGCGTCGCGGCCTCCAGCGCGTCCGCGACGTCGTTCAGCCGGTGCATCGTCGCGGGCTCCAGGCGGCGCTCCACCGACTGTTCACGGATCGCGGTGGTGTCGGCGAGGCCGATGCCGAGCGCGGACAGTACACCGGCCATCGGCGGCACGAGGACGGTGCGGATACCCAGCGACTCGGCCACCGAGCACGCGTGCTGCCCGCCGGCGCCGCCGAAGGTCGTGAGCACGTAACCGGTGACGTCACGGCCCTGCTGCACGGAGATCCGTTTCACCGCGTTGGCCATGTTCACGACCGCGATCTGCCGGTACCCCTCGGCGACCTGTTCCGGTGTGCGTTCGTCGCCGGTCTGTTCAGCGATGGCCGCGGTCAGGTCGGCGAACCGCTGCCGCACCACGCCGGCATCCAGCGGCTGGTCCCCGTCCGGGCCGAAGACCTGGGGAAACGTTGCCGGCTGGACCCTGCCGAGCATCACGTTGGCGTCGGTGACGGTGAGCGGCCCGCCGTTGCGGTAACAGGCCGGTCCCGGGTCGGCGCCGGCGGAGTCCGGCCCGACGCGGTAGCGGGTGCCGTCGAAGTGCAGCACCGACCCGCCACCCGCCGCGACGGTGTGAATGTCGATCATGGGGGCGCGCAGCCGTACCCCGGCGATCTGGGTGTGGAAGACCCGCTCGTACTCGCCGGCGTAGTGCGACACGTCGGTGGACGTGCCGCCCATGTCGAAGCCGATCACCTTGTCGAAGCCGGCCAGCTGGGACATGCGCGCCATGCCGACGATGCCGCCCGCCGGGCCGGACAGGATCGCGTCCTTGCCGCGGAAGTGCCCGGCCTCGGCCAGGCCTCCGTTGGACTGCATGAACATCAGCCGTACCCCGTGCAGCTGCTCGGCCACCACCGCGACGTACCGGCGCAGCACGGGCGACAGGTACGCGTCGACGACCGTGGTGTCGCCCCGCGACACCAGTTTCATCAGCGGGCTCACCTCACTGGAGCACGAGACCTGGCCGAAGCCGATCCGCTCCGCCAGCATCCCGATCTGCCGTTCGTGCGCCGGGTACAGGTGGCTGTGCAGGCAGACCACCGCGGCCGCGCGGATGCCGCGGTCATACGCCCGCCGCAGGTCGGCGGCCAGCCGGTCGACATCCGGCTCGCGCAGTACGGTGCCGTCGGCCGACATCCGTTCATCCACCTCGATCACGTGCTCGTACAGCACCTGCGGTGGCACGATGTGCCGGTCGAAGATGCGTGGCCGGTTCTGGTAGCCGATCCGCAGCGCGTCGCCGAAGCCCTCGGTGATGACCAGCACGGTGCGCTCGCCCCGCCGCTCCAGCAGCGCGTTCGTGGCGACCGTGGTGCCCATCCGCACCGCCTCGATCCGGTCGACGGGGATCGGCGCCCCTTCGGCGACACCGAGCAGTGCCCGGATCCCGGCGACCGCCGCGTCCGCGTAGCGTGCCGGGTTGTCCGACAACAGCTTGCGGGTCACCAGCCGGCCGTCGTCCGGCCGCCTGGCGACGATGTCCGTGAACGTGCCACCGCGGTCGACCCAGAACTGCCACCGTCCCCCTGCCACCGCGGATTCTCGGCCGGATCTCACTGGCGGGCCTTTCGTGACGTTGCGCCCAGGATCGCGTGCCGGGCCATGGACCCCGCGAGCTCGGCACAGCGTGCGTAGTACCGGCAGGCCAGCGCGGCGTCCAGTGCGGCGTCCACATCGACCGCAGCCCGGTCGTGCAGCAGCACGCGGTACAGCTGCTGTCGCAGCCGTCGCACCTCGGCACCGGCCGCTTCGATCCGCACCTGCGTGCCGGTCCCGGGAGACCTTGCGGCGCTGCCCGCCGTGGCCATCATGTCGGTGCAGATCCGGCCCATGCGGCACACGACGGCCTGCACGCCGGCCGGTGCCGCCGGCCGCCCCGGCCGCGACCCGGCGATCTCAGCCAGCCGCCTCGCCAGTCCTTCGACGCCCTCCGCGTCGGCGTTGACCTGCGCGGCGACGACGACCGTACGCACCGTGACCGCAGCCGACGCGAACCGGGTCTCCGTGATCGCCAGCGCCTGACCCTCGACGGCCCGGCGCAGTTCGTGCAGGGCCTTGCCGGCGTCCGGCAGCGCGCTCGCGGCGCCCGGACCGGGGTCGCACAGCGCCTCGGTGACGTGCTCCAACGCGTTTCGCGAGCGCTCGATCACCTCGACCAGGTGACCGTGCAGCCCGCGGGACTGCTGATGATGCCACACTCCAGCCTCCTGCTGGACCGTCGCGGCGCATCGCGCCGGCGCCGGCCCTGGGCGTCTCTCGCGGTGAGCTACCCCGGGCGCCGGGCCCGAATCACTCGGCCGCGCGCCGGCGGGTGAGGTCGGCCGCCTTTAGTTCCGCCAGCTGCAGGGCGCGGGCGGCGCGCGCGGCCTCCAGGGCAGGGATCCAGTGGCGGTCCAGTGCGCGCACCCGCCGCCGGGTGGCGGCCATCTCGGCCTCGACGGTGGCGAGTGCGGCGTCGGCGGCCGCGTGCCGGGCCGCGGCCATCGCCGCGGTGCGGCATGCGGCCTCGGCCTGCAGGAGGGCGGCGCCGCCCGGCGCCGGAAGATGCGCGGGGCGCGGCGGAGCCGCCAGCGACGGCTCCGCCGGGCAGTGGACGCCCATCACCGTGGTCCATGGCACGGTGACCTCGGCGGGTGGCACCTCGGCCGCGGCTTCGACCGCCTCCAGGCCGTCGAGCAGCGTCGCCCGTTCGAGCCGGCCGCGGGCCGTGGCGTCGGCGGCAGTCCACGCTCCGGCGGTCCCGGCGCGGCGCTGCCGGAGGCGGTCGCGTTCGGCGGCGAGCAGGGTGAGCTTGCGGCGCAGGACGCTGCTGGCATGCCGGCAGACCTCGGCCCGGTGTCGCAGCCACAGCAGGCCCGACCGGCCCACCGGGACATGGCGCAGGGCGGTCATCCGGTCACCTCGGCACCGTCCGGGTGCGCTGCGTGGGCGGCACGGAGCGTCCCGGGCAGCATGACAAGCTCGCTTGCCGGCAGGTACCTCGCCGGCCCCTCGCCCGGTACGCACTCAACCACGCCGCGCTGTCGCGGCTCCCGCAGCACGGCAGCTGTCGGGCCGCCCCGCACCCCGTACGACCGCCGACGTCGCGGCGGTCCTGCCCGGGTTGCACTCAGCGCACCATTCGCAGCCCGTCGGCCTCGGCGCCCCGCATGTTCACGTAGCCGGTGATGCGCCGGAAGATGCCGGCGTAGTCGGCGCCGGGCGTGGCGCTCCTCGTCGCCGCCGCGACGTCGACCAGGCGAGGCTGCGGGTAGTACCGCATGAAGAAGGCGTGCACGGCGACGTCGGTGACCCGCCACGTGCCGGGTGCGACCTCGGTGAACGTGAACCGGGGGACGACCGAGTCCTGGGTGTTCTCCCGTGACCCGTCCGCGAAACGGACGAGCAGGTTGCCCAGGCCGTAGGCCACCCACTTGTCGCCGAACTTCTCGAAGGGCTGCACGACGTGCACGTGCATGCCGATGATCAGATCGATGTCGGCACTGGCGAGCAGGTCTGCGGCGAGGCCGGTCTGCCCTTGGTCGGCCTGGTTCTGGTACTCCGTCCCCCAGTGCATCGACAGGATGACGATCTCAGCGCCGGCCTGCTTGGCGGCGTGCGCCTCGGCGCGGATCTTCGCAACGTCGATGAGGTTGGCGATCCACGGCTTGCCCGCCGGCCGTGGGATGCCGTTGAAGCTGAAGGTGTATGCCAGCTGGGCGATCTTCACACCGTGCACGTCGAAGACGTTGGGCGTGGCGGCCTCCTGCGCCGAGCGCGCCGATCCGGTGTGCCGCAGTCCTACCCGATCGAGGTTGTCGAGCGTGCGATGCACGCCCTCCTCGCCGTAGTCCAGCGTGTGGTTCGAGGCGGTGGAGCAGGTGTCGAAGCCGCTGTCGGCCGCGGCGTCGGCGAGCTGCGGCGGCGCGCTGAAGATCGGCCATCCGGTGAACGGGCCCTCTGGCCGGGCGAGGGGCTGCTCGATGTGACAGACCGCGAGATCCGCGTCCCGAACCATCGGGGTGAGCGGGGCGAGGATCTGTGTGAAGTCATGGCCGGACTTGCCGGCGGCGCGCGCGTCGGCGGCGGCCTGAGCGGTCAGGGCGGGCTGCACGAACAGGTCCCCGGCCGCTACGACGCTGAGGGTGGTCGGGCGGGCCGGGCGGGCCGGGGGCGCGATGAGCGCCACCACCGACTGATCTGCGGGAGCCGCCCAGCCCGCGTCGGGAACCTGCCGACCGGGGTCGATGGACACGCCTGCCGTCGCGACGATCATGGCGAGGCAGAGCAGGGCAGCGAGCGTTCTCCGCATGGCGAGACTGTGACCGAAGCCGGCCGCTCGGCGGCCCGTCTCGGCCCGAATCCACTCGGTGAACCACCCGACTGCGTCCTGTCCGCGGCGTACGGCTGATCAGGGGATGCCGCAGGGGCTCAGGGCTTCCGCCCGAGGTGGGCGCGGGATCACCGGGTGGGGGCGACGTTCTGGTCCAGGTACCAGCCGTACGGGCCCGGCTGGGCTCCCTGGTCGGCCTTCGGTTTGTAGTGCTGGTGATAGACGGCCGCCACCAGTTCGCTGGGCCAGCAGCGGCCGTCGTTCGAGCTCGCGGACGGGGAGGTCGAATTCGGCGTGGGGATCCACGGGGAGCGCGGGGTCGGTCGCATCCGGTCCGCGTCCGCGCGGCAGCTCACGTCGGAGCTGGCCTGCCCGGTGGTCCAGGCGCTCGACCGGCACCGACGCCTCACGTTGGGGCAGGGTCAGCGGCGCAGGAGTTTGCGGCCGCGATGTTCGAGGCGTTGCTGCCAGGTGGGCATCAGGGTGGGGTCGAAGCCGCGGGCGACGAGGACGTCGGTGGACGAGTGCAGCACGATGCTGAGCACGATGGTGAGCGCGACGAGAGTGAACACCTCCTGGGCGGCGGCGATGCCGGCCGCGAGGACGAGCAGGCCGTAGACGACGGAGGCGAAGCCCTTCGGTCCGAACCACATCGCGGCCAGCTGCTCACGCAGCCCCAGGCGCGAGCCGAGGAACGAGATCCACAGCGCGGCGGGACGGGCGACGACGAGGGCGAGGATGGCGAAGATCCAGCCGGTCCAGGCGATGTCGCCGAAGAACGCCGGGGTGAGCAGAGCACCGAAGACCAGCAGCGCGACGAGTTTGAAGATTTCGGCGAGGAGCTCGCCGAAGTGTTCGAAGGCCTCGCGTTCGCGGCGGCCGACGGTCGCCACCGTGATGCCGGCGGCGAACGCGGCGAGGAACAGGTTGGCGTGGGTGGCTTTGCCGAGGGCGAGAACGAGCAGGCCGATGGCGACGGCGTTGAGCGGTAGGTACTGTTCGGAGACGGCGAACCAGCGGGTGCGTTCCAGGCGGATCGCCAGCCACGGCACGGCGACGCCGATGGCCACGCCGAGGAGCAGTTCCGTGCCGAGGTCGAGCAGGTGCAGGTCGCTGGAGTCCGCGGCGACGGCGAGCAGGACGACGACGAACGGCAGGGCGAGGCCGTCGTTGACGCCAGACTCGACGTTGAGCAGGTGTCGCAGCCGGGCGGGGACCTTGTCGTTGCCGACGAGGGCGGCGGCGAAGACGGGGTCGGTGGGGGCGAGGATCGCGCCGATGAGCAGGGCTTCGGGCCAGTCGAGGCCGGCGATGTAGTGGGCGATGACGGCGGTGACGAGCAGGGTGAGCGGCAGCCCCCAGCCGAGTGCCCGGCCGGGCAGCCGCCACGCGGTGCGCAGGTCGGTCCAGCCGACGCGCATGCCGTCGGTGAACAGCACCACGAACAGGGCGAGTTCGGCGAGCGTGGCGACGATGGGCGAGGCCGGCGTGACGTGGACGAGGCCGAGGACGCCGTCGCCGGCCAGGAAACCGGCGGCGAGGAACAGTACGGCGGTGGACAGTACGGTGCGGTTGGCGAGGGCAGACACCAGCACCGCGATCAGCAGCACGACGGCGAACACGAGCAGCAGCGTCATCGGCGGGTCCTGTCGGTGGGCACGACTGTGGCGTTGCCGACCAGACTTCCCGGCGCTCCGCACGGGACCGTACACCATCACGGCCAACGCCAGGAAGGATCATGGTGTCGTGGGACGCAGTGCCGCAGCCGGCAATGATCGAGTAGCCTGATTGGCAGGTGTGCCGGGAAGTCTGGTCGGCGATGTCGTTGCCGACCCTTCCTGCAGGAGCCGCATGGGGACCACGCCTGATCAGCCTCGTCAGCGTCCGCTGCTCGGGCGGGGCAGCTGGAGCGAGGTCAGCCGGATCGGCGACATCCTGCGCACGGAGACCGTCGGCGGTGTGTTGCTGCTGGTTGCCGCGGTGACCGCGCTGGTGTGGTCGAATTCGCCCTGGCGGGGCGCATACCATGAGCTGGGTGCCGTCCGGGTCGGGCCGCACGCCCTGCACCTGGACCTGTCGCTGGCGCAGTGGGCGGCCGACGGGCTGCTGGCGGTGTTCTTCTTCGTGGCCGGTCTGGAGCTGAAGCGGGAGTTCGTGGCCGGGGATCTCCGGGATCCGCGGCGCGCGGTGCTGCCGATCCTCGCCGCGGTCGGCGGCATGATCGGCCCGGCGGTGATCTATGTGGCGGTCAACTGGGGTTCGGGTGAGGCGCTTGCCGGGTGGGCGGTGCCGACCGCGACGGACGTCGCCTTCGCCCTGGCCGTGCTCGGGGTTCTCAGCACGCATCTACCGGCGGCACTGCGTACGTTCCTGCTGACCCTCGCCGTGGTCGACGATCTGCTCGGCATCACGGTCATCGGCGTGTTCTACACCGACGACCTTCGGGTCGTGCCGCTGGCGTTGGTGCTGGTCCCGCTCGGGCTGTTCGGCCTGCTCACGCACCGGCAGGTGCGGGCCTGGTGGGTGCTGCTGCCCCTTGCCGGGGCGACATGGGTGCTCATGCATGCGTCCGGGGTGCATGCCACGATCGCCGGGGTCCTGCTCGGCTTCGCGGTCCCGGTGCGTCGCCGACCGGACGGGTCAGGCTGCGAACTGGCGCAGCACTTCGAGCGGCGGTGGCGGCCGGTCTCGGCCGGTGTCGCTGTGCCGGTGTTCGCGTTCTTCGCTGCCGGGGTGACCGTCGTCGGGCAGGGTCCGCTCGGCGCCCGGCTGGTCAACTCGGTCACGATCGGCGTCGTCGTTGCGCTGGTGGTGGGTAAGACGGTCGGCGTGCTGGGCTCGACGTGGCTGGTGCAGCGGTTCACGCGCGCCCGGCTGGCGGCCGAACTGAGCTGGTGGGACATGCTCGGGGTGTCGATCCTCGCCGGGATGGGCTTCACCGTGTCGCTGCTCATCGGCGAGCTCGCGTTCGGCGCAGGTACGCAACGCGACGCCGACGCCAAGATCGGGATTCTGGTCGGGTCGCTGATCGCCGCAGTGCTCGCAGGGGTCGCGTTGCGCGTCCGTAACGCCCACTACCGCCGCCTGATCAAAATCGAGGAGCTCGACCTGGACGCCGACGGTATCCCCGACGTGTACCAGGAAGAGGGCCGATGACGCCGCACGCGCCTGCCGGGCACGCCGCCTGACGCGGGTGCCTACGATCTTCGGCATCGACCCGGTGCGCCTCGGCCTGGCTCGCATGTCCCGCGAACTGTTCACGCTGGTCGGCACGTTCCGGTTCTGACCGTGCCGGCACGGCTCAGCGGCGGTCGTCCTCGGCCGTTTCGTACACGTCGGGAATGCCGTTGTCGTCGGCGTCGACGGACTCGGCCTCCTCGATGCGACGGTAGGTCCTGTTCCGCAGCCGCAGCACCACGGTGGCCAGCAGCGCGGCGACCAGCGAACCGGTCAGGACCGCGACCTTCACGCGGTCGTCCCGTTCGGTGCCGACGCCGAAGGCCAGCTCGCCGATGAGCAGCGAGACGGTGAAGCCGATGCCGCCGAGCAGGGCCAGCCCGAACACGTCGGTCCAGGCGAGCCCCTCGTCGAGGTCGGCACGGGTGAACCGGGCGACCAGCCAGGTGGCCAGGGTGATGCCGACGACCTTGCCGAGGATCAGGCCGGCGACGATGCCGACGGCGACCCGGTCGGTCAGCGCGGTCATCAGGCCGCCGACCCCGCCGATGGTCACACCGGCGGACAGCAAGGCGAAAACCGGCACCGCGAACCCCGCGGACAGGGGCCGGAACCGGTGCTCGAAGTGTTCGGCGAGGCCGGGACCGGCGCCGGGACCGCCGGCGTGCTCACTGCGCACGACCGGCACGGTCAGCGCCAGCAGGACACCGGCGACGGTGGCGTGCACGCCGGACTCGTGGACCAGCACCCACGTCGCCGCGGCGAGCGGCAGCAGCAGCCACCACGACCGGATCCGGCGCTGCACCAGTACCGCGAACGCCGCCAGGGGCAGCAGTGCCCCCAGCAGCGGCAGCACCGACAGGCTGGAGGTGTAGAAGACCGCGATGATGACGATCGCCAGCAGATCGTCGACCACTGCGAGGGTCAGCAGGAACGTGCGCAGCGACGTCGGCAGGTGCCTGCCGATCACCGCCAGCACGGCAAGGGCGAAGGCGATGTCCGTGGCCGTCGGGATCGCCCAACCGCGTGCTCCGCCGCCGGTGCCGAAATTGACCGCGGTGTACAGCAGCGCCGGCACGACGACCCCGCCCACGGCGGCGGCGACCGGCACGACCGCACGGCGTGGGTCGCGGAGGTCACCGGCGACGAATTCACGTTTGAGCTCCAGACCGGCGACGAAGAAGAAGATCGCCAGCAGGCCGTCCGCGGCCCAGCCGGCCAGTGGCAGGTCCAGATGCCAGGCCGCCGGGCCGACCCGCAGCTCACGCAGCGACTCGTACGCCGATGACCACGGAGAATTCGCCCACACCAGGGCGATCACCGCCCCGGCGAGGAGCAGCGCGCCGCCGATGGTCTCCTGACGCAGGATCGCGCCGATCCGGCGGACCTCCGGCCAGGTGCCGCGTCCGAACAGGGTCGCCACGCGGCGGGGGTCGTCAGTCAAGTCGGTGCTCGCAATCACGGGTCGGGTCAGCCACAGCCGACCAGACTTCCCGGCGCACCTACCCGCCACACTATCCGATCATCGCGCGGCGTGCCCACGTACGACCGCGACCATCACCGCCGCGCGGTTGCGGGCGCAGGCTGCGAGGTTCCTCGCCCCGGATATTGTGCCGTTGGCGTACCCTGTGCGCAGGTGCGCCGGGAAGTCTGGTCGGCAGTGGGATCGTCGTCGGTCAGAAAGGCTTTCGTCGTGGACACTGCGGTCCGATCCAGGTCCTTGGTCCGGCCCGACTGCGCCTGCCCGGGCCGACTGCGCCTGCCCGGGCCGCAGACGCCGCGGCGGTTGCAGACGACATCGACCGGCGGACCGACATCTCGAACGGCTGGCGGCGCGGAGCTTGGCCGCTGCGGACGAGACGGCGCGCATCCGGAAGACCGGGGCGGCTCGAAGCGAGCCATGCGGACCCTGACCCGATTGACACCCGCGGGGATGAAGCCTGCCGTCGAGATCTGCACTGCGCGCCGTGGGCGGGTGCCGCATGTCAGGCAAGCCGCGGGCGTCCGGAGGCGCATCGTCGGCCTGATCGCCGTCGTGGCCTTGAGTGGTGGCGTCGTGGGGTGCTCGGCGCGGTCCTCGACTCATGCCACGATCGACGTGGACGCTGCGGTCGCGTTGGCCGATCAACCCGTTCATGTGCGGGTGTCGGGGCTGCGGCCACGGCAGCGCGTCGTCGTTGCCGCGCAGGCCTCCGATGCCCAGGGAAAGGGCTGGCGTGGCGAGGCGACCTTCGTGGCGGACCACGACGGTGCGGTCGATTTGGATCGGTCCAGCCCTACCACGGGCACGTACAGTGGCACCGACGGCATGGGTGTGTTCTGGTCGATGCGCCCGGCCACCGGTGATCCTGACACGGCGTGGTTCAGTCCGGGCTATCCTGCTTCGCGCGGCGCGTTCGAGGTCCGGCTGACGGTGGCCGCAGACGGCCGGGAGATCGGTGCTCGGACCGTGACCCGGCAGTGGACTGCGGCCGGGGTGACCCACCGCACGCTGACGCCCGACGTCGACGGCATGGCGGGCGAGCTGTTCTCACCACCGGCCGGTGCCGTGCGCCGGCCCGGCGTCCTGCTGCTCGGTGGATCGGAGGGCGGCGTCGGGCGCCGGTACGATGCGGCGCTGCTGGCCTCGCACGGGTATCCGAGCCTTGCCTTGGGCTACTTCGGCGTGCCCGGCCTGCCTGCCGCGTTGCGCGACGTACCGCTGGAGTACTTCGTGACGGCGGCGGAGCTGCTGCGCGCGCAGCCGGGAGCCGACCCGGGTCGGGTGGTGGTCAACGGCTATTCACGCGGTGCCGAGGCGGCGCTGCTGCTGGCCGGGAAGTACCCCGGTCTCGTGCGCGGCACCGTGCTGTATGCGCCCAATGACACCGTCGTGCCGGGCTTCCCGGAGGGCGGCAATGCGTGGACGATCGGTGGAGAGCCGGTGCCGCGGACCGCGATCGCCGTCGACCGGGTCTCTGGTCCGGTCCTGGCCGTCGCCGGTGGTGAGGACCGGGTGTGGCGATCGGCGGCGCAAGCCCAGCGGATCATGCAGCGTCTCGATGACGCCAAGGTGACCGCCCCGCATCAGGTGCTGGTCTATCCGGACGCGGGCCACGGCGTCGGCAGCTTCCCGTACCTGCCTGCCGGTGTGGCGCAGTCGCACCCCGGCAGCGACTTTGCCAGGTCGCTCGGCGGCACCCGCGCCGCCGACGCCGCCGCGCGCAGCGACGGTTGGCCGAAAGTCCTCGCCTTTCTCGCCGCCGCCTGAACGGGCCGTCCGTTCAACGCGGTCGATGGGTCTTCCGCAGCCGCGGAGATCACCGTAAGATGAGTTCTGGTGCGCCGGGAAGTCTGGTCGGCAATGGTGATTGCCGTCGACCAGAGAGGCCCACGATCGTGGATGTTCCTGTGACCCACGCACAGCTTCTGACCGTCCCCGACCGGGCCTGCGCCGTGCTCGTTGCCGGGGCATCCTCCCAGGCGGCCGCGTCCGTCCAGCGCCGAGCGACGACAGCCCTCGCGGCCATCCGCACGGACGCAACTGACGGCGCGGCTCCATGACGGCATTCGTGGATGCCGCGCTGGCGTTTCCGACCGTCATGTTCAGTGTGCTGCTGCTCGCCGTTGTCGGCTACTGGGTGGTGGTGATGGTCGGCGCGCTGGACGTCGAGTCGTCCGGCGGCGGCGGCGATTCCGGTGATGGCGGCGTGCTGAGCGCGGTCGGGCTCGGTGGTGTGCCGATCACCGTCGCTGTCTCACTGCTGGTTGCGGTCGCATGGTTCACCAGTCTCAGCGCCGGCGCGCTGGTGCGCGGCGCCTACGCCCCGGCCGCCGTCCTGATCGCGGCGCTCGGCGTTGCCTGGCTCGTGACCCGGTTGGCCGTGCGCGTGCTGAGCCGGTGGTTCACCGCGGCGCCGGCCCCGTCCCGCGCCGATTTCGTCGGCCGGCCCTGCGTCATCCGCACCGGGTCGGTCACCGCGACGTTCGGCCAGGCCGAGGTGACGGCTGAGGACGGTTCCTCGGCGCTCGTCCAGGTGCGCCAGGCCGGTGACGACCGGCTGCGCGCCGGCAGCCCCGCGTACATCTACGGCTATGACGATACCGGCGAGTTCTTCTGGGTCGTGGAAGACCCGCGCACCCTCGCCTGATCGCGATCCATCCACGCCGTTCACCGCTGTCCGAGGCGCTTCGCGCTGCTCGGTGCCGCTCGGCGTTGCCGTGAAAGCTTTCCCACCGCCCGTCTGTGCTGCCGCATGCAAAGGAGTCATCGATGGACGTCATCACCACGGGGCTTGCCGTCTTCGTCGCCGTGATCGTGCTCGTCCTGCTCGGCGTCGTGTTGATGGTCGCCCGGCTGTTCCGCAAGATCGACCAAGGAAAGGCTCTGATCATTTCCAAGGTGCGGCGGGTCGACGTCACCTTCACCGGTGCCGTGGTGCTGCCGGTGCTGCACAAGGCCGAGGTCATGGACATCTCGGTGAAGACCATCGAGATCGAGCGCTCCGGGCACGAGGGTCTGATCTGCCGCGACAACATCCGCGCCGACATCCGCATCACGTTCTTCGTGCGGGTCAACAAGACGGCCGAGGACGTCGTCAAGGTCGCCCAGGCGATCGGCACGACCCGGGCGAGCGATCAGTCGACGCTGCAGGAACTGTTCAACGCGAAGTTCTCCGAGGCGCTCAAGACGGTCGGCAAGCAGCTGGACTTCGTGGACCTCTACACCAAGCGCGACGAGTTCCGCGACCAGATCATCCGGGTCATCGGCACCGACCTCAACGGTTACAGCCTCGAGGACGCCGCCATCGACTTCCTGGAGCAGACCCCGATGAGCCGGTTGGACCCGGCGAACATCCTGGACGCCCAGGGCATCCGGAAGATCACCGAGCTCACGGCGATCGAGCATGTGCGGACCAACGAGTTCCAGCGCAGTGAGCAGAAGGAGATCAAGCGGCAGGACGTGGACGCGCGTGAGGCGATCCTGGAGTTGGAGCGGCGGCAGGCCGAGGCGGAAATCCGCCAGGCCCGGGAGGTGGCGACGCTGCGTGCCCGCGAGGACGCCGAGGTCGTGAAGGTTCAGGCGGAGGAGCGGCTCAAGGCCCGCGGCGCGGACCTGCGCACCGACGAGCAGCTCGGGATCCAGCGGGAGAACCAGGCCCGTGAGATCGCCGTGGCGGAGAAGAATCGGGAGCGGGTCATCGCCATCGAGACCGAACGGATCGAGAAGGACCGCATGCTGGAGGTCATCGCCCGGCAGCGGGAGACGGAGCTGTCCACGATCGCGAAGGACAAGGAGGTCGAGGTCGAGAAGCGCGGCATCGCCGAGGTCGTCCGCGAGCGGATCGCGGTGGAGAAGACCGTCGCCGAGCAGGAGGAGCAGATCAAGCGGCTGCGGGTGGTCGAGGAGGCCGAGCGCACCCGCCAGGCGGTCATCATCCAGGCCGAGGCGGAGGCGCAGGAGGGTCTCGTCAAGGACATCAAGGCCGCCGAGGCGGCGGAGGCGTCGGCGAAGTTCAAGGCCCGCGAGGAGCTGGTGCTGGCCGAGGCGCGCCAGCAGACCGCCGAGCTCGACGCCCGGGCGAAGATCCGGCTCGCCGAGGGTGTGCAGGCGGAGTCCGCCGCCGCGGGGCTGGCCGATGTGCAGGTGCGGGAGCGCAGCGCGGAGGCCATCGAGAAGGTCGGCCGGGCCGAGGTCGCGGTCGAGCGCGACAAGGCCCTTGCCGCCGCGGAGGTGGGCCGGGCGAACGCGGCCGTGGAGCGTGAGCTGGCCCTGGTGGCGGCCGAGGCGATCCGCGAGAAGCTCAAGGGTGAGGCGGAGGGCCTCACCGACAAGGCCGCGGCCATGGCGCGCCTGGACGACGCGACCCGTCAGCACGAGGAGTACCGGCTGCGGCTGGAGATGGAGAAGGAGATCCGGCTCGCCGGCATCGACGCGTCTCGGCAGGTCGCCGAGTCGCAGGCGCGGGTGCTCGCGACCGGGCTGGAGAAGGCCGACATCGACATCGTCGGCGGCGAAAGCATGTTCTTCGACCGGCTGCTGGGCTCCATCACGATGGGCAAGAGCATTGACCGTTTCGTGCAGCACTCCGACGTCGCGGGCGCCATCGCCGAGCCGTACCTCAACGGCGGGGCCAGCCTCGGCCATGACCTGGCGCGGCTGCTGGGTTCGATGAGCACGGCCGACGTGGGCAACCTGACGCTCTCGGCGTTCCTGCTGCAGCAGATCAAGGCCGGCGGGTCCGACTCGGCGAAGCTCACGGAGCTCCTCACCGCCGCGCGGGACCTCGGTGTCGCCGACGCGCCGATGGCGTCCCTGGCGGCGGGGAAGCGTTGACCGTGGCACTGCAGACGAGCACGCCGGCGGCGGTGCCGCAGCCCGGCCTGGACGCGGGCACCTACGAGGTGCTCCGCGCCCGGCTGGCCGGGCAGGCGGCGGAGCTGGCCCGGCGGGCGGAGACGCTCAACGACCGCCGGGTCGAGGTGTTCGGCAGCGTCGAGCTGCGACTGCTGGGCACCGAGCGGATCCGCACCGGCAACCACTGCGTGCCCCGCGACATCGTGCCGGTCGGCGGGCTGATGCTGTTCGGGTACAACGTGTTCGTCGGCCTCAAACCGGAGACCACCGTCGAGGACGTGTTCGCCCTGCACGGCTTCGCCCGTGACGGTGACGGGTTCCGGTTCGACGAGCCGGCCCGCGACGAGCTGCCCGGCCTGCTGCGCGATCCGCAGTTCCAGCGCGACTTCAGCGAGCTGTACCGCTACTACAAGCAGACCCGGCTGATGCAGCTGCGCCGGTTCGACGGCCGGCTCCTCGCGGTGTTCCAGACCGGGCCGCGGGTGGACGACCTGCGGGTGCTGCGCTGGCGGGTCGCCGCCGACGGCACGGTCACCTACCTGGACAACCGGGGCGAGCGCGACCACACGTTCCCCGCCGCCCACGACTTCGAGTGGGTGCCGACCACCCGGGACCAGCACGTCCTCGGCCGGCACCCGCACATCTCCATTGAGGACGAGGTGTTCGTCGAGACGGTCGGCGGCAACCTCACCGTCAAGGTCGAGAACAACACCGAGACCGGTGAGGGGATCTACGCCGAGCCGGTCGACGAGCCGCTGCAGAGCCTCGCCGACGCCGACATCGCCTACGCCCGCGTCGGCGTGCTGATCCTGCTGCGGATCCTGCCGTACAAGGAGACGGTCACCCGGTACCTGGTGTTCAACACGCGAACCCGGGGCGTCGTCCGCCTCGACGGCATCGGCCAGGCGTGCCAGCGCCTGCCGGAGGACCACGGGATCATCTTCCCGGGCGGCTACCACCTGGACACCGGCGTGACGAAGACGTTCGACACCGAGGTGTCGGGCCTGGAGTTCGAGCGGGTGATCCGGTCGGCGAACGGGGAGGACGTGCTGTTCGTCTTCCACGCCCGGCAGGAGGGGCGCTCGCTGCTGCTGCCGTACAACGTGATCCGCAAAACGGTCGCCACCCCCATGTCGTGCCACGGCTATTCGCTGTTCGACGACGGCACCCTCGTGGTGTTCCGCGCGTTGTCCGACGTGCCGGCGCGGGTCCACACGATGCAGGTCTGGCACACGCCGTACAGCGCCGACGCGTACGCCGCGACGCAGCCCGCCGGCAGCGGGACGCTGGAGCGCATCGGCAACGCCGACCTCGTGCGTGGGGTGTCGGACTGCCTGTCGGTGGCCCGCATGGTCGAGGAGATGACCCCGACCGGCGCCGGGTTCGAGGCGATCATCGCCGCGTGTGTGCGCATCGCCGACGAGCACCACTGGCTCAGCGAGCCGGAGGCCGGCGACCTGCTCGGACGGTTGAGCGAGGTCCGGGCGACCGCCGCCACGGTCCTCGAGGAACACGAGAAGGTCCGCGACCTCACCGGGCGCGCCGCCGCGGCACTGCGGGTGGCCGCGGACAGCGTCGGGTCGCTGGTGCGCCGCTCACGTGGCGAGGCCCCGGCCGACGCCGACGCCTGGGTGCGCCGGCTCACCGAGCTGCACCACGCCCAGGGGCGCCTGGTGACGCTGCGCGAGCTGCGCTACGTCGACACCGCTCACGTCGACGAGCTGACCGGGCAGCTCACCACCGAGCTCGACGCCGCAGCCCACCGGGCCGTCGATTACCTGCGGCGCGAGGACGCGCTGGACGGCTACCACACCGAGATCGAGCGGCTCGCCGGCGACGCGGCGGCCATCGCGACGGTCGCGGCGGCGGCGCCGGTGGCGCGGCGCCTCGCCGAGCAGGCCGACGGCCTGCAGGTGATCACCGAGGTGGTCGGCTCGCTGAACATCGCGGACACCACGGTGCGGATCGGCATCCTCGAACGCGTCGGTGCGGTGCTCGGCGGCGTGAACCGGGCCCGGGCCACCCTCGACAGCCGCAGACGTGAGCTACAGGACCGGGAGGGCCGCGGCGAGTTCGCGGCCGAGTTCAGCCTGCTCGGTCAGGCGATCACCGGTGCGCTCGCCGTCGCCGACAGCCCGCACCGCTGCGACGAACAGCTCGGCCGGTTGCTGCTGCGACTCGAGCAGCTGGAGTCGAGGTTCGGTGCGTTCGACGACTTCCTCGCCCAGCTGGGATCGCAGCGGGCCGAGGTGTACGAGGCGTTCACGGCGCGCAAGCAGGCGCTGCTGGACGAGCGGTCCCGGCGGGCCGACCGGCTGGTCGACTCGGCCGAACGCATTCTGGGCAGTGTGAGCCGTCAGGCCGCGACCCTCGGTACCCTCGAAGCGGTCAACACGTACTTCGCCGCCGACCCGATGGCGACGAAGCTGCACGACATCACCGGCGCCCTGCGGGCCCTGGACGACCACGTGCGCGCCGAGGAGCTCGAAGGCCGCATCAAGGCGGCCCGCATGGAGGCCGGCCGGGCCCTGCGCGACCGGCTCGACCTGTTCACCGACGGCGGCGACGCGATCAGGCTCGGACGGCACCGGTTCGCGGTCAACACCCAGCCCGTGCAGCTCACGCTCGTCCCGCACGGCGACCGGTTGAGCTTCGCCATCACCGCGACCGACTACCGGGACCCGGTCCACGACGAGATCATCGAGGCGGCCAGGCCGTTCTGGGAGCAGCCGCTGCCGTCGGAGTCGCCCGAGGTGTACCGCGCCGAGCACCTGGCCTCCGCCCTGCTCGCCGGCGCCGACCCGCAGGCGCTGCACCGCGCCGCGGCGACCGGCGGCGGCTTGCTCGAGCTCGTCCGCCGTGCCGCGGAGCAGCGTTTCGACGAGGGGTACGAGCGCGGCGTGCACGACCACGACGCTGCCCTGATCCTCGAGCTGCTGCTGCGGCTGCACACCGGCGCCGGGCTGCTGCGGTATCCACCGGCGGCGCGGGCCGCGGCGCAGCTGTCGTGGTCTGAGGACGCTGCCCTGGTACGGCGGGCCGCTTCGCTCGCCCGCGCCCGCGCGCTGTTCGGCCGGCCGGCCGCGATCGACGACCTGTGCGGCGAGCTGACCGCGTCGATCGCGCGGTTCCACGCCGCGCACGGCCTGCCCCTGTCCGCCGGTGACGCCGCACTCGCCGGGGAGTACCTGTTCGAGGAGCTGGGCAGCGCGCCCGCCGGGTTCGTCACCAGTGCCGCCGCGCGGAGCATCGTCGCCGCGTTCCGTGCCGCGCTGGCGGGGGCGCGACGGGACTTCGAGGATGATCTGCGAGCGCTCGGCGACGACCCGGCCACCCTCGCGGCCCGGCACCAGCTGGTCGAGGCGTGGCTGACGTCATTCGCCGCGGGGACGTCGTTCGACGCCGCCGACCTGCCCGAGGCCGTGGCCGTGCAGGTGTGCGGGTCACGGCTGCCGCGCTACGACTCCTCCGCGTCGCTGACCGGCGAGGTGCCGGGGCTGCTCGGCACGCACCCGCGGATCGAGGCCCGGACCCTGGCCGTGCGCCTCGACGACCTGCTGTCGCGGACCCGGGCGCTGCGCACCGAACGGATGCCCGCGTTCCGGGCGTACCAGCGGCGCCGTGCCGAACTGGTGACCGCCGAACGGGAGCGGCTGCGGCTGACGGAATACGCGCCGAAGGTGATGAGCGGATTCGTCCGCAACCGGCTGCTCGACCAGGTCTACCTGCCGCTGATCGGCGACAACCTCGCCCGCCAGCTGGGCGCGTCCGGCGACGGCAAGCGCAGCGACCAGATGGGCCTGCTGCTGCTCATCTCGCCACCCGGGTACGGCAAGACGACCCTCATGGAGTACGTCGCCAACCGCCTCGGCCTCGTGTTCGTCAAGGTCAACGGCCCGGCGCTCGGCCACGACGTCACCTCGGTCGACCCCGCGGAGGCGCCCAATGCGACGGCCCGGCAGGAGGTCGAGAAGATCTCCTTCGCGCTGCAGATGGGCAACAACGTGCTGCTGTACCTCGACGACATCCAGCACACCTCGCCGGAGCTGCTGCAGAAGTTCATCTCGCTCTGCGACGGGCAGCGCCGCATGGAAGGGGTGTGGAACGGCCGCACCCGCACCTACGACCTGCGGGGCAAACGCTTCGCGATGTGCATGGCCGGCAACCCGTACACCGAGTCCGGGCAGCGCTTCCAGGTGCCGGACATGCTCGCCAACCGCGCCGACGTGTGGAACCTCGGCGACGTCCTGTCCGGCCAGGACGAACTGTTCGCGCTGAGCTACATCGAGAACGCACTCACCGCCAACCCCGTGCTGGCCCCGCTGTCGACCCGCGCCCCGGGCGACGTCGAGCTGCTGGTGCGGCTGGCCCGCGGCGACGAACGGGTGCGCACCGATCAGCTCGGGCACCCGTACGGGCAGATCGAGCTCGACCAGATCCTGGCGGTACTGCGCAAGCTGCTCCACGTCCAGCAGGTGGTGCTGACCGTCAACCGCGCCTACATGGCCTCGGCCGCGCAGGCGGACTCCTCACGCACCGAGCCGCCGTTCCGGCTGCAGGGCTCCTACCGCAACATGAACAAGCTCGCCGAGCGGATCGTGCCCGTCATGAACGACGCCGAACTGGAGGCGGCGATCGACGACCACTACGCCGGCGAGGCGCAGACGCTGACCGACGGCGCCGAGGCGAACCTGCTGAAGCTCGCCGAACTGCGCGGCCGGCAGAGCGAGGCTCAGGTCCTTCGCTGGGCCGAGGTGAAGGCCGGCTACGTGCGCCGGCTGGCGCTGGGCGGGAGCGAAGACGATTCGTTGACCCGGGCGGTGGCGGCCGTCGGCGTCCTGGCCGACCGGATCGGCGGCGTGGAGTCGGCGATCGACCGTGCCGCAGCCTCGCGCTGATCGTCGCCGGCAAGGTCGGGGGGCTTGAACCGCCCCGGTACGATCGCCCACGCGATTCAAGATCGCGTTGCGTCACCGTACAAGCTGATCAGGAGCGCTGCACATATGACGTCCCAGCCGCAGTACCACGCGCGTTCGCTGGCCCTGGCCGGGCGGACCGCGGAGACTTCACCCGATGCCGTCGCGGCGATCGACCGGTTCGCCGCTGTGCGCGGCTTCCCGTTGCCCGCGTCGGTGCGGGAATGGTATTCACTCGCCGCCGGACACGAGACGCTGCGCAGGTTCAGCAACGAGGACCGCGTGTACGCGGCCCACGAGCTGGGCCGGCCGGAGCGCTACTGGCCCGGCGGCGAGCCCGACCAGGAACGCGACTGGGATCCGGTCGCCGAGCGGCAGCTGCTGCCGTTCATGATCGAGAACCAGGGAGTCTGCTATTGGGCGGTCCTGCTCGACGGCAGCGACGACCCGCCGGTGATGATCTCGTTCGACGATCTGGAACCCACCGACGAGTGGACGAGGCTCACGGCTTCGTTCTCGGATCTGGTGTACAGCCGGATCTGGGACCACCAGGCGATGTGTGGCGCCAGGACGCTCCGGGCCCCGGTCGCGAGCTTCGACCCGGCGACCTGGGCGGGCCTCGGCTCGCAGTTGGAGCAGCGGCCGGCGGACAGCGACGGCCAGCGGCACCGGTTCGCCGGCAGCGCCGACGACCAGCGGGTCCTGCTGGAGAAGGACGCGTGGGGCACCACCGGCCAGTGTTACCTGTGGGCGGCCAGCGACGACCTGCTCGTCGACCTCGTCACCACCGTGCGGGCGTCCAGCGGCCTGGCGATGCAGGTCAGCCCGCACTGGGGCAAGGAGGCCCTCGACCGCATCGGCCATCGCCTGGAAGCCTGAACCGCGTGGCCGCCGATCACCCGGGGCACCACCACCACCGCTGAGCGAAACCCGGGTCACTGGGCGGCCTCGGCCGGAGCGCGCCGGGTCGGGCCCAGCACCGCGTACACGAGAAGCCCGCCGGCCGCGAGCACACCCGCGGTGATCGCGGCCGGCCGGTTGCCCGGCGGCTGTACCTGCCAGGTGGCGACGTCCGCCCAGGTCTTGTCGGGCAGGGCGACGGTGATGCTGGCCAGCGTCCAGGCGATCGGCGGGAACCAGGACCGGGCCACGCCGACCGTCGCGGCGCCGAGGGCGGTCAGCCCGGAGAGGCCGGCCGCGTCCCGGACCACCAGCCAGGCCGGGCCGAAGCGGGCCCCGGTCGCCTGCGTGACCAGGACCAGCAGGACGACGACAGCGAAGGCGACCAGCACGTGCGCGGCCCGCCGGGGGAGCCACGGCAGCGAGCCGGTGCGTTCCAGCGCGTCGTCCGGGCCGCCGAGGGTGGCGGTCAACGTGGCGACGGTCAGCAGTACGGTCAGGATCACCATCGGCACGTCCACGTCCCGGTCGTCGGAGAAGGCCGACCACAGCGCCCACAGCAGTGCGACGCAGCCGGCGGCCAGGATCAGCGCCAGCGGTGCCTGGCGGGAGCGCAGGTAGAGCGTCAGCCACCTCATGCGGTGCCCCCGGCCAGCGCCTCGGCGAGGTCCCCGCAGGCCAGGGCGGCCTTGCGCACCGCCGCGACCCGGTCGATCGCCGCCTGTTCAGGCAGGGCGTGCAGGCCCGCCCACACGCTGTGGATGTCCGCGTCCGGCTCGGCCGCCGCGGCCGGTGGTTCCTCACCCATCAGCCAGTGCGCCACGGCGATGCTCACGGCCGGGTCGAGGCCGTCCGGGCAGGGGGCCTCACTCATGCCGCCCGCGTACAGCATGCGCATCGCGAAGGAGTCGGGGTTGAGCAGCCGGCCGTCGCCGCCGATCTCGATGCGGAACATGACGGTGTCGGCCCGGTACGGCTGCACGTGCTCATCGAGGAACGTGTTGACGTCCTCGACGGCGGAGGTGGGCGGATCCGGCAGCCTGGCCAGCAGGCGGAGGGCCTCCCGGGCCCGTGGGGTCACCACGTCCAGCAGCCCGGCGTGCGCCCGGCTCACACAGACCCGGGGGCTGCCCTCGGCACAGACCAGTTGCTGCGCGACCCGGTCGATCGGTGAGTCGACGTAGGCGCTGCCCTGCGGGATGACCGCGAGGGCGGCGCCCGCACCCAGCAGCAGCGGGATCAACGCCGCGACCCGGGTGAGCCGCTTGCCGGCGGCGAGCAGCACCGTGCCGGTCACCGCGACGCCGGCCAGCCAGAGCGCCTGCGCGGCGCTGACCCGGCCGGACACGGTGCGGAAGTCACTGAAGAGCCCGATGCCGCGCGTGGGTGAGAGCATGGCGGCCAGCCACGTCCGGCCACCCAGCACCGGCGGGGTGAGGATGAGCAGCACCGCGATGCCCGCCACCGCCACCACCGGGGCGGTCGCCGGCGACGGCACCAACCGGCCGATCGCCATGCCCAGCCAGGCGGCCGCGACCAGCGACAGCGCCCCCACGGCCACGACGGCGAAGACGGCGGTCGGAAGGTACCGGGCCGAATGGGCGATCCACGGCACCGTCGTCGCGGCCACCACCAGGTAGCCGCTCGCCGCGGCGACCGCCATGACGGCCAGGGTCGGCGCCACCCGCTGGGGGAGCGGCCGGCTGGTGCTGGCGAACAGCTCCGCCACGTTTGACCGCTGCTCGCGGCGGGACTGCCAGGCGCCGGCCGCGAGGGCCAGTGGCCACAGCAGGATCAGGTACTGCCGCTCGGCCATGGCCACCGGCATCCACCCGTACGCCCACACGTCCGGGGCCGAGTACAGCAGGCCGACGCCGGCGACGAGAAGGACCAGGAACAACGCGCCGGCGGAGGAGCGGCGTAGCTCGGTGCGCAGCACGCGGGTCACCGGACCTCCTCGGCCCGGTGCCGGCGCAGCAGTGCGGAGTAGCCCCGCTCGGCCGGGCTGTCCCCGGCGTCGTCCGGCCCGCCCTCGGCGACGAGACCGTCGGGGGTGCCCTGGTACACCAGCTTCCCGCGGTTGATCAGGATGACGTCGGTACACGCGGCCACCACATCCTCCACCAGATGTGTGGAGACCAGGACGCAGCTGTCGACGCCCAGTTCCCGTAGCAGGGTCCGGAAGTCCAGCCGCTGCTCGGGGTCGAGGCCGACGGTGGGCTCGTCGAGCAGCACGACCTCCGGGCTGTTCACGATCGCCTGGGCGATGCCGGCCCGGCGCAGCATGCCGCCGGACAGGGTCTTCATCCGGGCATCGGCCTTCTCGGTGAGACCGACCCGGTCGATCGCCCGCTGCACCGCGTCGGGGATGGCCGGCCCGGGCATCTCCTTGAGCCAGGCCAGGTACTCCACGAACTCGCGTACGGTGAACCGGGGGTAGAAACCGAACTGCTGCGGCAGGTACCCGAGGCCGCGGCGGACCAGCCGCAGGTTGCCGCGGCCGTCGACCGGCTGCCCGAGCAGCTGCAGCCGCCCGTCGGCCGGTTTGACGACCGTGGCCAGGGCGCGCATCAACGTGGTCTTGCCGGCCCCGTTCGGGCCGAGCAGCCCGTGCACGCCGGTACCGAGGGAGAGGTCGAGCCCGTCGACGGCCAGGTGCCGGCCGACGCGGACCCGCAGTCCTTCGGCCTGGACGGCCCACGGCGAGATGGTCGGGGCGGTCTCGGCCGCGCTCACCGAACGCATGTCATGGTCCTCCGCTTTCTCGAAAGTCTTCAGGAACGGCTGGACAGCCGTCGGTAGTTGTCGGCTTGGGTGACGGTGAACGCGGCCAGCGCCACGGCGGCGAGGGCCCAGACCGGGACGCTGCCCGGCCGGAGGACGACGGACATGTGCCCGGTGCCGACGCTCGGCAGTACCACGGCGGCGGCCCACACCACGCCGATCCCGGCGGCGGCGCGGACCACCCCGACCAGGCCGCCGATGGCGACGGTGGCGGCGGTGCAGGCGAAACAGGGCAGGAGCAGCAGCGCCAGGGAGTCGCCGGTGCGGATGCCGATGAGGGCGAGCAGCGGCACGACGACGGCCAGCGCGGCCGCGGTCCGCCGCAGCAGCATCGTCAGTCCGGCTGAGGGCGTGCCCGCGATGAGCTCCCAGGCCGGGTCGGCGCGCCGGCTCCAGGCGACCGCGACCCCCGGCAGCGGTGCCAGTGGTGCCAGCAGCAGCACCAGCGACGGCCACTGCGGGTTGACCTCCTGCAGCAGCATCGCGCAGCCCAGCACGCCGGCCGTCATCGTCAGCCACGGCAGCAGCGCCCACACCAGCCAGCGCTGGTGCAGCACCGACCACGGCCGCCGCAGCCGGGCCGGGGCGGGCCCCGCCGCCACGCCGCGGTCGAGCTCGGCGGCGACCCGGTCCAGCAGCGTCCGGGTGGCGTCGGTCGTGCTGCCGGCCAGCCGGGCCCGGCAGTCGGCGCAGTTCTCGAGGTGCACCTCGATCGACCACACGGCGGCGTCGTCGAGGCCGGGCCCGTCGCCGGCGTACCGGGCGATCGCGTCGAGTGTCGGGTGCGTGGTCAAGACAGTGCCTCCCGCAGCATCAGCCGGGCCCGCCGGGCGTGGGTCTTCACCGTGCCTTCCGGCACCCCCAACAGCAGCGAGGTCTCCCGGACGGTCAGCCCGTCGAGCACCATCGCCCGCAGGACCTGCCGCAGCTCCACCGGCAGGACGAGCAGCGCCTGCTCCAGGTCCTGGCCGACCCGGCCGGCCAGGACCTCGTCCTCCGCGGCCGGCGCCACCGCCGGCGCCAGCGGCACGGCCGGCACCTGTGCCTGCCGGGCCCGCCGCCGGAACGCGTCGACGAGGCGGTTGGCCGCGATCGTCCACAACCAGCCGACCGCGCTGCCGTTCGTGGCCGACCCGGCGAAGCTGCCCGCCGCCCGCCACACCGCCAGGTAGGTCTCCTGCAGCACGTCGACGACCACGTCCGGGTCGGCGCAGCGGCGGGCCAGCCGCACGGCCAGCCACGGCGACGTCCGCCGGTACAGCTCGTCGAACGCCAGCCGGTCACCGGTGGCGATGCGGCGGACGAGTTCCTCCTCGTCGACCGCATCCAGACTTCGTCTCACACCCAGAGAGACGACGCGGATCGTCCGGCGGATTTCAATTCAGAGTGACATGCGTCACTGCGCTCGTGCGGTGCGGGTCGTTCGGGGGCGCGGGAGCCGGCGGGAAGGTGTATCGAGACCACTTTTGGTGTCAAGCCAATCATGAGCTGTACGCTGTCGGGCATGGGAGCGGAGCGGAACCAGGCCGGGCGGCGGGAGCGGAAGAAGGCCGCGACCCGGGCCTTGATCCTGCAAGCGGCGCAGGAGCTGTTCCTCGAGCGCGGCTTCGACGCGGTGAGCGTGCGCGAGATCGCCGACCGGGCGGACGTCTCCCCGACCACCGTCTTCGCGCACTTCCCCCAGAAGGAGGCACTGCTCTTCGCCGAGGAGGACGCGCAGCGCGAGCGGCTCGTCGCCGCCGTGCGCGAACGACCGGACGGCCTGTCGATCTCGGAAGCGCTGAAGGCCCACTACCGCGCCGAGTTCGTCGCCATGTGGTCCGGCGAGGACGGGGAGGTCCGCCGCCGCATCATGTCGCTCATGGAGGCGACCCCCACGCTCCAGGACTACGCCTCCCGGATGTGGCTCCGCCACGAGGACGCACTCGCCGCGGCCATCACCGAGGAGTTCGGCCTGCCGCAGCCGAGCGACGAGATCCGCGTCTACGCCCGCTTCGCACTCCAGATCCAGCTGCTCGTGACGAGCGACACCGATCCGATGCTCGACGCGGGATTCCGGATCCTCGATCAGGGCTGGAGCCGGTATCATCCTGCGCCTGAGGACGGCAACCGGCTCAGCTGAGCGCCTTCAGCTCGTCGCCGTTGACTGCAGGACGCGGGCGAGCCAGTCGGTGCGGGTCCGGCGGGCCGCGGCGGAGATCTTGGCGTGGGGGAAGAGGGCGTCGAAGCCGTGGAAACCGCCCGCCCACACGTGCAGCTCGGCCTGGCCGCCGCAGGCCCAGATCGCGGTGGCGTAGGCGACGTCCTCGTCGCGGAAGACCTCGGCGGTGCCGGCGTCGATGTACGTGGGTGGCAGGCCGGACAGGTCGGTGGCGAGGGACGGGGACACGTACTGCGACACGTCGGTGGCGTCGGGCAGCAGTGAGCGCCAGGCGAACTCGTTCGTTTCGCGGGTCCAGACGCCCGGGGTGCCGGCGAACTGGTGGCTGGAGACGGTCGTGTTGCGGTGGTCGAGCATCGGGCAGATGAGGACCTGGGCGGCGATCGACGGGGTGCCGCGGTCACGGGACATCAGCGTGACGCCCGCGGCCAGGCCGCCGCCGGCGCTGGTGCCGGCCACCACGATGCGGGCCGGGTCGATGCCCAGCTCGGCGGCGTTCGTGGCGGTCCAGTGCAGGGCCGTGTAGCAGTCGTCGACCAGCGTCGTGCCGGTGAACTCCGGGGCCAGGCGGTAGTCGACCGTGACCACGACCGCGCCGAAGCGGTCCAGCCACTCCAGTGGGATGTCGAGCTGTGCGAAGCGGTCGCCCATGACCATCCCGCCGCCGTGGATCCAGTAGACGCAGGGCGCCGGGGCGGTCAGGCCCTTCGGGCTGAGGATCGTCAGCGGGATCTCGGTGCCGTCCTGGGCCGGGACGGTGACCTCGCGGCGGTCGACGGCGCGGTTGTCCAGCAGCGGCTCCAGCGGGCCGGAGGAGTACGGGCGGATCTGGGTGAGCGACTCGGCGTCGAGCGCCGTGACGAGCGGGATGCCGGCGAGGAGGGCGGCGAGCTCGGGGTCGGTGGTGATCATGATGCGGGGTCCAATCGTCCTGAGGGCTGAGTCCGGGGGAGAGGTTGTCGGAGGATCAGAAGGTGGCCTTGCCGCCGACGGGGACCTGGTCGCTGTACTGCGACTCGCCCGCCAGCAGCGGCTGCAACCGCGCGACCAACGTCTGCGCGGCCTGCGTCGCGAAGAACTCGGCGTGGGCCTCGCGGCTGGTCCAGCCCTCGGTGACCGAGACCACGTCGCTGTTGCTCGCCGAGCGGGTGACCAGGAAGACCACGCAGTCCTCGTGCGGCAGCGACGGCGCGGCCAGCAGCAGTTCGACCAGTTCGTCGCCCTTGCCGGGGTGGGCGGTCATCGTGGCGTGGAAGCCGTGCATGGTGATTCCTCCTTGTTGGCGTGCCGACGCGGTACGTCTGCCCACCAAGCAAAGCATCACGACCTCGGGAAATGTTAGAACGATGCTCGCCTGCACTTGCCTGATCCTCGCGTGGCCGGTCATCGCCGTAGGCTCGGCAGCCCGGCGGGCGGTAGCGTCGGCGCATGCGGTGGAAGCTCGGACGCCCAGACATCGACCGGTATCGGGACCGCTTCGACGTGCCGCCCGCGGCCGGGTCCGGGCTGAGCGTGACGTTCCTCGGCGTTTCCACGCTGCTGATCGATGACGGGTCGACGGCGGTGATGACGGATGGGTTCTTCAGCCGGTACCCGCTGCGCCGGCTCCTGTTCGGCAGAGTCCGGCCTTCGGCAGCGTTGGTCGATGCGGCCCTCGCCCGCGCCGGGGTGGACCGGCTGGCGGCCGTCCTGCCGGTGCACACGCACTTCGACCACGCGCTCGACGCCGCGCTGGTCGCCGACCGTGCCGGTGCCCTGCTGGTCGGAGGGGAGTCGACGGCGAACGTCGGACGGGGTCACGGCCTGGCCGCGGACCGGATCCGGGTGGTGACGCCAGGCCGGCCCGACACGTACGGCGCGTTCACGGTGACCCACCTGGTCTCCGAGCACTGCCCGCCGGACCGGTTCCCGGGCACGATCACCGAGCCGGTGGTGCCGCCGGTGCGGGTGGGCGCCTACCGGTGCGGCGAAGCGTGGTCCATCCTGCTCCGGCACGCCGGCGGCCGGACCGCGCTCGTGCAGGGCAGCGCCGGCTTCGTCCCCGGACTGCTGCGGGGCTGCCGGGCCGACGTCGTGTACCTCGGTGTCGGCCAGCTCGGCGTGCGGCCCGAGGCGTACATCCGGGCCTACTGGGACGAGACGGTGCGTGCCGTGGGCGCCCGGCGGGTCGTGCTGACCCACTGGGACGACTTCTTCCGCCCCCTCGACCGGCCGCTGCGAGCCCTGCCGTACCTCGGCGACGACCTCGACGTCAGCATGCGGGTCCTCGACGGGCTCGCCGCGGCGGACGGGGTGCAGCTGCACTTGCCGACGGTGTGGCGGCGCGAGGACCCCTGGCACGGTCTGCCGACCGGCGGCGGGTAGGGCGCAGCGGATGCACGGCGGCGCTGTTGCTGTTGCGAGCGACGTCGACGCGGTGGCCACGAGGATGGCATGCGACGGCACCGGTGGCTGCCGACTGCGCCGGCTTTGCCCACCCTGCCGCAGCGACGCGGTGAGCCGGGGCCAACGGGGCGTTCGGCCCTGGCTGACAGGCCGCTTCGGGGCGATGGTTGTGGTGGACCCGTCGCCTTGGAGGACCCGATGGAGCATCTGAGTCCCCTGGACTCCGCGTTTCTCGACTTCGAGGACGCCGATCGGCATGCTTCGCTGGCGATCGCGTCGATCGCGGTTGTCGAGGGCCCGCCGCCCAGTCAGAGCGAGTTCGTCGAATCCGTGCGAGGGCGGTTACCACTCATCGCGCGGTACCGGCAGAAAGTCCGCCAGCTGCCGCTGGACGTCGGTCCGCCGGTATGGGTGGAGGACCCCGCCTTCGACCTGACGTACCACATCCGGCGCACAGGTCTGCCGGCCCCAGGCGACGACGCCGCGTTGTGCCGGCTCGTCGCGCGGCTCATGGCGCAGCGCCTCGACCGCGATCGCCCGCTCTGGGAATGCTGGGTGATCGAAGGACTGGCCGGCAACCGTTGGGCGGTACTGACGAAGGTGCACCACTGCATGGCGGACGGCGTCTCCGGCAATGCGCTGTACCGCATCGTGTTCGACGAGTCGCCGGTACCACGTGACGCGGTGCCCGACACGCGGTGCCACACGCCCGAGCCGAGCACCCTGCGGCTCACCGCCGACGCAGTGGCCGACCTCGTCGGCAACCCGCTGCAGCAGATCCGCTCCCTCATGCACGCGCTGCACGCCCCCCAGGCGCTCGTGCGGCACGTCGCCGACACCGCCCGGGGACTGATCGAGCTGACCGGCGTCCTGATGCCGGTGTCCAGGTCCCCACTGGCCGGCCCGATCGGTCAGCAGCGCCGGTACGCCGTGGGCCGGGCCGCACTGCAGGATGTGGTCCACGTCGCCAAGACCTTCCAGGTCACGGTGAACGACGTCGTTCTGGCCGCCGTCACCGGCGCCTTCCGGACGCACCTGCTCAACGACGGCGCGACACCCGACCCCGACGCGGTCCGGACGCTGGTGCCGGTGTCGATGCGCACCCCCGGGGACGAGGGCGTCGTGGACAACCGCATCTCTGTGCTGCTGCCGTTACTTCCCGTCGAGCACACCGATCCGGTCGGCCGCCTGCGCGAGGTGCACCGGCGGCTCAGCGCGCTGAAGGAGAGCAAAGAGGCGGAAGCCGGCGAGGCGATGACCGAACTGGCCAAGCACGAGCCCTTCCCGCCGCTCGCATACGGCATCCGCCTGGCTGCCCGGCTGCCGCAGCGTCACATCGTTGCGGTGACCACGAACGTGCCGGGCCCGCGCCGTCCCCTGTACGTCCTGGGCCGGCAGATCGTCGAGATCCTGCCCTACGTGCCGATCGCCGTCCGCCTGCGCACCGGCGTAGCTGCCCTGACGTACCACGGGCAGATGTCCTTCGGCGTCACCACGGACTATGACACCGGCCCGGACGCCGACCTGATCATCGACGCGCTCGGCGATGAGATCGCCAAGCTGGTCGAGGCCGCCCGAGCGGCGGACGCCACAGCACGGTCGCCGAAGACCGTCGCAACACCCCGACGTGGCCGCGCCGGCAAACGCGCCACGTCACCCGCGGCGGCGCGCCGAAGCCCATGAACAACGCGGCCGCGCGGCCGGCCTGCCGAAACCCGGGGCACTGCGCTCCGCCCGGACCGATCGTCCCGTTCTGACCGGGCCTTCGTGCCCTACGGAGCTGACCACGTGGCAAATACCGTGGGGGGTATCGGCGATCTCGCGGGAGGTGGACGCGATGCAGCGGCTGCTCGTACTGGGTGCCAGGTGATCGCCAAGGACAACACCGTGCTGCTCACCGACGGGCGGCGCCTGCCGTACGACTTCCTCGTCATCGCCACCGGTGTCACCCCGCGCCCGGACCAGACGCCGGGAATGCTCGACGGCGGCCAATGGCGCAGACGGATCTTCGACTTCTACACCTTCGACGGCGCGCTCGCCCTCGCCGACGCCCTCGACGCCTTTGACGGCGGCCGGCTCGTCGTGCACGTCACCGACATGCCGATCAAATGCCCGGTCGCGCCGCTGGAGTTCACCTTCCTGGTCGACGAGTACCTCCGCCGCCGCGGCATCCGGAGACGGGTCGAGCTCGTCTATGCCACGCCGCTGTCGGGTGCGTTCACCAAACCGATCGCGTCGGCCCGGCTCGGATCGATGCTGGACGACCGTAACATCGTTGTGGAGCCGGACTTCCTGCTCGAGCGGGTCGAGGGCACCACGCTCATCTCCTACGACGAGCGCGAGATACCGTTCGACCTGCTCGTCACCGTGCCCCTGAACATGGGCGCCGAGTACGTCGCCCGCTCGGGCCTGGGCAACGAGCTCAACCTGGTGCCGGTCGACAGGCACACCCTGCTGGCCAAGACGCACACGAACATCTTCGCGATCGGCGACGCCAACGACGCCCCGACCTCGAAAGCCGGGTCGGTGGCGCACTTCTCGGTCGAGGTGTTCGCCGGCAACTTCGTGCAACACGTCAACGGCGCGCCAATGACCGGCCGCTTCGACGGGCACGCCAACTGCTTCGTCGAGTCGGGGGGCGGCAAGGCCCTGCTCATCGACTTCAACTACGACACCGAACCGCTACCGGGACGGTACCCGTTGCCGGCCGTCGGCCCGTTCCGGCTCCTGCACGAGACCGCGGCCAACCACTGGGGCAAGCTCGCGTTCCGCTGGATGTACTGGAACATGCTGCTGCCCGGCCGCCCCGTCCCGTTGCCGGTGCACCTGTCGATGGCCGGCAAGCACCAGCCCACCGTGTGAAAGCGAGGACATCATGCCCCACACCACCATCGCCGGCCGTGACATCCACGTGGACGCCGAAGGTTTCCTCACCGCCAAGTTCACTCCGCTGGGCAACACCGCCACACACATCCCGCAGGGCCTCGGTGGCGTTCCCGGGATGACCGCTGTCGCCACGCACATGATGCGCAAGCAGATCGGCGATGTCGGCGTGCCCGAGATCCCCGAGTTCCTCGACCAGATCGTCGCCTCCGGCGGACACCTGTGGGCCTGCCGGATGTCCGCCGACATGATGCGCGTGACACAGGACGACCTGTACGGCGCGGTCGAGGGCATCATCAACGCAGCCGACTTCATCGAAAAGACCGACGGCGCCCAGCTGCTCTTCATCTAAGCAGGTCCTCGGAAGTTCTGCGCGTATCTGCGGGGCAGCCGGTGGAGGCGCGCCCGGATCCACCGGCTCGTCGCGCCCGCCGCGGGGCGGATGCCAGGGGCGAGGGTCGCGGTCAGTCACCGCAGCGCGTGACGATCTGTGCCCACATGAGCGAGTCGTTCGATCATGAGTAACGTCAATGCCACGACGTGCACGAGCACAGCGATGCCGGTGCCGGCCAGCGCCGCGACCAGCACGCTTCGCGTGACGATGCCCCAGTCGACCGCCGAGCCGGCGAAGTCGAACGGGAACACCTGCCAGACCCGCACGAGCGCGACCATGCTGATCGCCGTCGTGGCCAGGTCGCCGAGCCGCCTCACCAGCGGGCCGTCCGCCACGACGTACACGACGTTGACGACGACCCCGGCCAGCAGGGACAGGTTCACCATGCCGAGCACCTGCGTGGTCGTGCCGGTGAGGATCGAAGCGGCCTGCCATCCTGGGCTGACGTTGAGCACGTACATGATGACGAGGTTGACGGACACCGATACGGCGTAGCCGAACCGTCGCGCGGCGACGCCTGGCCGGCGGTCCCCTTGGGCGGAGGCCATGGCGGCACTCCTCTCACTCATGGTTGTGACGGGGTGTATTGAGCGTCGCTCCGGCGGTCTGCCGGTGCCAGGGCCGGTTGACCCGTTCCGGTACTGCGGCGACGTTCGAACTGTGCACGACGCTGGTGCGCCCCGGCGGGCGGATCGCCAACGTCGGCGTGCACGGCAAGCCTGCCACGCTCCACCTGGAGGAGCGACCGGCCCGGCAGCGTGCGCGTCGCCGATGTCGGGTGCGTCCGCGGGTCGAGCTGGGACCTTCGGCCCTGCGCAATTGCGCGTCGCCGGCGAACAGTCGATGCCGGGACCGTACGAGCGAGGCGAAAACGAGTGGCGGTCATGGCGGCACGGGTGAGCCCTGAAGGGCCGGCTGCTGCGACGCCCTCACCCCGGCCCGATCACGGGTCCCGCGGACAGGACGTCGCGGACGGGGCGCACGGAGCGGCGCGACGCGGCGTTGGCGGCCGCGATCGTGCGGCACCTCGACCAGGCCACCACCCCGACGCGGCAGCGTGCCGCGGAGCTCGCCCGCGCGGCATGTCATGACGTCTGCCGGTCATCCCGCTGCCCGGCACGACAGGGCTCGACTGAGGAGGGGCAATGCACGCCAAGGACATCATGAGTACCCCGGCACACACAGTGCGCGCCGATGCGCCGGTCGCGGCGGCGGTCGAACTGCTCGAACGGCAGTCGATCACCGCGGCCCCTGTCGTCGATGACCGCGACGTGCTCGTCGGGCTGGTCACCGAGCGGGACCTCCTGCGGCAGGCGGCAGCCGGCAGCGACACGGCGCCGGGCGCGGCACTGCGCCGGGTACGCGATGTGATGTCAGGCTTGCCGGTGTCGGCGTGGCCGGACGCGGACGTCAGCGACCTGGCGGCCGTCATGGTCAGGCAGGATGCGCACACCATCCCGGTCGTGGAAGATCACCACGTCGTGGGTGTCGTCAGCCGCTGCGACGTGCTGCGGACGCTGCTGCCGACCGATGCCGCCGCACAACGTGAGGCCCAGCACCGGCTGGACGTGTACGCGAACGGGCAACGCCGGTGGCGGGTGACCGTCGACAGCGCGGTCGCAACCGTCGACGGCGGGTTCGACGACGACACGGAGCGGGTGGTCGTGGAGGCGCTGGTGCGAACCGCCGCCGGTGTCACCTCGGTTCGTGCCACCACACCCTAGGGCGATGAGCGACTCCACCTGGACGGCCAGCGCCTCCAGCGGTGCCGGCCGGTAGGCGGAGCGTGTCTCGAGGAACCGGTCGTCGAACCGGAAGTCGTCGTCCCGCCGGCGTTCGTCGACCTCGACCGCGACGAGCGGGAGGTGGTGGGTCGCGGCGTGGGCGAACCCGGCGCGGAGCGCGGCAGCGGACGCGGCGGAGCCGTCGACACCGACGACGACGTGACCGGCGAACGGGCCGCCGCCATGCCCCGGCATCGGGCGCACGACGGCCACAGGGCAGGCGGCGTTGGCGGCGACCCGTGCGGGGACGCACCGGTGCAACGCATCGGTGCCGTCGTGGCCGCCGACGACGAGCAACCCCACCCGGTGCGACAGTTCCAGCAGCTTCTCCACCGTGCCGCCGACCGGGTACCGCGAGCGTCGTGCAAACCTGGAGGCCCGCTTCCACCCTCCCTCCGCAGGAGCCGCAGCACCCGTGCCGGATGCCCATGATCGGGGTGCCGTGCGGTCCTGCCGCTCACAGGACGGGCAGGGCTGGTTCGCGGCGCCGCGGGGCCGTTGCTGCGCAGGTCGGAGCCGGCGGGTACCTGATCGGCGATGACGTGCCGGCGGCGGCCAGGGCCCTTCGGCCCCCGTCCGGAGAGGGCCGTTGGACCCTGTCCGCCGGCGGTTGCGCCTGCGTACGGTGCACGGTATGGGTGAATCGCGTCGACCGAGCCGGCTGGCCGGCCACCGGTTCACCGTGCCGATGACCGGCCGGCACGTACGCCGCGTCTTCGACGAGTGGTGTCTCCTCCACTGATCACCCTGTATGCCCACCGGTGACACGCCCATTCGGCGTCGCCGGCAACCACCGGTGCGGTTCGGCGCTGGTGCGTGGTGTTTTGGAGGAGCGGGACGTGTTGGAGGACCTGCGGGCCGCGTGCCGGCGTGACCCTGCGCTGTACGGCAGCCGGCGAGTGGAAGTGCTGCTCTATCCCGGAGTGTGGGCGGTGTGGGCCCACCGGCTGGCCCACGCCCTGCACCGCTGGCGGCTGCCGTTGCTGCCGCGTGCCCTGTCCCAGGTGGCCAGACTGCTGACCGGTATCGAGATCCATCCCGGCGCCACCATCGGGCGGCGACTGTTCATCGACCACGGCGCCGGCGTCGTCATCGGGGAGACCGCCCGCATCGGCGATGACGTGACGATGTACCACCGGGTCACCCTCGGTGGGCGTGGCTGGCGGCGTGACGGCAAGGGCAGCCGGCGCCATCCCAGTGTCGGTGACCGCGTGGTACTCGGTGTCGGCGCCACCGTCCTCGGGCCGGTGCACATCGGCGACGACGCCGAGATCGGCGCCCACTGCCTCGTACTGACCGACGTCGCCGCCGGAGCCCGGCTGCGCGCGCCGGCAGCCGTCCCCGTCCCAGATCGCGTCCACACCGCGCTGCCCGACCCGGATCGCCGAGGAGCGATGACATGATCTACAACGACGTCACCGAGCTGATCGGCCGCACGCCGATGGTGCGGCTGTCCCGCTTCGCCCCCGGCGCTCCCGCCCGGCTGCTGGCCAAGCTCGAGTCGGCCAATCCCGGCGGCAGCGTCAAGGACCGTATCGCTGTTGCGATGATCCACGCCGCCGAGACCGGCGGCCAGCTCACCGCCGGCGGGCAGATCGTGGAGGCGACCAGCGGCAACACCGGCATCGGCCTGGCCGTCGTCGCCGCTGCCCGCGGCTACCGGCTGACGTTGACGATGCCGGAGAGCACGAGTGCCGAGCGGCGTGCGCTGCTGGCCGCCTACGGCGCCGAACTGGTGCTGACCCCGGCCGGCGAAGGGATGCCGGGCGCGGTCCGCCGGGCCCGCCAGATCGCCGACGAGCAGCGGGCCTTCCTGCCCAGCCAGTTCGACAACCCGGCCAACCCGCAGGTGCACCGGCGGACCACCGCGCACGAGATCTGGAACGACACCGGCGGCGACGTCGACGTGCTCGTCGCCGGCGTCGGCACCGGCGGCACCATCACCGGCGTCGGCCGGACGCTCAAGGAGAAGAACCCGGCGGTACGGGTTGTGGCTGTCGAGCCAGCCGAGTCGCCGGTGCTCTCCGGCGGGGCCGCCGGCCCGCACGGCATTCAGGGCATCGGCGCCGGCTTCGTCCCCGGGGTCCTCGACCCGGCCGTGTACGACGACGTGATGCGCGTCGATGTGGAACAGGCCCGGGCAGCGGCGCGGCGGCTGGCCCGCACCGAGGGCATCCTGGCCGGGGTCTCCAGCGGCGCGGCGCTGCACGCCGCGGCGACCGTTGCCCGGCGGGCGCAGCACGCGGGGCAGACCGTGGTGGTCGTCCTGCCGGACACCGGTGAACGGTATCTCAGCACGCCGCTGTTCACCGCGACCGCAGAAGCCGGGGAGCCGGCTTGATGCGGGTCATCCACCCGTCGACCGATCCGCTGGACCGTCCGGAGACCCCGGCGCGCGACGACGCGGGATGCGGATGGCGACCGTTGACGGCGTGCGTGCCCGTCCTCCGCGATCCAGGTAGTAGGTGGGCGCTTTGGGCTCCGTGACACCGCACTTCTCGATACGGTCGGTGCATCGCTGCTGACGGAAGGTCGACACGTGCCCGGTCAAGCGCAGGTCAACGGCTCCGACCGTGCGCGGCTGCGCCTGTCCAAGGGGTGGGTCCAGGGCGTCGCCCTGGTCATGGTCTTCGGGTTCTTCGTGATGGGCATGCTGGCCCTGCGGACCTACACCGACTCGATGCCGCTACCGGAGCGGGTGACCGGCCCGGGTGGTGACGTCGTCTACACCCGCGCCGAAGTGACCGCAGGGCAGCAGACGTTCCTGCGTCGGGGGTTGCAGCAGTACGGCTCGGTGATGGGGCACGGTGCGTACCTCGGCCCGGACTACACCGCGGAGTACCTGCGCATCTCGGCCGAGCACATCAAAGGCCGGCTCGCCGCGTCGGGGCAGCAGGAGCCGATCGAGGCCACCAAGCGGATGCTGCGCGAGAACCGGTACGACAAGGCGAGCGGCGAACTGGCGTTCACCGCCGAACAGGTCTCGGCGTTCGAAGACGCCAAAAAGCACTACGCCGACTTCTTCGGCACCGACAGCACCAGGTACGGCCTCCTGCCCGAGGTGATCACCGACCCGCGGGAGATCCACGAGCTGACCGCCTTCTTCTCCTGGACGGCGTGGGCGAGCGCCGCGGAGCGGCCCGGCCACAGCTACTCCTACACCAACAACTGGCCGCCGGAGCCGCGGGTCGACAACACCCCGACGGCCGACATCGTGGTCTGGTCGGGCCTGTCGCTGACCGCCCTGCTGGTCGGCCTCGGTGCGCTGTTCGCGCTGTACGGGCGGTGGAGCCGCACCATCGGCTGGCACGCCGCGGAGCAGCCGGCGCTGGCCTTCCGGCAGCCCGGCGAGGTGCAGATCACCAAGGCGCAGAAGGTGACGGCGTGGTTCTTCTTCGTCGTGGCCGCGCTGTTCCTCGGGCAGACGCTGCTCGGCGGCGCGATCGAGCATTACCGCGCCGACCTGAGCACGTTCTTCGGCATCGACCTCGCCCGGGTGCTGCCGTTCAACCTGGCCCGCACGTGGCATGTCCAGCTGGCCCTGTTCTGGACGGCGGCGGCGTTCCTCGCGGCCGGCGTCTACCTCACCCCGATCATCGCCGGTCGAGAACCGCGCCGGCAGCACTGGCTCGCCTGGGGCCTGCTCGGCGCGCTCGTGATCGTGGTCGTCGGCTCCCTCACGGGCGAGGCGGTCAGCATCTTCGGCGCCGACTGGGCGAAGGGGTCGATCTTCTTCGACCAGCAGTGGGAGTACCTCGACCTGCCGCGGTTCTGGCAGGCACTGCTGGTGATCGGGCTCTTCCTGTGGATCGCGATCGTCTACCGGGGCATCCGGTCGCGGCTGAAGACCGAGCACCGGCTCAACATGCCCTGGCTGTTCCTCTACGCGGGCCTGGCGATCCCGGCGTTCTACGCCGTCGGCATGCTGGCCTCGGCGCAGAGCCACCTGACCGTCGCGGAGTTCTGGCGGTTCTGGGTCGTGCACCTGTGGGTCGAGGACTTCCTGGAGCTGTTCACCACGGTCATGGTCGCCTACATCTTCGTGATGCTCGGCGTCGTCCGGCGCCAGATCGCCATCCAGATCATCTTCCTCGACGTCATCCTTTACTCCGCCGGCGGCGTGATCGGCACGATGCACCACCTGTACTTCTCCGGCACGCCGGTGGAGCACATGGCGCTGGGCGCGTTCTTCTCCGCGCTGGAGGTGATCCCGCTGACCTTCCTGACCGTCGAAGCCTGGACCTTCCTGCAACTGGGATCCCGGCAGCAGAACCGCGGCAACGCGCCGTTCCCGCACCGGTGGGCGGTGATGTTCCTGGTCGCCGTGGGGTTCTGGAACTTCGTCGGCGCCGGGGTGTTCGGATTCCTGATCAACCTGCCGATCGTGTCGTACTACCAGATCGGCACGGCGCTGACCGCGAACCATGGGCACGGCGCGATGATGGGCGTCTACGGCATGCTCGCCGTCGGCCTGTCCCTGTTCGCACTGCGGTACATCATCCCCGCCGCGAGGTGGCCCGACCGGCTGGCCAAGCTCTCGTTCTGGTCGCTCAACATCGGCCTGGCCTGGATGATGTTCGTCACCCTGCTGCCGCTGGGCATCCTGCAGCTGTGGCACTCCGTGAACGACGGGTACTTCGAGGCGCGCACGCTCGGCTACCTCACCGAACCCGGCAACGCCGTGCTCGAATGGCTGCGGATGCCCGGCGACGTCATCATGATCGTCGGCGGCGCGCTGCCCTTCCTGTGGATCACGTACCTCGGCATCCGGCACGGGATCACACCGGCGGCCACCCAGCTGCAGCCGGAGACCCTCTACGTCGAGGAGACCGACCACGCCGCGCAGGACCGCACCGGCCTGCCGGTCGCGGTCGGCACGGGTGAGCCGCCCGCCTCGCGGCGCCGGTACGCATCCGACCGGCGCAACGAACCGGAGGAGCCGTGAGCGGCTTCTCGGCCGCCGCGGCCGGCCCGGAGGTCTGGCTGGCGGCCGGCTACTGCCTGGCCGTGGTAGGGCTGGCGCACGTCATCGACGCGCTGGCCCGCCGGGCAGCGGCGATCTCCGAGGGCGGCGCGGGCGGCGGCTTCCGCTACCACCGCGACCACGACGCGTGGCGGTGCCCGCAGGACCAGTGGCTGTGGCCGCAGTCCTTCGACTCGGAGCACCGCGTCATGCGGTACCGCGCGAGCCCGTCGATCTGCAACGCCTGCCCGGTCAAGCACACCTGTACGACGTCCTCCTCCGGGCGGGAGGTCCAGCGCGCGGTCGACTCCTGGCCGGCGTCCGAGGCCGCCCGCTTCCACCGCGGCATCGCCTGTGCCGTGGTGCTGCTCGGGCTGTTGTGGCCGCTGGGCACCGCGCTCACCGGGCCGGGACGCGACGGGCTGCTGGTCCTCGCCGCTGCCGTGGCCGCGGCGCTGCTGCTCAGCCTGCCGCTGTGGTCCCACCTGCGGCGCAACCCGGTGTTCATCCCAGAGGGCATGGTCTACCGCACGCTCGACGAGGCGCTCGCCGAGCGCGAGGCGGCCGCCGCCGCGGTGGCCCGGGGCCGCGCGAGCTACCGGTCCGACCGGCGCGGGAAGGAGACCACATGATCATCGCCGCCGTCGTCGCGCTGGTGCCGCTGGTCCTGGCCGGGCTGTCGCTGCGGGTGCTGAAGGAGTACGAGCGGGGCGTCGCGTTCCGGCTGGGGCGGCTGCGGGAGCCGCTGGGCCCGGGCGTCCGCCTGCTCCTCCCCGGCCTGGACAAGCTGATCAAGGTGGACCTGCGGGTGGTCACGCTGACCATCCCGCCGCAGGACGTGATCACTCGGGACAATGTGCCGGCTCGGGTGAACGCTGTCGTGCTCTTCCGGGTGGTCGACCCGGTCCGCTCGGTGATGTCGGTGGAGAACCACGCCGTCGCCACCTCCCAGATCGCCCAGACCACGCTCCGGTCGGTCGTCGGCCGGGCGGACCTCGACACGCTGCTCGCCCACCGGGCCGACCTCAACGAGGACCTCGCGAAGTCGATCGCCTCGATGACCGAGCCGTGGGGTATCAAGGTCGAGGTGGTGGAGATCAAGGACGTCGAGATCCCGGAGGCGATGCAGCGGGCCATGGCGCGCGAGGCTGAGGCCGAGCGTGAGCGGCGGGCAAAAGTGATCAACGCCCGTGGTGAGCTCCAGGCGTCGGCGGAGCTCCGCGATGCCGCCAGGACGCTCAGTGAAAGTCCGGCGAGCCTGCAACTGCGCTACCTGCAGACCCTGCTCGAGCTCGGGGCCGACCACAACTCCACCGTCGTCTTCCCGTTGCCGATCGACATCATCGGCCCGTTCCTCGACGCGTTCCGCGGCCGGACCGCCGGCCCGGTCCCGCCCGGCGTCAACGGCACCTCACCCGTGACCCAACGGACGCATGATGCCCACTGATCCCGATCCCAGCCCTCAGCCGGGGCGCCCGATCGAACTGACCCCCGTCGCGCCCGGTGTCTGGCCGCTCATCCTCGGCGGCGCGGTGACGGTCCTGGGGCCGCTCTTCGGATTCCTGATCGGCACGATCCTCGGTACCGAACGTGAGACGCTCGGGATGAGCCCGATCTTCCTGTTCCTCTTCCTCGGGTTCTTCGTCGCCGGTGCCGGGATCGCCGTCGCGTTGCTCGGCCTGCGCCGCATCCTCCGCAACCGGTCAGCGACCGCGGCCTGAGTTTCGCACCGCACCGGGGGATCGCGAACGGCCGGCCCCGGCACCCGGCGACCGGACGCCTCGTCCCGCCGGGCGGTTTAATCCGGCGCCGGCTCGGTAGACAGGGCGCAGCGACGGGGGGAGTGCGGATGTTGAAGGGCTTCAAGAACTTCCTGATGCAGGGTGATCTGATCGTGGTGGCGGTCGGGCTGGTTGTGGCCCTGGCCTTCAGTACCTTGATCAAGGCATTCACTGACAGCGTCATCACGCCGCTGGTCAACGCCATGGCCGGCGGCGGGTCGACCGGGAAAGGCCTCGGCTGGACGGTGAATGGCCAGCGCATCGACCTCGGCGCGTTCATCGGCGCGCTGATCTACTTCGTCATCTTCATGGCCGTCATCTACTTCCTGATCGTGGTGCCCTACCGCGCCTACATGCGCAAGCGCGGCAAGACGGTGTTCGGTGACCCGCCACCGACCAAGACCTGCCCGAACTGCAAGATGGACGACGTACCGACGAGTGCGGTCCGCTGCCCGCACTGCACCAGCGACCTTGCCGCCGTCTGAAAAGGCGGCACCGCCCCGGTGCGGATCCGCCCGCAGGATCCAGCAAACGCAAGGAATTCCCGGGCTTTTCGTATCACCCTGCTGAGCTGCGGTGATACCCCTGCCAACCATCCTGTGCCATCGCAGGGAAACGCACCGGCAGACGAATTCCCGACTATTGTTTGGCTTAATCGCGATGCCGTCGACCGGGCATTGTCGATCAGATGCAGAAACAGTGAGCGGAGAAGTCATGAAGACTCTGTTGCAGATGCCTGCTGTGCGCACATGCGCCGCCGTCTCGTGCAGTTTCAACGACGGTGGCTGTCATGCCCCGGCCGTGACCGTGGCGGCGCCCGGTGCGACGGCGTCCTGTGCGACGTTCGTCGAGTCGCCGGTGCACGGGGGCATCGCGGATGTCACCGGCAGCGTCGGCTCGTGCGCCCGCACGGACTGCGCCCACAACACCAGCCTGGCCTGCACGGCGCCGTCCGTGACGGTCGGACCGGGTGTCACGGCCAGCGACTGCCTGACCTACCAGCCAGCCTGACCTACCACGTGACCCGGCCGGCGCGGCAGGACACCGCCAGGCCGAGGACCGCGAACACCGCGACCGGCAGCCGAGGTGGTCGAGCGTCAGTGGGGAGTACTGCGGACCGGCACCACCAGGCGGCCGTGCTCGCTGTGCACCACACGCACGCGGGCCCGGTAGTGGGTGGCGAGCAGTTCCTCGGTCAGCACGTCGGCCGGGGCGCCCGAGGCGACGACCGCGCCGCCGGCGAGCAGTACCATCCGGTCTGCGTATTGGCCGGCGATCGCGAGGTCGTGCATCGTCGCCAGGACCGTCAGCCCGCTTTCCCGGCGCAGCTGATCCACCAGCTCCAGCACCTCCTGCTGGTGCCCGATGTCCAGCGCGGTGCCCGGCTCGTCCAGCAGCAGCAGGCTGGCGCCCTGGACGAGTGCCCGGGCCAGGAACACCCGCTGCCGTTCACCGCCGGAGAGGGTGCCGAGCAGCCGCCCGGCGAAGCGGTCCAGGTCGAGCCGGCCCAGCACCTCGCGCACCGCGACCAGGTCAGCGGCGGACTCCCGACCCAGCGGCGCGACGTATGGCGTGCGGCCGAGCAGGACGTAGTCGAACACGGCCATGCCGGGCGGGACGACCGGCGACTGCATGACGGCCGCGACGGTCCGGGCCCGCTGGCGGCGGGGCAGGCGGGCCACCGGCGCGCCGAACAGGGCGATCGACCCGGTGCTGGGCACGAGACCGCCGACGGCGCGCAGGAGGGTCGACTTGCCGGCGCCGTTCGGCCCGATGATCGTGACCCATTCGCCGGCCTCGACGGTCAGGTCGACGCCGGCCAGGATGGTCGCGCCGTCCAGCGTGACCCGCAGATCCCGTACCTCGACGGCGGTCATGCGTCCTGCGCTCCGCTGCGGCCGCGCGCCTCGCGGACCGAGCCCATGGTGCCGGGCCTCCTGCGCCTCGCCGCGGAACCGGTCACAGTGCCACCCGCCCGGAGGAGCGCAGGACGAGCACGAAGAACGGCGCGCCGAAGAACGCGGTGACCACCCCGATCGGGATCTCGGCGGGGTTGCCCGCGGTGCGGGCCACCAGGTCCGCGACGGTCAGGAACGCACCGCCGAAGAGCATCGACAGCGGAAGGATCGCCCGGTAGCTGGCGCCGACGAGCAGCCGGACGGTGTGCGGGACGATGATGCCGACGAATCCGATGAGACCGGACACCGACACCGCGGCGGCGGTGGCCAGGCTGGCCGCGGCGAGCAGCACGTAGCGCGACCGCTGCGGGTTCAGCCCGAGGCTCGCGGCCTCCTCGTCACCGACCGAGAGCACGTCCAGCTCCCTGCGCAGGAGCAGGATCACCGCGGCGGTCACGCCCGCATAGGGTAGGACGACCCGCACGTCGGACCAGCCGGCGGTGGACAGGCGCCCGAGCAGCCAGGAGTACACCTCGCGGATCGTGTCGATGTTGCGCTGCATCACGTACGTCTGGGCGGCGGCCAGGAAGGCCGAGACCGCCACGCCGGCCAGGATCAGCGTGGTCGGCGAGCGTTCCCGCCCGGCGCCGGCGCTGAGCAGGTAGGCCAGCAGCACCGCGCCCATCGCGCCGGCGAACGCGACGACCGGTGTAGTCAGTGGGACCCCGCCGAGCAGCGTGCCCTGCGCGCCGCCACGGTACGCGATGAGGACGGTGACCGCCAGGCCCGCGCCGGCCGCCACGCCCAGCAGGCTCGGATCGGCCAGAGGATTACGGAACACGCCCTGGAAGCAGCCGCCGGCGAGGGCCAGCATCGCGCCGACCAGCAGGCTGAGGACGACCCGGGGCAGCCGGATCTCGGCGACGATGGCGATCTCGCGCTCATTGAGGCCGCTGTCCAGGTGCACGCCGGGCAGCAGGTTCAGCAGTTCGGCGGCGACGCTGCCGGGCGGCAGGCTCACCGGGCCCAGGGCGACGCCGCCCACCAGCGCCACGAGCATCGCCAGCACGCCGGCCACGACCCAGCTCGGGCGGAGCCGGTCGGTGGACCGGCGGCTGGGTCTCACGCGGGCACCTTGGCCACTGCCTCGACGATGGCCCGGAGCAGATCGACCGCGCGCGGGCCCCAGCGGGACGCCACGGCGTCGTCCAGCGCGACGATCCGCCCGGTCTTCACCGCGGTGATGCCGGACCAGCCGGGGCGGGCGGCGACCGTCTCGGCCGACTGCTTGCAGCACTTCGCGTCGGCGAGGAACACCAGATCCGGGTCGGCCTGGACCAGCACCTCGACGGAGAGCTGGGGATAGCCGCCCTTCGCGCCGCCGGGGTCCGCGGGATCGGCCACGTTCTGCAGGCCTGCCATGGTGAACAGCGAGCCGACGAACGTGCTGCCGGTGACCGTGTACAGCGTCGGGTCGAGCTCGTAGTAGTACGTCAGCTTGCTCGAGCGCGGCGGCAGGCCCTTGATCAGCTTGTCGACGTCGTGGCGCATGCGTCCGACCAGGTCCGTGGCCTCGGAGCCGTGGCCCGTGAGCCGGCCCAGCTCGTCGATCTGCCGGTACGTGTCGTCGAGCGTGACGGCCGCCGGTGCGAGGTAGACCGGGATCTTGAACTTGGCGAGCTGCTCGACGACCTTGTTGGCGTCGGTGGTCAGGACGACCAGGTCGGGGTTCTTGGCCACGATCGCCTCGGCGTTCGGCTGGAACCCGGACAACTGCGACGTCGGTACCTCGGCCGGATAGTCGGATTGGTCGTCGACCGCCGTCACCTGCGCGCCCGCACCGATCGCGAAGAGCATCTCGGTGGTGCTCGGCGACAGCGACACGATCTTCGTGGGGCGTTGCTCCAGCGTGACCTTGCCCACCGTCACCGGATACGCGGCGGCGTCGGCGGAGCCGGGCTGCGGGGTGCCGTCCGCGCCGCCGGCGCAAGCGCCGAGCGTGAGCGCGATGGCGACCAGGGCGGCACCGAACGTTACCGGGGTGCGTCTGCTCATCAGTCCTCCTGTCGGTCGAGGAGTCGGTGCTTCGCCGACAGGGGGTGACGAACATGCCCCGCCCGCAAGGCGCCCTTCCTCGAGAGCGCGGTTCGCGACCGTCCCCGGCAGGCGACCTGGCTAGTCCCCGGACCGTACGGATCGGGGCATCACAGTTGCGGGACAGCACCGGTGTCGCACCGGTTTCGCTGCGGGTGGTCGCCTGAACCGTAGTACATCGACGCCGGTCGGGGTCGGCCAGGACCACGCGACCGAGTTCGACGTGCAGGGACAGCACCGGTTCGACCGCAGCCTGGTGCGCCCCGCGGACACTGCGCCGGGTCACTCGCCCGCGCGGAGCACCTCGCCCAGCTGCCGGCGGCGGCGCAGCGCCGCCTCGACCGGCACCACGACGGCGACCGCCGCCAGCAGCACCCCGCCCAGCAGCGCGAGCCACCCCCACGGCAGTACCAGGGAAGGGTCAACGGTCTGGCGGGTGAGCAGCCGCAGTTCGAGCGGGCCGAGCGTGAGCCGGGCCAGCACCGCGCCGAGCAGCGGGCCGCCCACGGCGGCGAGCAGCACCGCAGGCAGCAGCTCGCCGGCCGCGATCCAGCGGGCGTCACGTGGCCGCAGGCCGAGGGTGCGCAGGCGGGTGAGGGTCTGCCAGCGTTGCGGTGCGCCGGCGGCGGCGCCGAGGGCGAGCCCGAGCAGTCCCAGCACCAGCAGCGTCGCGGCGGCGGTGCGGGCCAGCCGCAGCAGACCCGCGGTCAGCGGCGCAGCGCGGCGCGCGCGTTCCACGTCGGCGCGGAGCACGACGTTGGCGGCGGAGTCACCCGAGGCGACGGCGGCGGCGGTGCCGGGACCGGTCACCCAGACGGTGTTGGGCACGGTGGTCAGGCCGGCGGCAGCGAGGCCGGCGGTGTCCACGACGACGAGGTCGGTGGCGCCGCCGATGGCGGGCGCGGTGCCGACGGCGGTGAGCCGGATCGCCGGGGCGCCGTCCGGCTGGGGCAGTTGCAGGTGCATGCCGGGCTGGAGGCTGCCGTCGCCGGAGAGCACCAGCGCGGGGACGTCGCCGGGGGCGGGGTTCGCGAGCCGGGCGAGCGCCGGTGCGTCCGGCAGCGGGGTGGCGGCGAGCAGCCGCTGGAACGCGGCGGCGTCGACGATCACCAGGCGGGGGGCGGTGATCGCGGCGTCGGCGATGACCCTGGCCCGGTCGGTGACCTGTGCGACGACGACGTGGTCGATCCCGGGTGCGGCGGCGATGCGCGCGGCGAGGGCGGGCGTCGAGGTCGCCGCGGCCGGGGCGACGTCGACGCGGGCGTCGGCGCCGACGGTGCGCCACGAGCCGTCGGTGAGACCCTGACCGGCGGTGGCGTCGACGGTGAGGGCGAACGACGCGAGTGCGGTGGCAGTCACCAGCGCCAGCGGCGGGAGGATCCGGGTGGCGGTGGCGGCGGCCCGGGCGGCGCCGAACACGGCGAGGGGGCGGCGGGAGCGCAGGGCCTGGCGGAGCGCGAGGCGGGTGCCGGCGGGCAGCAGCCGCAGCAGCAGCAGCGCCGCGGCGAGCGCGCCGAGCGCCGGTGCGCTGGTGGGCAGGCCCCCACTGCCGTCGGGGGTGGAGGCCGTGCCGGTCGGGGTGATGCCGCGTTGGTGCAGCGCGGTGAGGGCGCCGGCCGCGGCGATGACGATCGCGACGTCCAGCGCGGCGCGGCGCAGTTGCCGGGTGCGCCGGGTCCAGCGGCGGGCGCTGCTGTTCGCCGGGGTACGCCGGTCGTTGGTGGCGCGGGCGGCGGCGAGCACGCCGAACGCCGGTGCGGCGGTGGCGGCGGCCGCGGCCAGCGGCAGCGCCGACAGCACGGCGACGCCGGGCGCGACGGCGCGGGCGAGGGCGAGACCGATCGCGGTGGCCGCCAGCGCCGCCGCGGCTGACTCGATGAACAGTTCCGCGCCGAGGTCGGGCAGTGCCGCCCCGCGGTGCCGGGCGGTGGTGAGGGGCGGGACGCGGCGGTGCACCAGCAGGCCGGCGGCGACCAGCAGCACCAGTACCGTCGCCGACACGATCCCGGTGAGCAGCACCGACGCCTGGGCGGACGCGGCGTTGACCTGGGTCCGCGCGTCGCGCAGCACCGCGTCGAGCTGCGACTCCCAGCGCAGCGACGCGTCGGGGCCGCTGGAGGCGCCGGACGTGGCCTTGAGCTGCACGACGGTCGTGGCGAGCGTGGACGCGGTGGACCAGGTGAGGGCGTCCGGTCGGGCGGCGAACCGGACGGTGCGCTGCAGCTGGTCCTGTTCGAAGGCGAGGCGGGCGTCGGGCAGGGAGTCGCGGGAGAGCAGCCCGCCGAGGTGGGTGGTGCCGACGCCGTCGGCGCCGGCCACCGGGTGCAGCACCGACGGTGCGAGCCGCCAGGCGGGGTCGGTGTCGTCGACGGGCCGGAAGATGCCGCTCACCCGGACGTCCTTGACCTGGTTGTGGGTGTCCTTGAGGGGGACGGTGTCGCCGGGGGACAGGCGCAGCGCCGCGGCGTCCGCTTCGGACAGGCCGACCTGGACCGGCCAGGGCGGGCCGACGTACGGCGCCACCACCAACCGGTCGGTCCCGGCAGCAGCGGCGGCGGGTCCCGGTGCGGTGCCGGCGATCCAGGTGACGGCGGGGCCGCCGCCGTCGGTGGCGAGGTAGGCGAGCTGGAAGGTGCGCAGGACACTGCCGTCGGTGACGTTAAGGACCGGGCTGGTGACGGCGGCGACCGGTGGTTGCAGGACGGCGTGCAGATCGGGGCCGAGTTCGGCCGACGCCCGGTCCCGGAAGTCCTCGACGTCGTCGGCGAGCAGCGGCGCGCGGAGCCGTCCGCCGCTCGGCCCGTCGTCGCGCTCGAACCGGTTGTGCACGCGGACGTCGGCGTCGTCGCCGGCACGGCGGACGGTGTCCCGGACGGCGTCGTCGGCGGTGGCGCGCAACAGCGGTGGCACCGCGCCGGCGAGGAAGGCGACCGCCGCCACGACGGCGGCGGCGAGCAGCAGCGGTCCGGCGTCCGCGCGGGCCCGGCCGCGGATGCTGGGCCAGTGCAGGGCCGGTGGGCGAAGGCGCGGCCGGTTCACGACGCCACCCGCAGGTGGGCGGCGTCGGCCCGGCGGACCTGGACGGAGACGACGGCGGCGACCGCGACGGTGCAGCCGGCCAGGAGCAGGAGCAACAGGGTCGCCTCGGCCGCCCATGGCCACAGCGGTTGCGCCGGCGGTACCGGCGCGGCGCCGGTGTCGGAGCGCACCAGCAGCGGTGCCACCAGCCGGGTGGCGAGCCCGCCGACCGCGGCGCCGGCGATGAGCAGGGGGACCAGCACCGCGGCGTGCTGGCCGAGCAGGACCGCCCGGATGTCGCGCCGGGCCATGCCGATGCCGCGCAGCCGCGCCACCTCGAGGGCGCGGACCTGCAGGTCGCAGGTCACGTGCAGGATGACACCGGCGAGCAGCAGCAGGGCGGCGGCCGGGACGAGCAGCCGCAGCGCGGCGGGCAGGCCGGCGCGCAGCGGGCCGCCGCTGAGGCGGGTGGTTTCCTCGGCGCGGGTGGTGACGGTGCCGAGCCGCAGCGCCGCGGCCCGGTCGGCGGCGTCGCCGGTGGGGTGGCCGACCCACCAGGCGTCGACCGGGAACGTGAGGTCGCCGGTGACGGCGAGGGCGCGGGAGAGCATGTCGAGGTCGGCGAGGACCGCGGCCGCGCCGGGGGCGGCGGGGATCGCCGGCAGCACCTCGGCGACGACGATCGGCACGGCCGTGGTGCCGACGGTGATGCTCAGCGGGGTCCCCCGTTTCGCCCGGATCTCGTCGGCGAAGCGGGCGGACGCGGCGACCGGGACAGGTCCGGGGTCTGCGAACGCGGTGGCGACGAGGGTACGGGCGGCGTCCGGCGCGCCGTCGAGCTGGACGGTCCCGGTCACGTCCAGGCCCGCGGCGGTGACGGCGACGGCCGGGTCGGTCACCCGCGTGGGGACCGGCGGGGCGGAGGTCGCGGTCCACGGGCCGGTGGGTGGTGTGCCGCCCGGCACGGTGAGGGTGACAGCGACCTTGCTGATGCCGCCCGCGTACTCCGGTCCGGACACCTCGACCTTCAGGGACACCGCGACGAGCTGCAGCCCGCCGGTGGTCGCGCAGGGCGGCAGCCGGTGCGGGGTGGCGTCCAGCGGCACGGTGGGTGCGGTGCAGGGGGTACGCAGGCCAGTGGCGTCCTGCAGGAGCAGGCGGGGGGTCACGACGAGCGCGGCGGCGCCGGTGGCGGTGCCGGTGAGGGTGAGCGCGGCGCCGGCCGGGACCGTGATGCCGCCGGCAGGGGCCGCCGGGGCGAGGGCGGTGCCGACCTCGGCCCAGCTCCGGTCGCCGTCGAGCCGGCCGCGCAGCAGGGCGCCGGCGCGGGCGGTGTGCACGGCGACGAGACGCGGCGGGTCACCGGCGCTGCCGAGCCACTGTCCCACGGCGATGCCACGGTTGACGGCGGGGCTCACCGTGCCGCCGGTGGCGGCGGCCACGGTGCTGCCCTGCCCGGCGTCGGGCGGGGTGGTGAGGGTCAGCGCGAGGTCGGTGCCGACGGACACGTCGGCCTGGTCGCGCTGCGCGCGGTGCCAGGTGGCGTCGAAGGCGACGCCGAACGTGCCGGCGGCGCAGGCCAGGCCGATGAGCAGGCCGGCAGCGACCGCCTGCGGGCGGCGGGCGGCCTCGAACGCGGCCAGCGGCAGGACGAGCCCGCGGGCGCGGCGGGCCAGCCGGTCGGCGCCGTGCAGGGCCGGCAGCACCAGGCGCAGCGCCAGCGCGGCACCGGCGGTGAGCAGCAGCGCCGGCGCGAGGACGCGGACGGCGTCGGCGCGGGTGGTGGCGGCGGCGGGTTGCGCGGACAGCTGCCACCAGCCGGCCCCGGCGAACGCGACGAGCAGCAGGTCGGCGCCGGACCGGGCGAGCAGCTCGCGGCGCGGCCGGCGCTCGCCGGGCGCGGGTCCGGGCCGCACGGCGAGGACGACGAGGACCGCGGCCAGCGCGAGTGCGCCGGCCGCGACGGTGAGTGTCTGGGGGCCGGTTACGACCGGGTGGGTGCTGAGCCCGGCGCCGTCCAGCGGTGGCAGGTGGGTGAGGGTGGCGTGCAGGGCCGAGGAGGCGGGGACGGCCAGCGCGGCGGCGAGGGCGGCGAGCGTGCCGGCCTCCACGGTCGCGGCGGCGGCCAGCTGGCGGGGGCTGGTGCCGAGGGCGACGAGGAGGGCGGTCTCGCCGGCGCGGACGCCGGCGGTGAGCCGGGCGGCGAGGGCCAGGGCGGTGGCGGCGAGGATGCCGCCGAGGACGGCGACGGCGAGCACGACGGCGGCCGTGACCCGGCGCTGGTCGTCGGCGGCGCGCAGGGCCAGCGGCAGCGCGGAGGAGACCCGTTCCAGCCCGACGCGGTCGCCGAGGGTACGGGCGAGGCGCCGGTCCGCGTCACCGACCGCGGCGGCGGCGTCGTCGAGGTCGCGGCGGGTGGGACGCGACAGGTCCGGGTGCGCGGTGACCTGCAGCCGGTCGATGGTGGCGCCGGTGGTGAGCAGGTCGGTGAGGTCGACGATGAGCGGGCCGTACACGTTGACGGGTTGACCGAAGCGGCCGTCGAGGTAGCCCAGGGCGGAGCCGGTCCCGGCGAGCGGGTCGCGGTCCCAGCCGGCGCCGGGCAGCGGGCGGACGACACCGACGACGGTGACGTCGATCGGGGGGACGGCGGCGTGGGCGAGCTCGGCACCGAGGTGCAGCCGGCTGCCGGGGCCGACGCCGAGCAGTTGCGCGGTCTGCTCCAGCAGTACCGCTTCCAACGGCGTCTTCGCGGCCTGCGGCCAGCGGCCCGCGGTGAGCTGGGCGCGGGCCGGCAGGTCGTCCATGGCGGACAGGTAGGTCTGGGGGGCGACGGTGGTGCCGGCGGCGGCGGTCGGGGGCAGGGCCCGCAGGATGCTCGACGCGCGGGTGTGCGTGGTCGTCGGGAACGGGGCGAGGGCACCGGTGATGACGGCCCGGGCGTCGGCGGCGACGGCGCTGGCGTCCGGGCCTTCGACGGTGCCGGTGTACGCGGTGACGTCGACGTCGTCGGCGCTGGCGCGGGCGGCGGCGACCTCGTAGGCCCGCTCGGCGGTGCGGGTGGTGAGCAGTGCGCAGGTGCCCAGCAGGGTGGCCCCGACGGTGACGACGCCGAGTAGCGCGGCGAGCAGCGGCCATTGCGCGCCGGCGCGGCGGGCGAGCAGGCTCAGCATCAGTCGAGCTGCCCGTCGTGGATGGTGATGACGCGGTCGGCGAGGGCCATCATCACCGGGTCGTGGGTGGAGACGAGCGCGGTGACACCCTCGGACTCGACGACCCCGCGGATCAGCGCCATCACCGCCAGGCCCGTTTCGGCGTCGAGCTGGCCGGTGGGTTCGTCGGCGATGAGCAGCCGGGGCGAGCCGGCCAGTGCCCGGGCGATCGCGACGCGCTGCTGCTGACCGCCGGACAGCTCGGTGGGGCGCTGCTCGGCGTGTTCGGTGAGCCCGACGAGTCCGAGCAGCAGTTCGACGCGGTGTTCGCGCTCGGCCGGTGCGACGCGGGCCAGCCGCAGCGGAGCGCCGACGTTCTCCGCGGCGGACAGCACCGGGATCAGTCCGAAGGTCTGGAACACGTAGGAGACCTTCTCCCGCCGCAGCCGGGACAGCCCGTCCTCGTCGAGGGCGGTGACGTCGGTGCCGTCGATGTGCACGGTGCCGCTGTCCGGGCGGTCCAACCCGCCGATGACGTTGAGCAGCGTCGTCTTGCCGGAGCCGGACCGGCCGACGAGGGCGACCATCGTGCCGGGTCGCACGTCGAACGACACGCCTCTGAGCGCGTGGACCGCGGCCGGTCCGGCACCGAAGCGGCGGTGGATGTCGCGTACCGACAGCAGCGGCCCGCCAGTCGCGCCGGTAGTCGCGCCGGTAGTCGCGCCGGTAGTCGCGTCGCCGGTAGTCGCGTCGCCGGTGGGCACGGCGGTCACGCCGTGTCCGCCGTGTCCGGGCGGATCGTGACGTGGTCCGGCTCCAGCGCCAGGCGGACCCGCCGGGTCAGGGCGAGGGCCTCACGGAAGTCGCGGGGCACCTGCACCCGGCCGGCGCGGTCCATCACGGCGTACTCCTCGGCGATCACGTGGGTGTCGCCCTCGGCGTTGGTGGTGGCGCGGCGCAACACCTCGCTGCTGGTCCGGCCGTCGCGGATGGCCACCGTCCGCTCGACCTGGCCGCTCACCGCCGGGTCGTGGGTCACCACCACCACGGTGACGCCGAAGCGCCGGTTGACGTCCCGCAACGCCCCGAACACCTCGGCCGACGTCGCGGTGTCCAGCTCGCCGGTGGGCTCGTCGGCCAGCAGGACCCGTGGCTGGTTCGCCAGCGCCACGGCGATGGCGACGCGCATCTGCTGACCGCCGGACAACTGGGAGGGGCGCCGGTCGGCGCAGTCGGCGACGCCGAGGGCGGCCAGCAGCTCGGCGGCGCGGTCCCGGCGGGCCTTGACCGGGGTGCGGGCCGCCGTCATCGGCAGGTCCACCATCTGCCGGGCGGTGAGGTACGGCACCAGGTTGCTGGCCGTCTGCTGGCGCACGAACCCCACGGTGTGCCGCCGGTAGCGGACCCGGTCGGCGCGGGACATGGACAGCAGGTTCCACCGGTCGACCCGCGCCCGTCCGGCGGTCGGGGCGTCGATCCCGGCGAGGATGGACAGCAGCGTCGACTTGCCCGAGCCGGACGCGCCCACGACGGCGACCATCTCCCCGCTGTCCACGGCCAGGTCGAGTCCTTGCAGCGCCTGCACCTCGACCGAACCGGTCTGGTAAATGCGCACGAGGCTCTCGCAGACGATCAGCGCGTCGCGGCCGAACTCGGGCGCCCGCGCCGGCGCCTGCGGCAGTGACAACGACAGCGGCGTGCTCGACATGCCCCTCCTCGGCGGTACCGTGGGTGTCTGAGAATGCCACACCAACCTACATTTCCCACGTTTTTCGAAACGTTCCCGGGAAGGGGTTGAACGCCGCCGGCCGCTGTGGCCTCACCGGCACGGTGGCACGGCCGGCACGCGACCGCCGCCGGTGTGCAGCACCGCCTGCGAGTTGCCGACGACCGGCAACCCACGGCGGTCAACTTCGCCGACGGCTGCCGGTGGCATCCCGGGTACCGGCGGGCAGGCTTGATGTGCACGGGAGTCGGAACCGCGCGGAGGACGTGCGATTCCGGCCCGCGGCACAGCTGGAGGCAGGAGGACTGTCGTGACGAGCACGATGCAGCAACCGGTCGAACTGCTCCGGGACAGACTGGAGCACGCGTTCGCCATTCATACCAACCGCCTGAACGAACTCCTGGCGCGGGGCAGCATGGCGGATCCCACCACGTTCGAGGCCAGGGTCGAAGGGGCGCGGCGTGGCATCGCCGACACCGCACTGGCGTTGCGCCGCATGTCGGAGGGCACCTACGGCCGCTGCGAAACGTGCGGGTCGACCATCGCCTGGCAACGGCTGGAAGCGGTGCCGCACGCCCGCCGTTGCGCGCAGTGCCGGTAGTCGCAGCTGCCCTGCAGCTGCCCCGCAGCTGCCAGGCCCCACGTGCGACGACGGCCAGGTCCGGGTAGCGACGTCCTGGCCGGCGTCGCCGCGCCGGCCCTCCCACCGTGTTCCATGACGCCCGATCCTGGGCGGGCTGATCAACGAACACGCAGGCCGCCTAGCCAAAACCCGATTTACGAGCCCTGCAGGGTGAAGTGTCGTATTTGGACGTGCCTAGTGTGGCAACGTCACGGTCAGTTACTGCAGATTGGGGATCGACGAGGGTATGCCTCAGATCTGCAATAGCTGCTCGTCGCGTTTGATCCTGTCGCTGTGGCTCGCCATGCGACGACCATCGTCATCGTGTTGGGCGCCGGTGCGATGTTCGTGTAGCCAGCCAGCGCAGAACGTCGAGCACCGCTTCTGCCTGAAGCGCGGAGAGCCGCAGCGCGGGCCCGCCGTTGGTAGTGGCGGGCCCGCGCTGGATGACGTGGACGGTCAGTTGCCGGCGTAGCTGGCCGCGATCTCCCGGTTGCTGAGCACGCCCTGGTACACGTGGACGTCGTCGATGGCGCCGCCGAAGAGGAAGGGGCTCGAGTTCGGCCGGCCGCCGATGTTGAGGCTGGTCGCCGACGCCTCGCCGATCGCGCCGTGCCCGGTCGAGTTCTGCCGCACGCCGTTGACGTAGAGCTGCACGTCGCCCGTTGCGGCGTCGAACACGCCCGCGAGGTGTACCCATTCGCCGGTCGTGGCGACGACGTTGGAGTTCGACTCGATGTTGACGTACCCGCCGGAGCCGTCGGGTTGGCGAACCGTGACGCCCCACCTGTGGTCCCAGCCGCGGAAGAACAGGCGGAACGGGCTCTGGTTGACCACCATCTGGTCGACGTTGGTGATCGTGTCGAGCTTGGCCCAGGCGGTGAACGTCATCGACTGGTCGGTGCGCAGGACGGGCCGCTCGACGTCGTCGGCTGTGGTCTGGGTGCCCTTGTCGTCGCGGGTGGAGACGTAGCCGGAGACGCCGTCGAGCTGGACGCCGCCGTTGCCGTCGTGGGAGTCGTTGGTGAGCCACGCCGGCGTCGTTGCCGGGTCACCGCTCCAGGTGGGGTCGAGGGTCCAGTTCGGCACCAGGGTCGCTTTGCGGTTGAACACGGAGCCGTCCGGTGTGTCGCCGCAGTAGCACTCGCCGTCGGGGAACTGCCATGAGCCGACTTCGAGGGGCCGGGTGAGGCCGTGCTGGGCCGGGACACCGGCTGCGGCGTCGGCGTTGGTGCCGGTGATGTCGTCGGTGACCAGCGCCCGGTTCCAGACGCGGGCGTCCGCGATCTCGCCTTTGAAGCGCCCGACGGCTGCTGCGTTCTTGCGGTAGCGGCCCAGGACGATGGGACCGGTTGCGCGCGGGTCGGCGGCGTGTGCCGACACCCAGGTCGTCGACGGGATTGTGGTGCCGGCCAGCTTGCCGTTCAGCCAGATCCTGATCGTGTTCTGCGCCTCGTCGTACGAGCCGACCAGCAGCGTCCACTGGCCCGGCACAACGCTTCCGAGGGGCGTCACCGCGTTGCTGTAGAGCGGTGTGGTGCCGTTCGGAGAGCCCGTGACCGTGAAGGTCCACAGCATGCTTTCGCAGATGAGGTTGAGTGAGAATGCGCTGGCGGAGGAGGTGGACGTGGCGCTCGGTTCCATCGACATGACGCTGTAGTTGCCGGGGGTCGCACACATCGTCGACGTCGGTCGTACCCACGCCGCGACGCTGAACGACTTGCTGGTGTCCACCGCGGGCACCAGCTGACTCGCCTCACCCGTGCCGGCGAACGTCGCAGCGTCCGCGCCGATGTACCGCGCGTCGGGCGTCCAGGTGACGCCGGTCGTGGTCAGCGACGATCCGGAGACGCTGTCGGTGAAGCCGTGGCCGTTGATGCTGTCCAGGGGCCAGTGCGCCACCGCCGCCGACGGGGCGGCGACCAGGATGTTGTGGACGGTGGTCGGGCTGGAGCGCCCGGTGCCGTCGACGCTGTAGACGGTCAGCTTGTTGATGCCGTAGCGCGGCGGGGTCAGCTGAATGATCGGCGAGGCGGTGCCCGCCGGCACGGTCACGTTGGTCGACGGTGCGTCCCAGCCGTAGACGTACTTGACGACGTCCTGCCCCGCGGGCCCTGCGGGCTCGCTGAACTTGAAGCCACCGCTGATGCCCGGCCCGCCCCGTGGCGTACATGCGTTGATGTTGCCCGGGTCGCAGCCGGTGTACACAGGCGACGATCCCACGGACATCGGGGACACCAGCGGCGCCGGTGGCGCCGTGGTGTCGACGGTGAAGGTGCACCACGGCGACCAGGGCGACGTGTCATGGCCGTCGTTGGTCTGCACCCGGAACTGGTACTGCTTGCCCTCGGCGGCGCTGCCGAGGCTGACGGTCACGGCACCGTTGTTGTTGGCCGGCTTGGCCGGCCCGGACAGGGTCGTCACGGTGCCGGACGGCAGCTGCTGCCACTGGAACGTCGAGGACAGGGTGTCGGCGCCGTCGGCGTCGACGTACTGGGCCTGCAGGGTCGGCGAGTTGGTGCCGACGATGCCGCCGCAGGCGATCTGGCCCTGGTGCGGTGAGAGGTTCGCGGGCGTGCCCGGCACCGTGTTGTAGGTGACGCTCATGGTTGTGCGGTAGTCGACGTAGAACTTCTTCCACCGGTCGCCGGCGGACTCGTTGGCGCCGTTGCTGTCGCAGGCGCACAGTCCCACCGTGTAGGTGTCCCAGTTGCCGTTGGCGGCGCCCTGCACGTCGGCGCGCATGGTCTCGTTGCCGCCGAAGGTCATGAGCATGTCCGGCTGGCTGGTGCTGCAGCCGCCGGCCTTGTTCGCGTGGCCCCACGCCGTGCCGAGGTAGGGAACGCCGGACCCGAGCGGCCGCGTTGCCCAGTTCATCCGGCCGCCGTTGCTGACGCTGATGCCGCCGGAGCGGAACAGGCTCGTGGGCGTGTCGGTGCACGAGTACGAGTGGTAGAGCTCGATGGAGAACGAGGCCGCCAGGACGTGCTTGCCCTTGTAGGTCTGTCCGCCGTAGGTGGTGGGGAACTCGAAGAAGCCGCGGTACAGCTTGCCGTCACCGCCGTATGCCGGGGGGTTGTACCCCACCCGCGCCTTGTCGTTCGGGCCGTAGTCGGCGTCGAGGGACCGCGAGTACGCCCACCTGGTGTCCGCCGGCCCGATCTGCGGGTCGATGAAGAGCGGGAACGCGGCGGTGGAGCTGCGCAGCAGGGCGGCGTCGGGCCGCAGGAGCATGCCGTGACCGTCCGCGTCGGCGGTGACCGCGATGGGCGCGGTGCGGGCCGTCACGCCCGGCCGGTGTTCCGTCGACCGCAGTTCGGCCGTCGGCGTCTGCCGCAGCGCCGTGAGCTCCGCTGCGCTGGCCTGGGCCTCACCGCCCGCGCCCGGGTTCACCGTGGAGTCCCACATGGTCGCCTCCGACGTGACCGCGATCGTCCGGCCCGTCTTGTCCCGGAACGCCACCCGCCCGCCGGCGGCCGGCCGGGCCACCGTGTCGCCGCCGACGTCGTACCGGATGGCTGCGAGGGCCGGGTTCGCCGCGGCCGCCGCGGTCTTCACGACGAGGACGTGCGTGAACCCGGTCGCCGTGGCTGTCGCGCGCAGGTCGATGTCGGGCAGGACGTTGCGGTAGACCGCCGACGACCCGTCGATCACCGGTTTCGGCAGCACGACCGGCAGCGACAGCTGCAGCGACGACCCGCCTCCGCGATAGGTGACGAACGGGCCCTTGCCGCCGGCTGAGAACACCACGTCGGCCACCGCCGCGAGGGGCGCCAGCGAGCCGTCCGCCCGGGCGCGCAGGCTCGTGTCGATCGGCGCCCACGACCCGTCCGCGCGGTGCACGCGGGCCGGCACCGCCGACGACGTGAACGTGGACGAGCCGTCGGGGTTGGCGAAGACCTGCGTGTACTCGCTGCGCCCGGCCATCACCTCCACCCGGCCGCCGCAGGCCTTCGCCGCCGCCGCGGCGGCCCGCTCGTCGGGCCGCTCGGCCACGCACGGCACCGGCGCCGCCGACGCCGGGGCCGGCGGCGAACCGGCCGCAACCAGCAGGCTCGCCAGAAGCGTCAATACGGCAATTATGTGCACGCGGGCATGACGCCCAAATAGGGACGCGGCCACGGTGAACCCCCGTTCGCAGAAGTCAAATGCCGCTGAGCGTAGGGCAGATGATTGTCGGGCGGCAATACCCGGACCATTAACCAACCACGACGGCGGATATGAGCGTATCGCGGCAGCTTCCGGGTCAATTGCGGCAGAAGCGCGGCCGGCACCTTGTAGACCAGCGGCCTCTTCGTTGACTACTCGCCGGCTATCACGGCTCCAACTGCTTGTTTCGTGACAAAGAAATGCTGGCGAATCGGGGCTCGGGGATTTCTGCGACGCTGTTGCGTTGCGGCTGAATCGGCCTTACCGTTTGGCGGCGTGTCGATTCATTGATGGGGGTCACGGCGTTGTGTCACTTCCCGTACGAATCGCATGTCCATGGGACGCGACAGGCACATGTGGTCATTGATGACCACTTTTACGGGGAGTGCACATGTCTGGTCTGCGTGGTCGGGTGAGGGCGATGGCCCTGGCCGCGGCCTTGTTCGTGATAGCCGGTCTCCAGGTCGTGGGGGCCGCGTCGGCGGCGCCGGTCAAGCCGGAGACGCTGTCGGGTCAACGGGTGACCCCGATCCACGGGATGCGGGTGACGCCGCAGGCCCGGCCGAAGGACCTCACCCAGGGCGCCGGGACGGCGAAGCCCGGCTCGGTGGTGTGGCCGTCGGGGACGGGCGAGGCCTCGGTGCCGGTGTCCGCCTCGAGCCTCGATGCGCAGACGTCGAAGACGGCCACGCGGACCCGGGCCGGCGCGCTGCCGGTGTGGGTCGGCGCGCCGGCCGCCAAGTCCGGCGGCAAGGCCGGCCGCGCGTCGCGGGTGCGGGTGTCGGTGCGCGACCGCGCCGCGGTGCCGGCGGCCCTGCGCGACGGCGTCGTCTTCGACGTGGCCCGGGCCGACGGCGAGTCGGCGGCCGGCGACGCCGCCATCACCGTGGACTACGGCGGGTTCGCAACGGCGTACGGCGGTGACTGGGCGTCGCGCCTGCGCCTGGTCGAGCTGCCGGCGTGCGCGCTGACCACGCCCGGCGAGGCTGCCTGCCGCGCGGTCCCGGTCGCCTCGCACAACGACCTGGCGCAGCAGCAGGTCACCGCCGACGTGACCGTACACGGCGCGTCGACGCTGATGGCGCTGACGGCCGGGGCGTCGGGCAACGCGGGCGACTTCAAGGCGACGTCGCTGCAGGCATCCTCGACGTGGACCGCGGGCGGCAACTCGGGCGGGTTCTCGTGGAACTACCCGCTGGCGGTCCCGCCGTCGTTGGGCGGCCCGGTGCCGCAGGTGGCGCTGTCCTACTCGTCGGCGGCGGTCGACGGGCGCAGCGAGGTCACGAACAACCAGCCGTCGTGGGTGGGTGAGGGCTTCGACTGGTGGCCCGGGTACGTCGAGCGGCGATACAAGCCGTGCGCAGACGACAAGGGCAACGGGGCCAACAACACGACCGACACTGGCGACATGTGCTACGGCACGGACAACGCGACCTTCTCGCTCAACGGCAAGGGCGGGGAGCTCATCAAGGACGACGCCACGGGCGTGTGGCGGCTGAAGGACGACGACAACACGACGGTGCAGCGGCTGACGGACACCGTCAACGGCGACAACGACAACGAGTACTGGAAGGTCACCACCGCCAACGGCACGCAGTACTTCTTCGGCCGCAACCGGCTGCCGGGGTACACGGGAACCGCACCGGCGAACAAGACCACCAACTCGACGTGGACGATGCCGGTGGCCGGCAACAACACCAACGAGGCCTGCCACGCCGCCACGTTCACCGGCTCGTTCTGCAACCAGGCCTGGCGCTGGAACCTCGACTACGTCGTGGACGTGCACGGCAACACGATGTCGCTGTTCTACGGCACCGAGACCAACCTCTACGGCCGTAACAACACCGCCTCCGACGCCCAGTCCTATGTGCGCGGTGGGTGGCTGGACCACGTCGACTACGGCACGGATCTACGCTCGGGGACCGATACGGAGAACACCTCGACGGCCGCCCCGATGCGGGTCACGTTCAACGCCCAGGACCGATGCCTGTCGGCGTGCGGGACCCACGACGCCGCGCACTGGCCTGACACGCCGTGGGATCAGAGCTGCGCCGCGGCGCCGTGCACGGACAAGCTCTCACCGACGTTCTGGACGACCAAGCGGCTGGCGTCGGTGACGACGCAGGTGTGGAACGCGACCGCCTACAAGGACGTCGACGTGTGGACGCTCACTCACAACTTTCCCGACCCCGGCGATGGGACCCGGGCCGGGCTGTGGCTGGAGTCCATCGTGCACACCGGCAAGGCGACCGGGCCCGCCGTCACCGGACCGGCGGTGGTGATGCCCGAGACAAACTTCGACTGGGTGCAGATGCCCAACCGCGTCGACAGCGTCACCGATGGCAAGTTCCCCATGAACTGGATGCGGATGTCGACCATCTGGACCGACACCGGCGGAAAGATCAGCGTCGACTACACCGGTCCGGACTGCGCCGCCGGCAGCCGCATGCCCGCCTCGCCGCAGACCAACACGCTGCGCTGCTATCCGGTCCTGGAACAGCAGGCCAACAAGTCCATCAAGACCGAGTACTTCCACAAGTACCTCGTCAGCAGCGTCACGGCGGCCGACTGGACCGGCGGCGGCCCGGACGTCGTCACCTCCTACGAGTACGTCGGAGACCCGGCGTGGCGGCACACCGACGACGACGGCCTCACCAAGGACAACCTGCGCACCTGGTCGGACTACCGCGGCTACGCGCAGGTCAACACCCGCGTCGGCGACCCGGGATCCGGCTCGCAGACGCTGAGCGAGGCGATGTACTTCCGTGGCATGCACGGCGATCTCAACGGCGCGGGCGGCACCCGCAGCGTCACCCTCCCGGCGATCGACGGCAACGGCGACGGCGATACGGCCGATACCGCCGACGCCCCGGCCGTCACCGACGAGGACGCGTACTCCGGCCAGCCGCGCCAGACCGCCACGTTCGACGGCGTCGAGACGGCGCCGCTGTCGCGGACCTTCAGCGAGCCTTGGCAGTCGGCGGCGACCGCCTCCCGCAACATGGGCGAGACCGTCGCCTACGCCCGCCACACGGGGGAGAAGACGACCTGGGCGGGCACCAAGCTGGCCGCGGGCGGCTGGCGGGTCACCCGGACCGACACCACCCTCGACGCCTACGGCATGACGACTCAGAGCGACGACCAGGGCGACATCGCGGTCACCGGCGACGAGGTGTGCGTGAAGACCACCTACAACCGCAACACCGGGATCAACCTGCTGAACCTGGTCGGCCGGACCGAGACCTACGCGCTGCGCTGCTCGGCGAACCCCGCCGGCGCCGCCGACGTCCTCTCCGACAGCCGGACCAGTTTCGACGGGCTCGCCTACGGGGCCACGCCCACCAAGGGCGACGCCACTACCACCGAGGCTGCCAACGACTGGGTCGCGCCCGGCGGCTCGGTCTGGCAGGTCCAGTCGACGTCGCTGTTCGACGACTACGGCCGGACCAAGGATGCTACCGACATCCGCGGCAACCACACCACGACCGTGTTCACGCCTACCACCGGCGGGCCGGTCACCGCGATCGCGACCACGTCACCGCTCGGCACCACGACGTCCACCATGGAGCCGTCGTGGGGGACGCAGACCGCGGTCGTGGACCCGAACGGCAAACGGGCCGAGGCGACGTTCGACGCGCTCGGCCGGACGAAGCAGGTGTGGGCGGCCAACCGGCTGAAGTCCGCATACCCGACCACGCCCAGCACCGCCTTCACGTACATTGTCCGTAACAGCGGCGGCGTCAACGCGGTCACCACCGCCGCGCTCAACGCCGGCACCGCCACAGACGCCCACTACACCACCACGTACGCGCTGTACGACGGCCAACTGCGTGCCCGGCAGACCCAGTCCGGGTCGATGGCCACCGGCAGCGCCGGCACCGTGTTCACCGAGACCAAGTACGACGACAAGGGCCGCGCGGTCAGCCAGTCCAAGCACTTCGACGACGCCGTCCAGCCCGGCACGACCCTGTACACCATCGCCGACTGGCAGCCGAAATCGCAGACCGTCAGCCTCTACGACCGGGCCGGCCGGGTCACCGCGTCGGTGTTCCGATCTGAGGGTTCGGAGCTGTGGCGCACCACGAACATCTACGGTGGCGACCGGGTCAGTGTCACCCCGCCGACCGGCGGCACCGCCACCACCACCGTGACCGACGGCCGTGGCCGGACGGTGGAGCTGCGGCAGTACCACAACGCCGCTGACGTCGGCTCCAACACCCGCAGCCTCTACGACCTGACCCAGTACCACTTCGACCGTAAGGGCCGTCAGGACTCCGTCACGGACAACGCCGGCAACGCCTGGATCTACGGCTTCGACCTGCTCGGCCGACTGAAGAGCAGCCACGACCCCGACAAGGGTGACGTCACCAACACGTTCAACGCCTACGGCGACCTCGACACGAGCACCGACGCCCGCGGGGCCATGGCTTACGAGTACGACACGCTCGGCCGTAAGACCGGCCTGTACTCCGGGTCGGTGGCCCCGGCCAACAAGCTGGCGAGTTGGGCGTACGACCCGGCCGGCTTCAAGGGGCAGCTCGCCTCCTCCAGCCGCTGGCTCAGCAACGGCGAGGAGTACAAAGTCAAGGTTCGCTCCTACACGCCGACCTACCAGTCCACCGGCGAGGACTACATCGTCCCGCCGTCGCTGACCGGCCTGGCGACCACCTACACCGTCAGCCGTACGTTCCGGGCCGACGGTTCCCCGGCCACCATCACCTACCCGGCCGGAGGCGGCCTGGCCGGCGAGACTGTCACCTACACTTACGACGCCAACACCGGCCAGCCCGAGCAGTTGCAGACCAATACCGGCCAGGGCACGTACGTCACCAATACCGACTTCACCGAGTACGGCGAGATGACGTTCCTGGAGTACAAGCAGACCGCTGGCAACTTCGTGCAGCGCTCGTTCACCTACGACGACGTCACGCGTAAGCTGAAGGACGCCGTCACCATCCGGCAGACCGCGCCGCAGGCCGTCGACGCCACCCACTACGACTACAACAAGGTCGGCGGCGTCACCGCGATCACCTCCGGCACCGACAAGCAGTGCTTCGTCTACGACTACGCCCAGCGCCTCACCGAGGCATGGACGCCCACCAGCGGCGACTGCAACCAGGCCCGGTCCGCGACCGCGCTCGGCGGCCCAGCACCGTACTGGCAGTCCTGGACGTTCGACAGCGCCGGTGACCGCAAGACGGAGACGGTGCACACGGCCACGGCCACGACGACCAGCACCTACAACTACCCGGCAGCCGGCGGCGCCCGGCCGCACGCGGTCTCCTCGGTCACGACCGGGTCGACGACGCTCAACTACCAGTACGACAGCACTGGCAACACCACCTGCCGTCCGGCCGGTAGCGGCGCCAACACCTGCCCGGGCGGCACCGGTAGCCAGGCGCTGACCTGGGACGCCGAGGGCCACCTCGCCACCGCGACGGGCGGCTCCGGCGCCAACAGCTACATCTACACCGCCGACGGGGTCCGGCTCGTCGCGGACGACCCGGCCGCCACGACCCTGTACCTGCCCAACATGGAGCTCAAGCGGACCAAGGGCACCGGCACGGTCACCGCCACCCGTTACTACATCTGGAGTGGACAGTCCGTGGCCATGATGACCAGCGGCGGTGCCGTCACCTGGCTCGCCGCCGACAACCAGAACACCCAGAACGTCGCCGTCGCCGCCGGCACCCAGGCCGTCACGATCCGGCGGCAGAACCCCTACGGTGCGCCGCGCGGCGCCGTGACCACCTGGCCGAACACCAAGGGCTTCGTCAGCGGCGACCGGGACGCCACCGGCCTGACCCACCTCGGCGCCCGCGAGTACGACCCAGCTACCGGCCGGTTCATCTCCGTCGATCCGATCTTCGCGCCGACGGACCCGGCCAGCATGAACGGCTACGCGTACTCGAACAACTCGCCCGTCACTCTGTCCGACCCGTCCGGGCAGCGTCCCGCCTGCGACGGCGACAGCGGCTGCATGACGGGGTGGACGGATGGGAAGAACGACGCCGAACGGGCTGTCAACGACCCCACCGCGAAGTGCAACGGCTACTGCGCCCGGCAGCGCAGCCTTCGGGCAGCCAAGCTGCAGAAGCAGATGGGCCCGCAGTACACCAAGCACCCGGGTGGTTGCGCTAGTGCCGGAAAGGGCTGGGCAGATTGCCGTCCAACGACGACTGAGACGAACTGGGAGGAGGACGTCGCCATCGGCGATGTGCAGGTCTACACCCTCGAGGACATCGCGTTGACGCTGCCGACGAGCATTGACGACAGGTCCGGATCGGTGACGATCACCGATGCCACTGCCGTCACGACGGGCTGGTCGAAGGCGATAGCGACCAAGGCTTCGGTGACCATGGACCTCGGCGATCATGCAAAGTTGGGCGCGGAGGTCCAGTACACCTACACCTGGAACTACGCGTTGACGGAGACACAGATGCTTGCCCGGCAGGTAAGCGTGCAGCCGGGGGAGCACGCCTACCTCGCACCCGAAGTCACCGTGAAATGGGAACAGGTGAGTCGCTACAAGCGCGACGAGCAGGGCAACCGCGTCTTCGTCGGCAGCTATATGCGGATGGACGTGAGTCTCACCGCCACGAAGGTCAAGTTCGTAAAGCCCGGAGCGAAGGTCCCGACCGTGGCGAACACGGCAACCGCCGCGCAAGACCTCGCGAACTCCCTTCAGGGCCACTTCGATGCCCGCTTCCCGTACAAACCGTAGGCAGGCAGTCGTGACGAGATCCGTGCTGATGGCGCTGACGGTCCTGGTCGTGCTCGTCGGGTCGGCCGCTTGCACCGGCCCGACGAGTCGGCCCGGGCCGCCCACCAGCCCGGCGCCGGAGCCGAGCGCCGCCCCCGGCTGGCAGCGGACCGGCGCTTGGAACTCGGCCACGTCCGGCTCCCGGCACGCCGAGGTCACCGTCCCCGGTGGCCGGCGGATCCACCTGAGGCTGCGATGCGCAGGCTCCGGCGACTTCGCGGTGCGCGTGAGCGGGGAGACCTTCGCGGACGACTACCGGATCGTGTGCGACGGAAGATGGCAGTTCCTGCAGGGCAGCATTCCCCCCGGTGCGGACCCCCCGGATCCCGGACCGTATCGGGCGGCCGTCAGCGGGTCGGACACCATCACGTCCTGGGATCTGGAGGCGTACGAGACCGATCCTTCCGCGCCGCCGTCGACATGAGTCAGTCGCCGCCCAGGGGCACCGCAAGGTGCCTTCTGGGCGGCGACTTGGCGACCGCCTAGTAGGGCTTTGTTAGGTCGGCGTGTCGTGGGGTTGCTGGGGCTGTCCGGGTAGTTTCATGCTTCGGTGACCCCTGACGAGCTTTCGGTTGTGCGGCAACGTCTTGAGGCGTTCGCGGCGGAGATGTTCGTGTCCATGGCCCGTTCGGATCAGCGGGCGAAGGGCGTGACGTATCTGCGTGGGCTGCTGCTGGACGGACGGCGTAAGTCGATGCAGCCGATGGCGGAACGGCTTGGCGTGGATCATCAAGGGTTGCGGCAGTTCGTGACCACCTCCACGTGGGACACGGCGGCGGTGCGGGCGCGGCTGGCCGTCCGGGCGGTCGATGTGGTCGGGCCGGTGGCGTGGGCGATCGATGACACCGGGTTCCCGAAGGACGGCGCCGGCTCGCCCGGGGTGGCCCGGCAGTACTCCGGCACCCTGGGCAAGGTCGCGAACTGTCAGATCGGGGTGAGTGTCCACGCGGTCACCGACACGGCGTCGTGCCCCCTCGATTGGCGGTTGTTCCTGCCGGAGTTATGGGACGCCGTCAAGGCCGGCCCGGCGGCGGTGAAGGCGGCCAAGGCCAAGCAACGCAAGACGTTGACCAACGCTGCGCGGGCCGCCGCGCCGGCTGCACCCGCTGCTGTCGAGGTCGATGTGGAGGCGGTGACCGAGGCTGCGCGGCAGCGGCGGCGCAAGTCCGCGGTCCCGGACGGTGAGGGTCACCGTCCGAAGTGGATGCTGGCGGTCGAGATGCTCGACGGGCTCGCCAGGCACGGGTTACGACCACCGCTGATCGCCGCGGACTCCGGATACGGCGACAGCGGCCCGTTCCGAGCCGCCCTCGACGAACGCGACATCGCCTACAGCGTCCAGGTCAAGGGCGAAACCCTCACTCACCCCGCCGACGCGACACCCACGCTACGCGCCTGGCCCGGGCACGGCCGCCCACCGACCCGCCCGGACTACCCCGACGATGCGATCAGCGTGACCCAGCACGTCCGCAACGCCGGACGCGCCGCGACGGTCCGCGTCTCCTGGCGCGAAGGCAGCAAAGGCACCCTCACCTCCCAGCTCGTGTTCCTGCGGGTCCGGCCGGCCGGGCACCGCATCACCCCCGCGCCGGACGGCAGCCTGCCCGAACGGTGGCTGATCGCCCAATGGCCCGACACCGAACCAGAACCGATCACCTACTGGCTGTCCAGCCAGCCCGCCGACACCGACCCGGCCGACCTGATCCGCACCGCGAAGATCCGGTGGCGGATCGAACACGACTACCGCGAACTCAAAACCGGCCTCGGTCTGGACCACTTCGAAGGCCGCTCCTGGACCGGCTGGCACCGCCACGTCACCCTCGTCACCGCCGCGCACCTGTTCATCACCATGCTGCGGCTCGACCCAAAAGCGGATGCGCCGGCCTGACCCTCTACAAGGTCATCCACGAGCTGCAACTACTGCTCGCAACCTGGACCGGCGCATGCCCCACCTGCCACCAAACCGTGAAACCGTTACACCGCAACAACCACCGACAGACCTAACAAAGCCCTACTAGTACGATCTCGTGTTGTGCATGTCCGGGGGATCGCGCAACGTGTCGTGTCGGGGAACCTGGCGATGTTTCTCGCACTCGCCGCGCTGACGGCCTGCGCCAGGACGGTGCAGCCGCCGGTGCCGGATCAGACACCCGCATCCTATGAGTTGCTGGCCGGCGAGTGGCACTCGACGATGACCGACTCCCTGCACCTCGAAGGCATCCTGCCGGAGCACCCGATGCCCGAAGTTCCGTGGTCCGCCGGATGGACTTTCCGCTTCCGGGCGCGGTGCGCCGGCACCGGCGCACTGTCGTTCAGCGTGCGCGGGAAGAGCTTCCGCAACACGTACAAGGCGGCGCAATGCACCGGCAAATGGCAGCTCGACGGGACAGCGTTTCCACCCTTCGTCGACGACGGCACCCGCGACCTCGGCCCCTACACCGTGTCCTTCGACGCGGAGCCCACCGTCACCTCCTGGGACGTGGAGGCCTACGCCACGCGGATCTCCAACGCCTACGGAACCGCCACCCCGTCACCGACCGGCCCCACCGTCACGGCGTCCGCCGCCGCCACGCCGTAATCGAAAGGGCAGCACGGGCAGCGGCTCTGGCACGGGGGCGAGTTAGGGCCCGACGGTGGACGGCGAAGGCACCGAGCGGCCGCGCCACCCTGCCGTAGCGCAGCACAATACCCGTCTTGAGGGGCTGCGGGCCAGGTAACGGCGCCCAGCGCCAACCCACCCCCGCAGGGCCGTTGCGTAGTCGGACGGGAAGCCTTTGACCAGTGGTTCTGGAGCGTGATTGGCCTCTGCGGAGGTGAAGGAACCGGGTGAGGCCGGGACCGTTGACGAGCTCACCGCGAACGGGGTCGAGTTCATGCGGTACGAGCAGTTCGTGCACGACCCCAAGATCCGCGCCTACGCCGCCGCGCTCGCCGCCGCCCAGCCCGGCACGGCGTCGCCGGCGGAGCTACTGGCGACGGCGGACGGCCACCCGACGCTGGTGCACGACCTGCCGACCTGGATCGCCTGGATGCAGCTGTACGCCGACCACCTCGATCCGCTGCTGCCCATGCCCGCGGCACCCGAACCACCGTCAGGCCCGGAGCCGGAGGACCTCCGGCCGTTCCTGGACGGGTGGAGTCCGTACGCCCCGACCGACGCCCCTGAGCCGCGGCCGCCCGGCACGTTGCCGGGAGGGTGACACGCGACGCCTCAGCGGCGCACCGCCGTCCACACGGGTCACCGGGGTCAGGGGCCCGGGCGGCGTATGAGGACGGTCATCGCCGGAACGTTTTCACGACGCGCTGCCCGGCGGGGTTCTGGTGTCTCGCCGTCCCGACGAGTCATCCACCCTCGGCTACTACTTCCGGGCCTGTCGGGTAGGTGCCCGCCGTGCAGGACATGTCCGACGCTCCGCGAGGCGGTCACGGTGGACGGGTATGGCGGACCGCCCCGGCCGGCGGCGGCACGGTCAGCGACGCCGGCGGGTCCGACCGGGTGATGGACAGGGTCCGCGCCTGGCTGCTGTCGGGGATCAACGACCGATCGTTGCAGCACGCGGGGCCGGGCGCCAGGCCGGCTGCGGACCGTCGGCACTCGTGGTGGAAGGTGATGTGCCTGACGGGTGTGGACTACTTCTCCACCCTGGGGTACCAGCCGGGGATCGCCGCGCTCGCCGCCGGGCTGCTGTCGCCGGTGGCGACGGTGGTGCTGGTGCTGGTCACGCTGTTCGGCGCGTTGCCGGTGTACCGGCGGGTCGCTCAGGAGAGCCCGCACGGTGAAGGGTCCATCGCGATGCTGGTGCGGTTGCTGCCGTTCTGGCAGGGCAAGCTGTTCGTGCTGGTCCTGCTGGGGTTCGCCGCCACCGACTTCATCATCACGATGACGCTGTCCGCGGCGGATGCGACCGCGCACCTGGACGAGAACCCGTTCTGGCCGGCGGCGCTGCACGACCACGAGATCCTCGTGACCCTGGTGCTGCTGGTGTTGCTCGGCGGGGTGTTCCTCATCGGGTTCACCGAAGCGGTCGGCATCGCGGTCGCGATCGTCGGGCTGTACCTGACGCTGAACGTGGTCGTCATCGTGGACGGCCTGTGGCTGATCGTGACCCGCCCGTCGGCGGCCAGGGACTGGGCGGCGGCGTTGACGGCCCGGCACGGCAATCCGCTGCTGGTCGTGGCGATCGCGCTGGTCGTGTTCCCAAAGCTGGCGCTGGGCCTGTCCGGGTTCGAGACCGGGGTGGCGGTGATGCCGCACGTACGCGGCGATCCGGGCGACAGCGAGGAAGCACCGGCCGGGCGGATCCGCGACACCAGGAAGCTGCTCACCGTGGCGGCCCTGCTCATGAGCGGGTTCCTGCTCACCAGCAGCGTCGTCACCACGGTCCTGATTCCGCCGGCGGAGTTCAAGGCGGGTGGGAAGGCCGACGGCCGGGCATTGGCGTACCTGGCGCACGAGCACCTCGGGCCGGCCTTCGGCACCGCGTACGACCTGTCCACCATCGCCATCCTCTGGTTCGCCGGCGCCTCGGCGATGGCCGGCCTGCTGAACCTGGTGCCGCGGTACCTGCCCCGCTACGGCATGGCACCCGACTGGGCCGGGGCGGTGCGACCGCTGGTCCTGGTGTTCCTCGCCATCGCGGTCGTGATCACCCTGTACTTCCGCGCCGACGTCAACGCCCAGGGCGGTGCCTACGCCACCGGCGTTCTCGTCCTGATCACCTCGGCCGCGGTCGCCGCCGCGCTGTCGGCCCGCCGGCGCCGTGAGCACCGCAAGTTCACGACGTTCGCGGTCATCGCCACCGTCCTGGTGTACACCACGACCGCCAACATCGTGGAGCGCCCGGACGGGGTGAGGATCGCCGCATGCTTCATCGCCGGCATCGTGCTGGTGTCGCTGCTGTCCCGGATCAACCGGTCCTTCGAGCTCCGGGTGACCGACCTGCAGTTCGACGCAACCGCCAGCACCTTCATCCACGACTGCGCCCGGCGTACGATCCGGCTGATCGCCAAGGAACCCGCGCATCGCACGGCCTCCGACTACCGGGAAAAGCTCCAACAGATCCGGGCCGACAACGACATCCCCGACACCGCCGACGTGATCTTCGTCGAGGTGTCCATCACCGACGCCTCCGACTTCGCATCCGCCGTCGTCGTGCGGGGCGAGGTCATGCACGGCCGGTACCGCGTCCTCTCCCTGGAGAGTCCGGCCGTCGCGGCTGCGATCGCGGCGCTGCTGCTCGGCATCCGGGACCGCACGGGCCGGCGCCCGCACATCTACTTCGAGTGGACCGAGGGCAACCCGGCCGTCAACTTCCTCCGCTTCCTGATCTTCGGTCAGGGCGAGGTCGCACCCGTCACCCGCGAGGTGCTACGCCGGCAGGAGCCCGACCGTGCCCACCGGCCGCACGTCCACGTCGGATAGGCGAAGCCCGGCTCACAGACGGTGCTGTCCGGCGACGTCCAAGGAGCCGGCCAGGCCGCTGCGCCGCAGGCGCTCGTGCGCAGAGTCATGCTGACGGCGGCGACGACCAGCCGGTACCCCACCTGCCCGCCGACCCGCAACGCGGCCGCCAACACGCCCTCACCGGCGGAGTCGATCAACGTGACCTCGGTCAGGTCGAAGCCCAAGAACTCAGACCCAGGTGTAAACCGGCTCCGGCAGATGCACAGCCCGCCTGACCCGGGCGGCTTGCCGGCCCGCCGTACCCTCAAGGCGCGCGTCCAGGATCGCGTACCGGGGGAGCTACGCCATGGCGTCTGAAAGGAGATCCGCAGCGCCTACGACGCCTGCTGAGGCGCGGTTACCGGCCGCCCGGCGGGCGGAAGCCGACCTTCTGCTGGACGGCCCGGTAGGCACCCTCCATTGGTGACGCGTTCCACCTCGTCGCGGCGCAGCGGCCGGCCGGCGCGATCCTCGACGGCGGTGAGGAGGGCGACCAGCGGGGGGACGAACACGGGCCGCAGCTCACCCGCGGATCCGCCGTACCTCCCTCAGGACCCAGATGCCAGGTGCCGAACGGGTTGTGGCACGGGTGATCCGGCGGGTACCCGTCGTCGGGATTGTGGGTGCGGGGGTCGTTGTCGCCAGATCGGCCTCGCCTACCCCGGCGAGCAGCGTGCCGCCGTCGTGCTCACGGGGCGAGCAGGTCGGCGCGGAGTCGGTACACGTAGTCGTCCCGGTCGCGGCGGCCGGCCGGGCCGGGGCCTTCGCGCGGGACGAACATGTTGGCCTCCGAGCGGGTCCATTCCCGCGACGCGTAGCGTTCCAGGATGCGCCATTCGCCGTCGCGCTGCTCGAGCAGGTCGATGTAGCGGAAGCCGCTGGTGAAGTTCAGCTGCGCGGAGTCCGACGGGGTGCCCCAGTGCACGGCGGTGCCGTAGGTCTCCGACAGGGCCCGGGTTCCGGCGAACTCGACCAGGTGGTTGGCGACCAGGTGCATCGTGCCGTCGAAGCCGCGCAGCTTCGGCTCGACCCAGGCGACGTACTCCTCGACGGGGCCGTCGAAGCCGGTGTGGTGGTCGATCGCGCCGGGGTGGTAGCACGACCGGACCAGGTCCATGTCGAGGCGGTCGACGCCCCGGCAGTACCGGCACACCAGCTCCCGGATGGCTGCCCGGTCGGCGTCCTCGTTCGTCACTGGAACCTCCCGCAACTGTCTGCTGTGGACCCGCGTGGCCTGGTGTTTTCCCGAGCCGCACAGGTAAGCTACCAAGCACTTGCTTGGTTCGGGAACCTGTTGGCTGCCAACGGTTCCGTGGGTGGAAGTGGGGATGCGATGGCTCGGCTGGGCTTCAATCTGATGGGTGTGGACGAGCTGTACGGCGGCCGCTTCACCGGCATCCTGGAAGCGGCCGGACTGGCCGACCGGATGGGCGTGGACCTGCTGGTGCTGCCCGACCACGTGACGATCAGCGAACAGGCCCACCGCGACCGGGTGGCCGTCGGCTTCCCGTACCCCATCGACACCAACTGGTTCGAGCCGCTGACCGCCCTCGCCGCGGTCGCCGGGGTCACCGCCCGGGCCCGGCTCGGCACCAACGTCCTCATCGCGCCGATCCGCCCGGCCGTGCTGCTGGCCAAGCAGCTCGCCACGCTCGACGTCATCTGCGGCGGGCGGCTCGACGTGGGCCTCGGGGCGGGCTGGCAGGAGGAGGAGTACCGGGCCACCGAGCGGCCGTTCGAGCGCCGCTTCGGCTATCTGGAGGAGCAGGTCGCCGTCTGCCGGGCACTGTGGGCCGGGGGACCGGCGGCCCACGCGGGACAGCGGGTGGACTTCACCGACCTGTACAGCATGCCGGTGCCGGTGCCGGTGCAGGGCGCGGACCTGCGACTGTCGTTCGGCTTCCACCCCACCCCGCGGGCGATCGAGCGGGTGGTGCGCCACGGCCTGGGGTGGTGGGCGGCGCCGATGCCGGTCGAGGAGGTCCGGGCCGCGGTCGCCGCCATCCGCGCCGAATGCGTGCGGGTCGGCCGGGACCCGGCCACGATCCCGGTCACCGCGGCCACCACGCTGGTCGCGCACGGCAGGACGGCCGAGGAGGCCGGTGCCGCGCCGGTGCTGCAGGAGGCGCGGGCGCTGTGGGAGGCTGGTGCCGACTGCGTCATCGTGCATCCCCTGGCGTTCGTGCGGACACCGCAGGAGCTGCCGGCGTTCCTGCAGCCCCTGCTCGACGCCCGGGACGCGGTCGCGGTTCACGCCTCGACGACCACCTTGAGCTGACCGGCCCGGGGTGCGGCGGCCCGGTCGTAGGCGTCCTGGACGCGGGTCATCGGCAACCGGTCGTGACGTAGGCGTCCAGGATCGACGGGTGCTCCCGCAGGTACCGCTGGGCCAGCCGCAGCACCCGCCCGCGGTCCTTGGTGGTGCCGGCCCGCAGGGTCAGGTCCTTGCGGAAGAACGTGTGCATCGGCACCGGGTAGACCAGGTCGTCGGGCACCACGGCTGCCCGAGCCGCGGTCCCGCACTGCGGGCGAGGTACCCCCCCGAACCGGCGGCCAAGGCGGCGCTCGGCGACCGCGCCTGCGGTGCTCGCCGCGCTCGATGCCGACGACCTAGACCGTTGCCTGACGGTGGCGCGGGCACCGGATCTGGTCCGCGGATATGAGACCATCAAACTCGCCAATGTGACCCGGTTCCGGGCGGTTCTGGCGCGACCCTCCCAGGTGGACGGATGAGAAAGGCGAAGATCATGGCGGATTCCGCCCCCGGCCGGGCCGTGCAGCAGCGTGAAGGCGGCACGAAGGGCCCGCTGCTCGCGCGGCGCCGGGTCGGTGAGCGCCTCGCCGACGAGCTGCGCGACCGGATCCTGCGTGGCGAGCTCACCACGGACAACGGGCTGCTGAAGCAGGACGACCTGTTCGAGGAGTACCGGGTCAGCATGCCGTCGGTCCGTGAGGCCATGCGCACCCTGGAGACCGAGGGTCTCATCACCATCCGCCGCGGCAACCGCGGCGGCGCCGAGGTGCACCCGCCCCAGCTCGAACGCGCCGGCTACGTCTTCGGCCTGGTCCTGCAGTCCCGCGACGTCAGCGTGCAGGACCTCGGCCTGGCCGTGCGCCGCCTCGACCCGGTCTGCGCCGAGATGTGCGCGACCAGACCTGACCGCATGGAGACGGTCGTGCCCGCCCTGCGCGAGATCCAGCACCGCACCGAGGAGAGCATCGGCGACTTCGCCAAGTTCGTGGCCTGCATGAAGGAGTTCCACGAGGCCCTGGTGCGCAACTGCGGCAACCAGACCTTCGAGCTGCTGGCCGGCATGCTGGAAGGGCTCTGGTACGCCCACGAGGAGGAATGGGCCGCCCGCACGGTCATCGAGGGCGGCATCCCCGGCGACGCCGCCACCCGCCGCAGTCTCAACAGCCACGCTGAGCTGATCCAGGCCATCGAACAGGGCGACGGCCCAGGCGCCGCCATCCTGGCCCGCCGCCACCAGGAGGACACCCAACCCCAGGCCAACCTCGGCGGCCAACCGTCAGCGGTGGTCAACGCCCAGCTGATCCGCCCGCCAGACTACTGACCCTGGGTGCAGTCGATGTGCGCCATTGGCAGCAGCGCCGACAACGGACGAAGGCCCATGCCGCGGTCACCGGAGAAAGGGCGCCACACATGGATGATCCTTACCGTCTTGCCGCCGCTGGGCTGATCTTCCTGGGATTGGTGGAGCTGGAGCGTCCGCTCGTTCCGCCGGAACTTGCGACGCTCGCCTGCGGCCGTCCGCTGGCGGAGGGCATTTACCCGAGGTTCGTGTGCACAGATGAAGATCCGGACCTCGTCGACAGAGCGAACCGGGGCTGGTTCGACCTCTGTCGCGCGGGTGGGCTTTTCGGCGACGATCGTGAGTTCCTGGTCGCCGTCGAGATCGATGCCGAGTTGCAGGACTGGTGGTGGGCGCGGGTGCGGCTCGCCGACGCCTGGGACATCGCTGGCGTGGGTGCCGCTGGAGCGCTCGGCACGGGGTTCGGCAGGCCGGAATTCGGGATGCTGTCGGTCGCCGGTGACATCATTGTCTTCTGTACCTCGGACCCGCACTCGATCAGTGCCGTGCTGGTCCCAGGTTCAGCAGTTTTCGACGGCATGCGAAAGCTTGCGAACTGGAAGGCCGAAGATCCCAGGCTGTCTCCTCATGAAAGGGCGACAGCCCGCAGGTGGCTCTCCTCGATGGGTGATTGATTCGTTGCTGCCCCCACGGCGGGCGGGAATGCGATGACGCATATCCGCCCGTCGTTTTCTCTGCACTTTCCCAAAATTTCGGCAAGTCTTCCGGGCGTGGAGCCATTCCCTTGCTCGGTTATGTGTCTACCTGCATGACTCGTCTGCCATCCGTCCATTGAAGGGCGGGGATACGGTTGCCGATACGGGAGGACGCCGTGGCGCGGTTGATGCTGCACGTTGCTGGCCTCAGGGCTGCCGACGCTGCCCGCAGTGGCGGCGCCGGTCGATGCGCCGCTCCGACCAGTGCTCCAGGACCCGGTTCCAGTACGTGCCGTACGCCTGGCGACTGCCGTCGCTGACCGCCTCCCGCACGACCGGGATGTACTCGGCGAACGTCGGCGCTGCAGGCCGCCCGGTGCCGAGGAGGTCGGCGGGGGAGACGCCCAATCGCGCCAGCAGCAGCCGGCCGCCTCCAACTCCGCGGCCCCGACTCCGGTGGTCACGAGGAGTCCCCGAGACGGATCGAGTGCAATTGCTCGACCATCGCGTCGATCGCCGCCGACGGGTGAACGACGATCACGTTCCGGACCGGGTCGCCGGCGAGCAGGATCCGGTTCCCCGGCCGTAGCTCACACCACCGGCGTACAGCTGCGGGGATCACCAGGTGGCCGGTCGAGCCGAGCTGGAAGATGCCCTGATCGTTGATGCTGGCCACGATCAGTCCGCCCTGCTCCCGAATGCCCAGCCGGGTAGCAGCACCATTTCCCAACGTGTTGAACTGCCATCGGCCTGGTTGGTGGTCCTGCAGGCGGATTGACGGCATGTTCGCGGCGCGGCTGGCCTAGCCACCGGACGTGCTGGACACGTTGCTGCAGCGGCTGAGCGGCGCATCGTCGACGCGCCGCGCGACACCCACGTGATGACCGGTTTATGGGACGTCGGGGTGGGTAGCGACCGATGGGTTGTTCTGGCCGCAGAAGGTAGTGCGGGCGGCACGACCTGCGGCGGAGGGTGTCATGGTCGGGCGTTCGGCGGCAGGACATTGAAGCTTGCCAGTAATGACTGGTAATCGGTAACGCTGCATTGCTTCTGTCCCGTATCCGCCCAAGGCGTGGCGCGGTCCGCCCCAGTTGATGGCGGTCGGCGACGACGTTCCCGACAGCGCCCGATTCGATCACGAGTTGCTCCATCGATCCGCTCCTGATAGTCCGCGGCGCCAGGTCGCCGACCACCCACCGGTACGCGTGGCGCACGGAAGGAGTACCGAGGGCCAGCATGACGCTGCCACTAGCGGATGAAGACGAGCGAGGACGGCGGCAGCCGCTGCTCGGCCGTGGGATGCGACTGCTCTTCATTGCCCTGATCGGCTGTTTCACCGCTTGGGGCATAGCGCAGGACCTGACCACGCCGATGGTGGCGGGATTCAAGCGCATCTTCGAGATGAGCACCTTCCA
>NZ_JBFAIC010000045.1:0-92857 GCF_040654515.1 Dactylosporangium sp. NPDC050688
CCACCCGCGGCCCCCATGCTCCCTGCGGTCGCACCTTCGAGACGGCCCGACTGCGAGATCGGGCGCTGCGCTTCCTGGCGCCGTCGTGGTCCGGCCCTCCATGAGGGTTGGACTTGGCGGGGTTGCTGTGCTCATTCCGCGCCTGCGGCGCGGCGGCGGGGGTTCCCACCCGCACCCCTGCGGTCGCACCTTCGAGACGGCCCGACTGCGAGATCGGGCGCTGCGCTTCCTGGCGCCGTCGTGGTCCGGCCCTCCATGAGGGTTGGACTTGGGGAGTCGGGTGGTCGGTCGCTTCGCCGGCGCTCGGTTGACCTTGGAGACGCGACTCGCCGGGGCGGGGCGCGGCTCCAAGGTTCACCTTGTTGCTAGTCGAGCAGGTCGGTGACGGTGCCGGCGGCTACGGTGTGGCCGCCCTCGCGGACGGCGAAGCCGAGGCCGCGGTGCATGGCGACCGGCTTGCCGAGCTCGACCGTGAGGTCGACGGTGTCGCCGGGCATGACCATCTGGATGTCGCCCAGGTCGACCGCGCCGACCACGTCGGTGGTGCGGAAGAAGAACTGGGGCCGGTAGTTGGCGAAGAACGGCGTGTGCCGGCCTCCTTCCTTCGTGGTGAGGGCGTACAGGTGCGCGGTGAAGCGCCGGTGCGGCGAGACCGAGCCGGGCGCGGCCACCACCTGGCCGCGCTGCACGTCGCCGCGGCGGATGCCGCGCAGCAGCAGGGCCGCGTTGTCGCCGGCCTCGGCCTGCTCCAGCTGGCGGCCGAAGGTCTCCAGGCCGGTCACCACGCTGGCGCGGGTGGGGCCCAGGCCGACGACCTCGACCGGGGCGTTGAGCCGCAGCGTGCCGCGCTCGACGGCGCCGGTGACGACGGTGCCGCGGCCGGTGATCGTGAGCACGTTCTCGATCGGCATCAGGAACGGCTCGGCGAGCACGCGGGCGGGCACCGGGACGTACCGGTCGACCGCGTCGAGCAGGTCGAGCACCGAGCGGACGCCGGCCGGGTCGCCCTGCAGGGCGCGCAGCGCGGAGACCCTGACGACCGGCACGTCGTCGCCGGGGAAGCCGTAGCCGCTGAGCAGCTCGCGGATCTCCAGCTCGATGAGGTCGAGCAGCTCGGCGTCGTCGACGGCGTCGGCCTTGTTCATCGCCACGACCAGGTACGGCACGCCGATGCGCCGCGCGAGCAGGACGTGCTCGCGGGTCTGCGGCATGACCCCGTCGACCGCGCTGACGACCAGGATCGCGCCGTCGACCTGGGCCGCACCGGTGATCATGTTCTTCACGTAGTCGGCGTGGCCGGGCATGTCGACGTGCGCGTAGTGGCGGGTGGCGGTCTCGTACTCGACGTGGGCGATGTTGATGGTGATGCCCCGGCTGATCTCCTCCGGCGCCCGGTCGATCCCCTCGAAGGAGGTGTACCGGTTGACGGCCGGGTCACGGTCGGCGAGCACCTTGGTGATCGCGGCGGTCAGGGTCGTCTTGCCGTGGTCGACGTGACCCATGGTGCCGATGTTGAGGTGCGGTTTGTTCCTCGTGAACGTCTGCTTGGCCATCTGACACTCCACAGTGGATGTGTGGTGGGTGTGCAGAACCGTGCGGCCACCCGGGCAGAGGGTGGCCGGACCACCCTCCTCCGTAGGTTCCGCGTGAATGCTGCGGGAGGAGGGTCAGCTTCGCAGGGCCGAGGCGCGCGCGACCGCCGGGGCGGCCGATAGGCCTGCCTCGAAGAGGGCGGTCGTCGTGATCACGCGGCAAAGATAGCTCGCCGTCGCTGCAACGACAACGCGTTTACTGCTTGGGCAGGCGCAGGGCGATCGTCGGGGCGTCGGCCATGACCGAGTTGGGGGCGCCGCCCTTGGCGACCGCGGCCGGTGGGCGGTCCGCGCGGCCGACGGTGACGTCCGGGTAGAGCTCCACCTCGTCCCACTCACCCATCGCCTTGGGCTCGCCGCGGTGCAGGTCGACCTCGCGGGGCGGCACGGAGGAGCCGGTGCGGGCCAGGACCGCGGCGCCGTTGGTGCTGACGTCGGTGACCAGGACCATGCCGTCGCGCAGCTCGAGCCGGACGTGGCTGCGGCTGACCCGGCGGGTGGACTCGTCGTCGAGCCAGTTGCCGATGGTGATGCCGCCGGGCTCGTCGGGTGCCCGGCCGACGACCACCGGGCGGGCCGCGGTCAGCGGGAAGCGGGCGCGCACGGTGCCCTTGATCCGCACCGCCATCATGGTGGCGGGCGGGCGGGGGCCGGCGTCGATCAGCCGCTCGCCGTGGCGCGGGCACAGCGGGGCGCCACTGGGCAGGGCGGGTGGTGGCTGGCCGGCGCCGGCGGCGGGCTGCCGGCCGAACGTCGGGCAGTCGGCGGCCGGGCAGCGCCAGAACCGGCCGAGCACCGGGTGCGGCCGCGGCGACGAGCCGGTCGACGGGGCCAGGGCCAGCTCCATGCCGCCGGCCGCGCCGGTGGTGAGGTAGACCGGGCCGGGGTGTCCGGGCAGCGGCGTGCGGGTGATCACCGGCAGGCCGGTGAGCGCGGCGACCTCCCGGACCCGGGCGGCGGTGCGCCCGCCGGGCGGCAGCATCTCGATCAGCCCGTCGTCGGACCAGCGGCGCAGCACCATGCGCTCGTTGGAGGTGAAGTCGGTGTCGGACATGGCGCCACGCTCGGCGACCGCGTAGAGGGCGACGTTGCCGTCGCCGAGCTGCCGGCTCACGGCGTCGACGAACATGCCGAGGCGCAGCAGCGCGGCCGGGCGGCCGCCGTCGAGGTCGACGCTGCGGGCGGCCTCCACCAGGTCGATGACCCCGCCCACCGCGAGGGGGTCGATGCTCAGTCTCCGCTCGACCGCGTCAAGCGCACGGCTGGTTTCGAATCGCACCCGGTTATCATGCCGCAAAGCCGCCGCCGACCACGTCCGCGGCCGACGGCGGGCTTTACGCCGCGCTCATCGGCTGGGGAAGGGCACCGAGCGCGGGCACGCGACGGGCGGGGGGCCACCGGTCGCGGTAAGCATCAGCCTCACTACCGGTAACGCTAGAGCACCCCTGCGTACGCAGATACGGGTGAATGCCTGAATGAACGAAGTGTCAGCCGGCGCAGACGGTGGCGACCGCCGGCAGCTCGTGGGCGTCGATCCCGTCGCGCTGGCGGGCGGCGAGCGGGTGCTCGTGCGCGCGGACCTCGACCAGGGGACGCAGGCCCGGCGGGCGGGTGTGCACCCTGACCCGCAGGCGCAGCGTCTCCGGATAGCCGGGGATCCGGTTGGCGAGCTGGCCGAAGAACGGCGGCTCTGCGGCCCGGTCCGGATCCTCCCACTGCTCGACGGCGCGGGCGAACCCGGCGGCGCTCAGGCTGACCCAGACGCTGTAGGTGAGTGCGTCCTGCACCCCGCGGATCGGCACCTCGATCAGCGCGCGGATGAAGAAGTGCTGCTCGTCGAGGTCGGACAGCTCGACGAAGCAGCGGTCCGGGAGTCACAGGAGGACGCGCCGCCGACCCCCGGCACGCCCCAGGTGTCGGGGGCGGAGGACGACCACATGCTCGGCACGTCGCCGAGGTCCAGCCCGCAGCAGGTACAGGTGATGACGGTCACCCCGCAGATTCAACCACTCTGCGCGGCGAGTTCCCTGGCGCGGTCCCGGGCGGCCTCCAGCGCGGCCAGCAGCGCTGCCCGTACACCGTGATTCTCCAGCTCACGGATGGCGTTGATGGTGGTGCCGGCCGGTGAGGTCACCGCCTCGCGCAGCTTCACCGGGTGCTCGCCGGACTCGCGCAGCATCACCGCCGAGCCGATCGCGGTCTGCACGATCAGGTCGTGCGCCACCTGGCGAGGCAGGCCGAGCAGGATGCCGGCGTCGGTCATCGCCTCGACCAGGAAGTAGAAGTACGCGGGGCCGGAGCCGGACAGGGCGGTCACCGCGTCCTGCTGCGACTCGGGCACCCGGATGGTGCGCCCGAGCGGCCGGAACATCTCCTCGGTGAGCGCGAGGTGCTCGGCGGTGGCGTGCGGGCCGGCCGAGATCGCGGTCATCGCCTCGTCGACGAGCGCCGGGGTGTTGGTCATCACCCGTACCACGGGCGTGCCCTCCGGCAGGTGCCGGGCGAAGAACGAGGTCGGCAGGCCGGCGCACAGCGACACGACGAGCTTGCCGGCGGGTAGCTTCGGGCCGAGCTCGGCCAGCAGCGCCCCGGCGTCCTGCGGCTTCACCGCGACGGTGAGCACGTCGGCCTCCTGCAGCGCGGTCGCGCTGTCCACGACCCGGATGCCGTAGCGCTCCTGCAGCTCCTCGGCCCGCTCGGGGCGGCGGGCGGTGGCCAGGAGGCGGTCGGCGGGCCAGCCGGCCCGCAGCAACCCGGACAGCAGTACCTCACCGAGCTTGCCGGCGCCGAGGACGGCGATGGTCCGCACGAACTCACTCCCTGGGGTTGAGAACACGGCGCGAGCCCGGCCCCCTCGTCGAGGGCCGGGTCGCGACGGACGGCTCAGGAGCCGAAGAAGACCTCGGCCTCGGTGTACCGCTCGACCGGGACGGTCTTGAGCTCGCGGGTCGCCTCGGCGAGGGGCACGCGCACGATGTCCGTGGACTGCAGCGCGACCATCTTGCCGAAGTCGCCCTCGTGCACGGCGTCGATGGCGCCCAGGCCGAACCGGGTGGCGAGGACCCGGTCGAACGCGGTCGGCGTGCCGCCGCGCTGGATGTGGCCGAGCACGACGGTGCGGGCCTCCTTGCCGGTCTTCGCCTCCAGCTGCTCGGCGAGCCACTGGCCGATGCCGCCGAGGCGGACGTGGCCGAACGCGTCGAGCTCCTGGTTGTGCAGGACCATCTGGCCGTCGAGCGGCTGGGCGCCCTCGGCGACGACGACGATCGGCGAGTACTGCGTCTGGAAGCGCTTCTCGACGTAGCCGGCGACCTGTTCGACGTCGAACTGCCGCTCCGGCAGGAGGATGACGTTGGCGCCACCGGCGAGGCCGGCGTGCAGCGCGATCCAGCCGGCGTGGCGGCCCATGACCTCCACGACGAGGGTGCGGTGGTGCGACTCGGCGGTGGTGTGCAGCCGGTCGATCGCCTCCATCGCGATGTTGACCGCGGTGTCGAAGCCGAACGTGTAGTCGGTCGCGCCGAGGTCGTTGTCGATCGTCTTGGGCACGCCGACGACGTTGACGCCCAGTTCGGTCAGCTTCGCCGCGACGCCGAGGGTGTCCTCGCCGCCGATGGCGACGAGCGCGTCGATGCCCAGCTCGGCCAGGTTGGACTTGATCTTCTCGACGCCGCCGTCGATCTTGAACGGGTTGGTCCGGGAGGAGCCGAGGATGGTGCCGCCGCGCGGCAGGATGCCGCGGACCTGCGCGATGCCCAGCTCGCGGGTGTTGCCCTCGAGCGGGCCGCGCCAACCGTCACGGAAGCCCACGAACTCGTGACCGTAGGTGGAGATTCCCTTGCGGACCACGGCACGGATGACCGCGTTGAGGCCGGGGCAGTCGCCGCCGCCGGTCAGTACGCCGATACGCATGCTAGATCTTGCCTTCCTGGTTGCGGTGCTGCCCGACCGCACTGCCGAGCCCTGCTGACGGGCAGGCTGGCGACACGGCCGAGCCGGAGGGTCCCACTCGTTGGCGACGCTGCCGATTCACAGCGCACTGTAGTCGCTCCTTCCGAACACGCCGACGTCGCATCAGTCAGGACCCGCCGCCTGACAGGTGTCGTCGCGGATGCCGAACATCTTGGCCGACTCGTGCTCCTGGGCCATCCGCCGCAGGGCCGCCAGCAGGGAGTTGCCCAGCACGGCGCCCACGACGGCGGCGTGCACCTTACCCTCGTTGTCGCTCGCGCGGGCAACGAAACCCAGATCGTGCACCGCGATGCGTTCCGCCGCGTCCGCGTAGTGCTCCAGCAGGCCCTCCGCGTCGGTCCCGACCTGCTGGAACGCGGCGATCACCTCGGCCACGGCCTGCCGGGTGCCGGCGTCGCCGGACAGCAGCCAGCCGCGCTGGGCGATCAGGGTGTTCACCCGCTCGTGCGCGGCGACGAGCACGGCCGGGTCGCTGCTCTCCCGGACTCCGGTGGTGGCCGGCAGCGCCCTGCCGAGCACCTCGTGCACGTCGGGATCCGGCTCGTCGAGCTTCGTGAGCAGGTCACGGATGGTGGCGATGGGCAACCGGCCGACGTCCAGCAGGACCCGCACCAGTCGCAGTCGCTGGACGTGGCGATCGTCATACCGAGCCTGGTTCGGGCTGGTGAGCTCGCCGGCCGGGAGGAGCCCTTCACGCAGGTAGTACTTGATCGTCGGCACCGGGACGCCGGCCTTCTGACTCAGCTCAGCGATTCGCATCGAGCTCCCTTCACGCTTGACATGGATAGTATAGCTCTCCAATAGTGGACAGCACTGCTATCCATTATTCGGGAGCCTCTGATGCGTCTCGCACAGCTGCACCGCCCGCTCATCGTCACCGCCGTCGCCCTGTCCGTGCTCGCCGCCCTCACCGGCGCGGGGATCTTCCTCGACGACCGGGAGCTGGTCGGCGTGCCGATCTGGCTCAAGCCGTTCAAGTTCTCGGTGTCCATCGCCATCTACGGCACCACCCTCGCCTGGATGCTGTCGCTGCTGGACCGGCGGCAGCGGCTCGGCTGGTGGCTCGGCACCGTGACCACCGGCGCCCTCATCACCGAGATCGTGATCATCGTCGCGCAGGCGGCCCGCGGCCGGCAGAGCCACTTCAACAACCAGACCCCCCTCGATTCAGTGCTGTACAGCGTGATGGGCGTCACCATCTCGGTCGCCTGGGTCTGCACCCTGATCCTGGCGATCCTGCTGCTCATCCAGCGGCTGCCGGACCGGGCCGACGCCCTCGCCGTGCGCTTCGGGCTGATCGTCGGCCTCGCCGGCATGATGGTCGGCTTCCTGATGACCATGCCCACCAAGGCGCAGCTCGACCTGCCCGAGGGCGAAGCCCCGACGATCATCGGCGCGCACAGCGTCGGGGTGCCCGACGGCGGCGCCGGCCTGCCCCTGGTCAACTGGAGCACCACCGGCGGCGACCTGCGCGCCGGGCACTTCATCGGCATGCACGCGCTGCAGGCGCTGCCGCTGCTCGGGTTCGCGCTGGCGCTCGCGGCGCGGCGCTTCGCCCGGCTGCGCCCCGGCGGGGTCCGGGCCCGCATCCTGACCGTCGCGGGCAGCGCGTACGGGGCGCTCACCGTCCTGCTGGTGTGGCAGGCGCTGCGCGGGCAGTCGATCGTCCACCCCGACGCGCTGACCCTGGCGGCCCTGGGCGGCCTGCTCCTGGCGACCGCCGGCGGCACGGCCTGGGCCCTGGCGACCCCGGCCGACCCCTCCGTCGACCCCTCCGTCGACCCCGCCGGGACGCCCGCGGCGGCCGCCGGCACGCCCGTGCCGGCCGAGGTGCGCTGACATGGCAGGCACCCTGTTCCAGCTCGCGTTCCTGGTGGTCGTCCCGTTCTGGGCGCTCATGATCGTCGCGCCCGGGTGGCGGTGGAGCGAGCGGATCGCCGCCTCGCCGTACATCCTGCTGCCGGCGCTGGTCGTCTGGGCCGTGGCGATCGCGCCGGTGCTGCCGGACTTCGCCGCGGAGATGCTCAACCCCGACCTCGACGGGGTGCGCACCCTGTTCGCCGACGACGACGTGGTCGCCGCCGTGTGGGCGCAGGTGCTCGCCTGGGACCTGTTCATCGGCCGCTGGATCTACCTGGACAGCCGCGAGCGGCGCATCCATCCGCTGGTGATGGCGCCGGTACTGGTGCTGGCCATCCTGCTGTCGCCGATCGCGATGCCCCTCTACCTGGCGGTGCGGGTACCGCTGACCAGAGCGGTCACGCGCGGCGCATGACGGCCCAGCGGGCCAGGTTGTGCCGGGCGTCGACGAGCGCGTCGTGCCGCCCCTCCGCCGCGGGCAGGGGCGGCCGGCCCGACTCGTCCCACAGCTGGCGCAGGTCCTTGGTGAACCTGGGGATCTCCCGGGGCAGCGTCGGCATCGGCCCCCACAGCTGGGCGAGGGCGACGTGGTCGTAGGCCGCGTACCAGGCCCACAGCTCCAGCTCGTCGGCCTCGCCGGTGCGCAGCGGCTCGACCAGGAACTCCAGCAGCTCCTCGCGGATGCGCTCCCGGGAGCGCCACGCCTTGTCGGCCGGCGAGGGCAGCTTGTCCAGCACGTTGCGGCGCACCCACGGCACGGCCCGCGAGGCGTCGAACTCCGTGGAGACCGCGTAGTACTCCCGGCCGTGCTCGTCCACCACCCCGATGGAGACCAGGTCGATCAGGCGACCGTCCTCGATGAACTCGCAGTCGTAGAAGTAGCGATAAGCCGACACCGCTCCCATCCTGCCGGGCCGGGGGCGGGCTCACCGCAGCAGGGTCGCCAGCCGGGTCAGCTCGGCGTGGTCGCGGGGCGTGCCGCCGCCGGCGTGGATGCGCGCGGCGACGTCGGCGGCCCGGGCGGCGGCGTGCAGCGCCAGCATCGCCGGCAGGACCGCGCCGCACTCGTCGGCCGGGACCGGCCCCGCCCGCACGTACGCCTCGACCAGCGCGTCGGTGCCGGTGCCGCCGGCGCACAGGACGGCGTGGGCCAGGTCGTCCAGCAGCGGGCCGGTGCCGGCGTCGCGCCAGCGGATCAGTCCGACCCGGCCGGTGGCGGGGTCGAGGCGGAACCGGCCGGCCGCCGGCGAGCCGTGCCGCACCCCGTAGGTGAGCTGGTCGGTGACCATGACCCGGCGCACCGCGGCCGCGCTCTCGGTGACCGCCGGCGCGAGCCACGGCTCCATGGCCAGGTGCGGCCCCGCGGCCGGCACCGGCGCCGCCTGGAACTTCGCGAGGCCGGGGTGCACGAACCGGCGCAGGCAGCGGTGCGCGGCCCCCAGCGCGCCGCCCCACCAGTGCTGGTCGAGGGGGTCCTCGGCGCGCAGCGGCCGGCCCGGCACCAGGCACAGCAGGGCCAGGACGCCGTCGCCGGCCCGGGTGGTGAGCGCGCCGTCGGCGGCCCGGACCGGGCGGCCGGCGCACAGGCCGGCGGCGGCCTCGACGTGTTCCGCGGCACACAAGCCGGCCTCAAAGCCGCGCCGGGCGGTCGCCGGCGCCCATTTCACCACGAACTGACCGGTGCCCACCGGCGACGTATCGAATTGTCTGGCGTCGATCTGGACCTGCCAGGCGGTGGCGCCGAGAGGAATGCACGGACCGGGGCTGCACTGCCAACTTCTGCGCAGTGTGGTGTGCACCTGGGCGAGCTCGGGGGCCACGCTGCGCATTATGCGCCCGCGTCGCCCTCCGTGTCCGGAAAACGCCGGTACCCGGGGACCGGTGCTCGCACCACCGGCACCCCGGGTACCCCGACGCCAACCCCGCCCCCCGGCGGTTCGCGTGCTGGCACTAGCCTGCCTGCGTGCTCATGTGCGGGCTGTCGGTGAGCCGATGCGGGGGATGTACAGACTCCGACACGCGCGTCATGATCTGGTAGAAGTTCCGTACTGTGCTCGCGATCACCTACGGTGATCATGAGTCCGATCAACGTTGCACCGGGAGGGGTTTGACCGTGGAGGGTCGGCTGCCAGATCCCGGCGACGCACTGACCGGTGTGGAAATGTTCAGTGGTCTGGAGCCCGACGTGCGTCAGCGGGTCATCCAGGCGGCGGTGCCACGGACATACCGCAAGGGCCAGCTGCTGTTCGTCGAAAACGATCCGGGCGAATCACTCATCGTGCTCAAGCGCGGTGCCGTGATGGTGTTCCGGACCGCGCCGACCGGCGAGCGCGCGGTCCTCTCGGTCGTCCGCCCGCCCGACACGCTCGGCGAGGTGTCCCTGCTCGACGGCGCGGCCCGCTCGGCCTCCGCCGAGGCGATCGAGGACTGCCAGGCCCTGGCGCTGTCCCGGCACGCGTTCATCGAGCTGGTCCACGCCAACCCGCGCATCCTCGACGCCGTCATGCGCTCGCTGGGCGCGCTCATCCGGCGGCTCACCGAGCAGAACGCCGACCACGTCTTCCTCGACCTGCCGGGCCGGGTCGCCAAGACCCTGGTCCGCCTCGCCGGCGAGACCAACGCGCCGATGGTCACCATCGAGCTCAACCAGAGCCAGCTCGCCGAGATGGCTGGCGGCTCGCGGCAGAGCGTCAACCAGGCCATCGGGTCGTTCGCCAGCCGCGGCTGGCTGCGCACCGAGGGCCGGCGCATCGTCGTCACCGACCTCAGCGCCCTGCGCCGCCGCGCCGGCATGACCGACCGCTGACCCCGGGCCCGGACGCGGCGCGTCCGGGCCTGCCGGTCCCGCGCCGACCGTCCACCGGCCACTTGTCGTTTCTCACCGTGCCCCGCGCGGCGGACTCCGCCGGGTGGGGTCCCTGGCAGGACATCTGGTTGGTCGGGTGGCCGGCGTGTGAGGATGTGCAAGGGTCCGAGTTGGGGAGTGTCGGCGATTTCCAGTCAGTGCGCACGCTGTGGCCGCCAGGCAGGCGACGGCGACCGGTTCTGCGGTGGTTGCGGCGCCGAGCTGAGCCCGGCCTGCGCGACGTGCGGGCGTTCGCTCGCCGCTGACGCGTCGTTCTGCACCGGCTGCGGCACCCCGCGCGCCGCGTCGGGCGCCGGGGGCGGCGGGCCGGCCCGGTCCGACCGTGGCGGTGGTCACATGGGCCGCGCCACGGTGTCGATCCCCGCGACCCGCAGCGAGGACCGCCGCCGCATCAGCGTGCTGTTCGTCGACCTGATCGACTTCACGCCCTATGTCGAGCGCGCCGACCCCGAGCTGGTCCGCGAGCTGCAGAAGGGCTTCTTCTCCACCGCCCGCGAGGTCATCGGGCAATACGGCGGCGTGGTCGAGAAGTACATCGGCGACGCGGTGATGGCGCTCTTCGGCGCGCCCGTGGCGACCGAGACCGACGCGGTGCGCTGCGTGCGGGCCGGCCTGGAGCTGCAGCGGGTCCTCGCCCGCTACGCCAGCACCGGCGACGGCGAGCGGGCGCTGCGCTTCCGGGTGGGCGTCGCGACCGGCGAGGCCCTCGTCGACGTGGCCGCGGCCCGCGACGGCGGTCAGGCGATCGTCGCCGGCGACGTGGTCAACACCGCCTCCCGGCTGCAGTCGCTCGCGCCGCCCGGCGGGGTCCTCGTCTGCGGCAGCACCTATGCGCTGACCAAGTCCTCGATCCGCTACGAGGCGCAGCCGCCGGCGACGCTGCGCGGGCGCTCGACCCCGACCGAGGTGTGGCTGGCCCTCGCGCCGCTGCGGCGCAACCACCCCGACCGGGAGGCCGGCTCGACCCCGCTGGTCAACCGCACCCACGAGCTGAGCCTGCTGGTCAACGCCCTGCACCGGGGGCTGCGGGAGCACACCCCGCAGCTGGTCACCGTCATCGGCCACGCCGGGATCGGCAAGAGCCGGCTGGTGCACGAGCTGTTCCTGCACGCCGAGCGGCTCTTCGACGCGCCCGTGGCGTGGCGCACCGGGCGCTGCCCGCCGTTCGGCGAGAACGTGACCTACGCCGCGCTCGCCGACATCGTCAAGGCGCAGGCCGGCATCCTGGACACCGACACCGCCGAGACGGCGCGGGAGCGGCTCGACACCGCGCTCAGCGTGATCGTCAGCCCGTCGGAGGCGGAGCGGCTCGCCGACGCGCTCAGCCCGCTCGTCGGCCTGCCCGGGCCGAAGCTCGCCCCCGACGAGACCGAGTCGGCGTGGCGCCGGTTCGTGGTCGCGCTCGCCGCGCACCGCCCGACCGTGCTGGTGTTCGAGGACCTGCACTGGGCCGACGAGTCGATGGTGCGGTTCGTGGAGCGGCTGGGTGCGTCGGTGCGGGACGTGCCGCTGCTGCTGCTGTCCACCGCCCGTCCGGAGTTCCTGGAGCGCAACGCGAGCTGGGCCGGCGCCATCGCCGGGTCGGTCACGATCACGCTGCCGCCGCTGCGCGACGCCGAGATCGCCACCATGTACGCGCACCTGCTCGGCCAGGCGGCGTTCCCCGGGCACTCGCTCAACTCCCTGGTCGAGCTCGCCGACGGCAACCCGCTGTACGCGCTGGAGTACACCCGCATGCTCGCCGAGCAGGGCAACCTGCGCACCTCCGACGCGCTGGGCCGGGTCCTGCCGATGCCCGACAGCGTGCACGCCGTCATCGCCAACCGGGTCGACCTGCTGGAGGCCGCGGACCGGGCGGTGCTGCAGGCCGCCGCCGTGGTCGGGATGAACTTCTGGCCGGGCGCGGTCGCCGCCGCGATGAGCCGCCCCACCGACGGCATCGAGCGCTCGCTGCGCCGGCTGGAGCAGCGCGACCTGATCCACGAGCAGGCCGCCTCGACGATGGAGGGACAGACGGAGTACCGCTTCGGCCACGTCCTGGTCCGCGACGTGTGCTACCAGCGGCTGCCGCGCACCGAGCGGGTCGCCCGGCACGAGCTGACCGCCGCCTGGCTCGACAGCGTCGCCGCCGACCGCGACACCGACCTGGCCGAGGTCGTGGCGAACCACCGGTACACCGCCTACGAGATCGCCAGCTCGCTCGGCCTCGACGCGCCCCGGTACAGCATGCCGGCCCGCGACGCGCTGCACCGGGCGGCCCGGCGCACGTACGCGCTGCACGCCCTCGACGCGGCCGCGGCCCACGCCGGCAAGGCCCTCGCCCTCTGCGACGACACCACCGACCAGGGCGAGCGGCTGCGCATCGAGCTGCTCGCCACCGAGATCGCCTTCTACGCCGACCCGGACTCGTTCCTCGGCGCCGGCGGCACCGACCAGCTCGCCGGCCTCGCCGAGCGGCTCTACTCGGCCGGGGAGCAGGCCAGCGCCGCCCGGGCCTGGACCATCCTCGGCCAGGCCGCGTGGCTGCGCGCGGACCGGCTCGGCGCGCTGTCCTGCCTGGACCGGGCCGTGGAGCTGTTCGACGAGCTGCCCGACGCGCCGGAGAAGGCCGACGCGTATGCGGAGCTGGGCCGGCTGCACATGTCCAACTTCGAGGTCGAGCCGGCGGTCGCCGCGGCCAGCGCCGCCGCGGAGATCGCCGACCGGCTCGGCCTCATCGAGGTCGCCACCGGCGCCCGGATCACCATCGGCACCGCCCTGTTCCAGGCCGGCGACCGCTCCGGCCTGGTCGAGCTGCAGGCCGCCCTGGAGGTGTGCCGGGAGCGCCGGCTGCTGTCGGAGCACCGGGCGATGCGCAACGTGGCCTGGGCGCTGGTCGAGGACGGCGACTGGACCGCCTCGGCCGCCCTGTACGAGAGCAGCCGCAAGACGGTGCCCGGCAGCCACACCCTGGCCACCGGCTACTCCAACGTGGCGCAGGTCGCCTACTTCACCGGCGACTGGGCAACGCTCATCGGCGTCGCCGAGCGCGACCCGGCCTCCGAGTGGGACCTGCAGGTCCGCGGCGCGCACGCGTGGATGAAGATCCTGCGCGGCGAGCCCTTCGCCAACCCCGGGGAGATCGAGGACCTGGTCGCCGCCGGGCGCCGCAGCGGCTTCTACCGCCTGCAGTGGACCGTGCTCGGCCACGGCGCGCTCTGCCGCGCGCTGCAGGGCCAGGAGCGCGACGCTGAGGCCCTCATCGTCGAGCTCGCCAAGACGTGGCGGGAGGTGCGGGCCATCGCCAGCGGCGAGTGGATCGACGCGACCGCGCACGCCGCGGTCCTCGCCGGCCGGGTCTCGATGATGGCGATCCGCGACATGCTCGCCGACGTGCCGCACCGCACCCCGTGGGTCGAGGCGGCGATGCGGACCATCACCGGGGCGATCGCCTTCGTCGACGGCGACTTCGCCCGGGCCGCCGACATGCACCTGGCCGCCGCGGAGATCTACGGCGAGATCCCCAACGCCTCCGCCCGCATCCTGTCGCTGACCTGGGCGGTGCAGGCGCTCGGGCGGCTCGGCCCGGCCGGCGCCGACCGCCTGGAGCCGTGGCGCAGCGAGCTGGTCGCCTTCGCCGCCCAGGCGGGCGCGCCGATGCTGCTGACCCTGGCCGAGCTGCCGCCTACGCCGCTATAGGCTCGGCCTTGCTGGCCTCGGGGGCGCTCTTGACCTTCTGCGCGTACATGTCGATGTACTCGCGGCCGGACAGCGTCATCAGCTCGTACATGATCTCGTCGGTCACGGCGCGCTCGATGAACCGGTCCCCCGCCATCCCGGCGTAGCGCGAGAAGTCCAGCGCCGGGCCGAAGCGGATGTGCACGCGCTTCAGGTTGGGCAGGACCTGCCCGATCGGCTGCACCTTGTCCATGTTCATCATCGCCACCGGCACCACCACCGCACCGGACTCCAGCGCCAGCCGGGCGACGCCGGTCTTGCCCCGGTAGAGCCGGCCGTCCGGGGAGCGGGTGCCCTCGGGGTAGATGCCGAAGATGCCACCCTCGCGCAGGATCTTCAGGCCGACCTCCAGCGCGGCGCGGGCCGCCTTGCCGCCCGAACGGTCGATCGGGACCTGACCGGTGCCCGCGAAGAACATCTTGGTCAGCCAGCCCTTCACCCCCTTACCGGTGAAGTATTCGGCTTTCGCCGGAAATGTCACCCGGCGTTTCACACTCAGCGGCATGAAGATCGAGTCCGCGAAGGAAAGGTGGTTGCTGGCGATGATCACGGGCCCTTCGGCGGGGACGTGTTCGAGTCCCTCCACCTTGGGGCGGAAGATGAGCTTCAGCACCGGCCCGAGGACGATGTACTTGAGGAACCAGTAGAGCACCGCTCAACCTTCCACGATCTGCCAGACAGTCGGTGATGACCGTCGCAAAGAGCCTACGAAGCAGTTCGGCACACCACAACGCACTCCCGGAAGCACCACTACGCATGTCAGGATTTCGGTCAGCGGTTTTTTCGCGGCGGACCCGGTCGTCGCGGTGGCGGCCGCGGGGAGGGGCAGGCGGTGCCAGGGGGTGGGGCGCGGCGCGGCCGGCGCGACAACGGCCTGGTAGCGCAGGAGTACGCGGTCGTCGGAGACGTCGACCCGAGAGTCGGCGAGCATCTGCTGGACGTCCTCGCTGCCGGTGGCATTGCGGCATATCTCCAGCCTGCCACCGATCTGCATCCGGTGACGCGCACCACGACCCTTCCCGCCAGACCCACCGACCGGCTCTACGCTGATCGTGACCACCTCGCCACGGCCCGCGACTACTTCAGCCAGCTGACCGCCGTGCCCGAGCAGCACACCCCACCCGCCGAGGCCACCCAGCCGGCCAAGGCGACCCCTGCCCCGGAGGCCAAGACGAGCCGCAAATCGGACGACGAGACGTTCGCCAGCATCATCGCCGGCTTCCACACCACCGTCGATCCGACCAGCGCGCCCTGGCCCGCCGCCGAGGACCTCGACTCCTCCGGCTCGGCCGCCGCCGACATGGACACCGATCCGGCGCCGCGCACCCCGCTGCGCCGCGCCTCCGACGCCGTCGACCGCTCCCTGCTGGACAGCCTGGACTCCTTCGGCGCCGACCTGCCCGACGACGAGGACGACGACGACGGGTACACGCCGCCGCCTCCCCCGCCGCTGCCCCGCATCGCGCCGTCGACGCTGCTGGCGGTCATCGGCCTGGTCGCCGGCCTGATGCTGCTGATCTGGCCCGACCTGCTGCCGGTCTTCGGGCCGCAGTCGACGCTGTTCCTGGGGTTCGCGCTGCTGCTCAGCGGGTTCGTCAGCCTGATCCTGCGGCTGCGCCCCGGCGACGACGAGGACGACGACCCGGACAACGGCGCCCGCGTCTGACCCGGCTGCCTGGCGTCTGACCCGGCTGCCTGGCGTCTGACCCGGCTGCCTGGCGTCTGACCCGGCTGCCTGGCGTCTGACGGGGCAGCGCCTCTGCCTGCAAGCCCGCACCTGGCGTCGGCCTGGACAGCCCCGGCCCGGCCCAGGCTCGGACCAGCTCGGACCGGCCCGGCTCGGACCAGCTCGGACCAGCTCGGACCGCCCGGCCCGGATCAGCTCGGAGCAGGCGGCTTGCGCTGTGACCACGAACGTTCACGGGGTCGCAGCCACAACGGCACCGGTCCCCTCATCGTCGCCATGCGGCGGTGCCGCGGCACGCCGGCGGTGATCGCCAGCCGCAACCTGCGCCCATCCACGGTGCACGTGCCGTGGCGGTAGCGGACCGGCACACCGGCGCAGCACCCGCCGTCCCACCGGCCGGACCACCGTGGTGATCCAAGTCGCGTCCCGGTCGCCCGGACGACCACGACACGACTTCGATCAACCGGGCAAGATCACACGCAAGCCGGCGGTGGCTCGCCGGCTAGGCCGGCAGCTTCTCCAGCCAGTCCAGGATCGCGTCGATCGGCTCCTGCCAGTGGGCGTCGAGCATCAGGTCGTGCCCCATGCCGGGGAAGAGCAGCGGCGAGCCGCCGTACCGGCGGGCGACCCACTCCAGGGCCGACGCCGACACGATCCGGTCGTCGGGGCTGCCGGCGACGAGCACCGGCGGGGCGCCGACCGGCGACTCGGGCTCCTGCCTGCGGATCAGCTGGCGTTGCGCGCCCGCCGGGACCCGTTGCAGGCGGGCCGCGTACGACTGCGCCTCCTTCGCCGGAAGGCCCCGGCTGAACAGCTGCGCCGCCCGCAGCGAGACCCGGCCGCCGAACAGGGCCGGCAGCGTGCCGGCCGGGTTGCGGCGCAGCAGGCCCAGCGCGGTGGCCGGACCGCCGAAGACGGGGGCGACCAGGACGCCGGCGCGGGCCGGGTACCTGGCCAGGGCCATCGCCACGACGAGGGCACCGGCGCCGTGGCCGACGAGGACCGCCTGCTTGGGCAGGCCGGCCGCGACCTGGGTGACGTCGTGGACGTAGTCGCGCAGGCGGGCATCGGGGTCGGCGCCGCTGCCGCCGTGGCCGCGCAGGCTCATCGTCGAGGCGGGGAAGCCGCGACGGGCCGCGTGCTCGAGCCAGTGCTGGGCGAAGGCCCAGGCGCCGTGGCCGTACCCGGGGACGAACAGCACCGGAGGCCGGTCCTGCGGCGCCTCGGGCCGCTCGGTGAGCACCTCCCGCTGGACGGGCTTCGGCGGGTCGGCCCACTCGTCGGAGCGCATCACACGGGTGGTCAACGGACCGCCTCCAGCTCGTGCAGGGACTTCTCCAGCGCCTGCAGGTACACGAAATGGCTGACCTCGAACCAGTGCCGCGTCGAGTCGGTGACCTTGCCGGCGGTGAAGCGCCGGTCGCCGTCCTGGCGCAGCTTCGCCCAGAGGGCCTGGGCCTTGGCGGGCGACGCGTCGAGCACGCGCAGCCACTGGGCGATGAACACCGTCTGCCAGTGCGCGAGCGTGAACACCCCCGAGTCGGGCTGCAGCAGGCCGGCGACGGCGAGGGTCGGGTGGGTCCGCGACAGCATCTGCAGCGCCAGCCGGGGGCGGCCCGCCGCGTCCGTCGACAGCAGCTCCGGGGCGAGGAAGTCGAAGTTCGGCAGGTACCCGGTCGCGAACACCACCAGCTCCGGCTCGACGGTGCGCCCGTCGGCCAGGACGACCTCGGTGCGCTCGAACCGCTTGATGTCCGGCAGCGGCGTGATCCCGCCGTGGCCGAGGTAGTACGGCAACTGACTGTTGACCAGCGGGTGCATCTCCAGCAGCCCGTGGTCGGGCTTCTGGAGGCCGAAGCGGGTCAGGTCGCCGACCGTCATGTTGATCGTGCGCTGCAGCAGCCACTGGCGCAGCCGGAACGGCAGCCGCATCGCCAGGATCCGGTCGTTGACCTGGTCGGCGGGTTTGCCGAGGGCGTACTTCGGCGCGTACCAGTAACCGCGGCGGGTCGAGTGCCAGCACTTCGCCGCCTGCTGGGCCGCCTCGACCGCGATGTCGCAGCCGCTGTTGCCGGCGCCGACGACGAGCACCTTGCGCCCCCGCAGCTGGGCCGCATCCTTGTACTGACTGGCGTGGATCACCTTGCCGCGGAAGTCGGCGAGCCCCTCGTACTCGGGCATCTTCGGCGACCAGTTGTGCCCGTTGGCGGCCACGACCGCGGCGTAGCGCATCGTGCGCGGCGCCCCGCCCCGCGAGCCCCGGACCGTGACGTCCCAGCGCGGCGGCCCGCCGTCGGGGTCGTCGGCGGGCTCGACCCGGGCCACGTCGGTGCCGAACCAGATGTGCTCGCGCAGCGAGAAGTGGTCCGCGTACCGCTCGAAGTACGCCAGCAGCTGCGAGTGGTGCGGGTAGTCGGGCCAGTCGTCCGGCATCGGGAAGTCCGGGAACTGCGTGAACGGCTTCGACGAGATCAGGTGCGTGCTGGAGTAGACGGGGCTGCGGTCGTGCCGCCAGTTCCACCCGCCGCCGACGCCGGTCTCGCGCTCGTAGCAGTCGACCCCGAACCCCGCCTCGCGCAGGTTCTTGATCGCCGCCAGCCCGGTGCCGCCGGCGCCGATGACGCAGACGGTGTCGCCGCGGTCGTAGACGGGCTCGCCGTCGCGCCAGTGGGTCGCGCCGCCGGCCAGGTCGTCGAAACTTGTCACCCGCGTCGTCTCCCCACTGCACCGCGCATGCCTGTCGCGGGCAGATCCTCGTCCGCTCAGCGCTGCTTTGTCCAGTCCCGCACGTGGCAGCCCTCCCGCCACCGCCGCCGCAAGCTGACCTTGGACGATTTCGCCGGTCCTGGCCGGTCAAAGTGTCCAAGGTCAACTGGCCCCACACGCCCAGCCCCGCGACAAGCCCAGCCCGCGGGGTCGCGGCCGGCAGGCCGCGTCGCGGCCGGCAGGCCGCGTCGCGGCCGGCAGGCCGCGTCGCGGCCGGCAGGCCGCGTCGCGGCCGTCCGCGGCCGCGTTCGTCGCGGCCGGCAGGCCGCGTCCGGGGTGACTGCACGCGGGCCTGGCAGGGAGGGCCGCCAGGGCCCGACCGGTGGCTGACGGGAGCGGCGGACCTTGCCCACGACGGACCTGAGCAGGAAGGGACCACGGACCGCGGCGGCTCAGCGGCGTCAGTCCGGGAGGTCGAGCTCCACGACGACCGGGAAGTGGTCGCTGGCCAGGCGGGCGGCCGGGGTGTCGACGACCTCGTAGGACAGCACGGTCACGCGGGGGTCGACGAAGACGGCGTCGAGGCGTTCGCGGGGGGCGGCGCACGGGAAGGTATGGCGTTCGTCGGCGCCGGCCGCGTCGACGAGGCCGTCGGCGAGGGTGCGCCAGGCGGCGCCGCCGGAGTTCTCGTTGAGGTCGGCGGCGAAGACGACCGGCTCCTGCAGCTCCGCCATGCGCGCCTTGAGCACGGCGGCCTGGGACGGGCGTTCGGTCGCGTCGGTGGACAGGTGGGAGCCGACCACGACGAACGTGGAGCGCCCGACCCGGCAGCGCACGAACGCGGCGCCGCGCATGTGGCGGCCCGGGGTCAGCGGGTACCTGATGTCGAAGCCGTCGAGCGGGCGGACCCGCAGGTTGGTCAGGATCAGGTTGCCCAAGGCGGGCAGGCCGCCGCCCGCGACGACGAGCTCGAAGTCGCGGGCGAGGGCGGCCGACTTCTGCCGCCACCGGAAGCGGCGGGGCGCCTCCTGCAGGATCGCCACGTCCGGCGCGATACCCCGCACCACCTCGGCGAGGGCGCGCCGGTCGTCCCGCAGGCTGTGCAGGTTGTACGACAGGACCCTGAGCTTGGTCATACGCGCGCCAGGTCGGCGGCTCCGACCACGCCTGCGACGTTGCCCATGAGGGCGGGGCGGACCTCGGCGACGGGGAGCCGGCCGCGCTGGGCGAGCTGCTCCTCGTAGCTGGCGCGGGCCGGCTTCATGAGCAGGTCGCCGGCGTCGATGACCCCGCCGCCGACGACGATGACCTGCGGGTCGAGGATCTGCACGATGTCGGCGAGGGCGACGCCCAGCCAGCGGCCGATCTGCTCGAACGCGCCGATCGCGACGGCGTCGCCGAGGCGGGCGGCCTGGGTGACGGCGGGGCCCTTGATCGCGTCGGCGTCACCGCCGGCGAGGCCGAGCAGCTGCTCGGCGAGCTCCGGCTTGTCCCGCGCGTCGGCCTTGGCGAAGCGGACGAGGGCGTTGCCGCTGGCGTACTGCTCCAGGCAGCCGTGCCGGCCGCAGCCGCAGGGTTGGCCGCCGGGGACCATCATCATGTGGCCGAGCTCGGCGGCGATGCCGTTGGTGCCGCGGATCAGCGAGCCGTTGATGACGATGCCGCTACCGATGCCGGTGCCGACGGTGAACAGCACCATCGAGTTGTCGGCGTCGCGGCCGGCGCCGAACTGGAACTCCGCCCAGGCCGCGGCGTTGCCGTCGTTCTCCACCACGACGGGCAGGCCGACCGCGGCGGTGATCTTCTCGCGCAGCGGCTCGTTGCGCCAGGCCAGGTTGGGTGCGAACTGCACGACCGAGCGGGTCGCGTCGATCCAGCCGGCCGCGCCGACACCGACCGCGTCGACGGGGTACCCCGCAGCCAGCTCCTGGATCACCTCGATGATGCGGTCCGCCGTGCGGGCCGGGTCCTGGGCCGGCGTGTCGCGCCGGGTCTGTGCGAGGACGTCACCCGCGCTGTCGACGACGCCGCCGAGCACCTTCGTTCCGCCGATGTCGACTCCGATGGTCAACCCCACCGCGTCTGTCTCCTCTCGCACAGGCGCTATGCCTCAGGATCAATCTTGGGCTTGACGGCCTTCTTGGCCATCGGTTTCGGTGACATCGGTGTCTCCGTGGTGGCGTGCTGCCACACGTCTTCAGTGTTTCCTGCTTCCGGTGTACGGGTGGATCCCGGCGATCCGGTCCCGCTTCCGCCCGCTGCCCCGCTCTCCGCGCCGCCGGGCCGGTCGTGGCTGCCGGCGGTGCCGAAGGCGCGCAGGACGCCGGCGAGGCCGACGGCCAGGTCGCCGACGCCGGTGGCCAGGCGCTCGGCGAACTCGGGGTCGGGGTCGCGGGCGGCGGCGATGGCCTTGCAGACCGGGCACACGCAGCACTCGGCCGAGCCGGTCGCGAAGCCGGCGGTGCTGTTCGCGGCCACCGAGAGCGCCGCGAGGGCGGTGGCCACGAGGCGCTCGGCCTCCTCGCGCGGGTCGCGGGTCACGCCGCGCCCTCGACGCGCCGCTTGAGCTCCTTGAGCGCGGTGTCCATGATCATCTTCTCGGCCTTCCGCTTGAACATGCCGAGCATGCCGATCGCCAGCTCCACGGACAGCGAATAGGTCACCGTGGAGGTCCCGTCCGCGTTGGCGGTAATGTCGTAGGAGCCGTCCTGCTGCTTCTGCATCTTCGACGGCGCGACCAGGCTCCACTCGATGCGGCTCAGGTCCTCGGCGTACTCGTACTGCAGGGTGTATTCGTCGGAGACCGGGCCCGAGTCCAGCACGAAGCTGACCTGACTCGCGTAGCCGTCCTCGTACTCCTCGATCACCTCGACCGACTTGACGGCCGCCACCCACTCGGGATACCGGGCGAAGTCGGCAATGACCTCGGCGATGCGCTCCGGGGGCGCGTCAATGACGATCGACTGCGTCGAAGTGTCGGCCATGCGTGGCAGGCTACCTCTGCGGTGCGCCTGGCGATCCGTCGGCAGGGTAGGTTCCCGAATACGGGTTGGAAGAAGGAGTCGTACGTGCGCGAGTTCACCGTGCCCCCAGCGGTCACCGTCGGCGATCATGCCACGCTGACCGACCCCGTTTGGGACAATGCGGTCGCCGCGCCCGACGCGGTGCAGTTCCAGCGCCAGAGCGGCGCCGGCTGGCAGGACGTCACCTGCGCGCAGTTCCACGACCAGGTCGTCACGCTGGCCCGGGGGCTGCTCGCGGCCGGCATCGAGCCGGGCGAGCGGGTCGCGCTGATGAGCAAGACGCGCTACGAGTGGACCCTCATCGACTATGCCATCTGGTCCGTCGGCGCGGTCACCGTGCCGATCTACGAGACCTCCAGCGCCGAGCAGGTCGCCTGGATCCTCGAGGACTCCGCCGCGGTCGCCTGCTTCGTCGAGACCGAAGCGCACCGCGACACCGTGGCGACCATCCGCGACGGGCTGCCGGCCATCGCGCACGTGTGGCAGATCGACGGCGCGCCCGGCGCGGTCGACGTGCTCGGCGCCGACGGCGCCGCGGTGCCCCGCGAGGACGTCGACCGGCGGCGGGCCGAGGTCAAGGCCGACGACCTCGCCACGATCATCTACACCAGCGGCACGACCGGCCGGCCCAAGGGCTGCATGATCACGCACCGCAACATGCTGTCCGACATCGTCAACGCGGTCCCCGAGCTGCAGTCGCTGTTCCACCCGGGGGCCCGCACGCTGCTGTTCCTGCCACTGGCGCACTCCTTCGCCCGGCTGATCCAGATCGGCGTGGTGCAGGCCCGGGCCACGATGGGGCACACCGCGGACACCAAGAACCTGGCGGCGATCCTGCAGAGCTTCAAGCCGACGTTCGTGCTGTCGGTGCCGCGGGTGTTCGAGAAGGTGTACAACACCGCGAAGCAGCGCGCGCACGCCGACGGCAAGGGCGCGATCTTCGACCGGGCGGAGCGGGTCGCGATCGACTTCAGCGCCACCGAGCGGCCCGGCCCGCTGCTGAAGGTGCAGCACGCGCTCTTCGACCGCCTCGTCTACAGCAAGCTGCGCGCCGCGCTCGGCGGGCAGTGCAGCCGGGCGATCTCCGGCGGCGCGCCCCTCGGCGAGCGGCTCGCGCACTTCTACCGCGGCATCGGGATCACCATCTTCGAGGGGTACGGGCTGACCGAGACCTCCCCCGCGACCAACGCCAACCGCGACACCGGCGCCCGCATCGGCACCGTCGGCCGCCCGCTGCCCGGCGTCACGATCCGCATCGACGACGACGGCGAGATCCTCGTCCAGGGCGACATCGTGTTCAAGGGGTACTGGAACAACCCGGCCGCGACCGACGAGGCGATCGACGCCGACGGCTGGTTCCACACCGGGGACATCGGCGAGCTGGACGACGACGGGTACCTGCGCATCACCGGCCGCAAGAAGGAGCTCATCGTCACCGCCGGCGGCAAGAACGTGGCGCCGGCCGTGCTCGAGGACCGGGTCCGCGCGCACCCGCTGGTCAGCCAGTGCATGGTGGTCGGGGACCGGCAGCCGTTCATCGCCGCGCTGGTGACCATCGACCCCGACGCCCTGCCGGCGTGGGCCTCGGCGCACGGCAAACCCGCCGACGCGGCCTCGCTCGTCGACGACGCCGAGCTGCGCGCGGAGATCCAGCGGGCGATCGACGAGGCCAACGCCGCCGTGTCGAAGGCCGAGGCGATCAAGATCTTCAGGATCCTGCCGCAGGACTTCACCGAAGCGACCGGGACGCTCACTCCGTCGTTGAAGGTGAAGCGGAACGTGGTCCTGAAGGAGTACGCCGGCGACATCGCCGCCATCTACGAGCGCTGACGCTGTCACATACGGTGAGGGAGGACCATTCGTTGACCGAGCTGACGGTGCTGGGCGACCGCCCGCGAGGCGCCGTGATCGCGGTTCGTGTCCTGATGCTCGCGCTCGTCGCGGCACTGCTGCTCATCCACGGCGCACGCACGGCGGAACTGCTCTGGTTCGCCCTGCTGCTCGCCGCCGCGCTGGTCGTCACCGTCTCGCCGCCCGGCCACCGGGTCGCGCAGCTCGGCCGCGCCGCCGAGGTGCTGATCGTCGCGCTCGCCGCCTCGACGACGGACTCCGCCGATTTCCTGGTGTTCCTGCCGGTCCCCGTCATCGGCGCGATGCTCGCCGGCTGGCCGCGCTTCGCGGCCGGCTACCTGGCGCTGGCCGCGGTGGTGCTGGCCGCCGGCGGCGCCGTCGAGGGCAACCTGGACGACCGTGGGTACCTCGGTGCCTGCCTGCAGTGGCTGGTGCTGGCGGGCACCGCCGCCTTCCAGGCGGGCCTGCTGCAGCGGGTCCTGCTGGCGCGGCGCACCGACGAGACGCCCCAGCCGTACGTGGAGGCGACCCGCCTGCTGACCCAGCTGCGCAGCGTCGCCCGGCAGCTGCCCGGGGCGACCCTGGACCCCGGCGGCCTCGCCGAACACCTGCTCGACGAGGTCCGGGCCATGGTCCCGTCCTCCCGCGGCGCCGTGCTGTCCGGCAGCGGCGGCGGCCGCCTCGTCGTGCTCGCCCAGGCCGGCGTGGAGCGGCTCGACTGGGAGACCGCCCTGGACACCGAGAGCTCCGTCGCCGATGCGTGGGCCACCCAGCAGCCGGTCGTGTCCAGCCGCTCGCAGGCCCGGTCGGTGCCGCCGAGCCGCGACATCTCCTCGATGGTTGTGCCGCTCGTCGCCGGGGTGCGCACCGTCGGGCTCATCATCCTGGAGAGTGACAGCGCCGGGGCGTACCCGCCGCCGGTCCTCGCCCGGGTCACCGGCCTGACCGGCGCCGCCGCGCTGCGCCTGGAGGCCGCGCTGCTCTTCGACGAGGTCCGGTCCCTGGCCACCACCGAGGAGCGGCAGCGCCTCGCCCGCGAGATCCACGACGGCGTCGCCCAGGAGCTCGTCATGGTCGGCTACGGCATCGACAACGCGGTCGCCGCGCTGCCGGACGCCACCGCCGCCAAGGAGGAGCTGCGCATCCTGCGCGCCGAGGTCACCCGCGTCATCACCGAGTTGCGGCTGTCGCTGTTCGAGCTGCGCAGCGAGGTCGACCGGTACGGCGGGCTCACCGCCGCGATCGCCGACTACGCCCGCACCGTCGGCGCGTCCGCCGGTCTGCGCGTGCACCTCTCGCTCGACGAGACCACCGCCCGGCTGCCCGCCGCGGTCGAGGCGGAACTGCTGCGCATTGCCCAGGAAGCCATCACCAACGCGCGGAAACACGCCGGCGCGGAGAATCTTTGGGTAACGTGCGCGGTCGATCCACCGTTCGCACAGGTAGAAATCTCCGACGATGGAAGCGGCATAGGTGAGAACCGCCCTGACGGACGCTATGGTCTTGCGATCATGGCTGAGAGAGCGGAACGTATCCGAGGCCGATTGGAGATCACACCGCGCGTGCCGAATGGCACCACAGTGGCGGTTGTGCTCGGAACCGCACCGCGTGCGCGGTAGCGTGAAGGCACCAGAGGGAGAGAGCACCGGGAATGTCGACTACCGCGACGCCGACGACACGCACCAAAGTTCTGCTCGTCGACGACCACGATCTCATCCGCAGAGGACTGCGGCACGCCTTCGAGCGTGACCGCCAGTTCGAGGTGGTGGGCGAGGCCGCGACGGCCGCCGAGGCGATCCGCCAGGCCGGCGCGCTGCAGCCTGACGTGGTCATCATGGACCTGCGCCTCCCCGACGGCAGCGGCCTGGAGGCGACCAGGGCCCTGCGCAAGACCAGCAACACTATGGGCATCGTGGTGCTGACCATGTACGCGGGAGACGACCAGCTCTTCGGCGCCCTCGAGGCCGGCGCGTCCGCCTTCGTGCCGAAGACCGCCCCCGCCGACGAGGTGGTCGCGGCGGCCCGTCACGCGGCCTCCGCCCCCAGCGCGTTCACCGCCGCCGACCTGGCCGAGGCGATGAAGCGCCGGCTCGCCCCCAGCGGCCCGCAGCTGTCCCCCCGCGAGGGCCAGGTGCTGCGCCTGCTCGCCGACGGCATGAGCGTCGCCGGCATCGCCAAGCAATTGTTCGTCTCCGAGTCCACCGCGAAGACGCACATCTCGAAGCTGTACGAGAAGCTCGGCGCCGCCAACCGCGCCCAGGCCCTCATGACCGCGTTGCGCCTCGGCCTGCTCGAAGCCCCCGACGCCCCGAAGTTCTGACCCACTTCCCCTTTTCGATAGGCGCTGGCCGATCTGCCCCCAACCCCCAGAACGGCCAGCCTGTCGTTTCTCCATCCGGCAACCCGCCCGAAGGCCTCCGCACCGCATTGATGGTGGTCGCGGTGAGGGCGGGGAATGCGCGGCGTTTTTTGGGCTTTCTACCCTCGCCTGATTCGGGGCGTTGGTTCGCTTTTCACCACAGCGGTGCCGGTACCGGGCGGCGCTGTTGGACACGGGCGACGCGGCCGGGGATGGGCGGCGCAGTCTGGGAGGGCGGCGCGGTCGGGGACGGGACGACGCATCACCATTCGCGACCGGTGCGGTGCGGAGCGGACACCCGACACAGGCCCACCCAGCGATCGGCACCCCACGCGAGCCGAGGTGACAGCACAACGCCCCGCCGCCGAGGCCGAGGCCGTTGCCAAGGCCGTTGCCGAGGCCGGGAGACGGTAACTCGCCGGGCGGATTCACGAACGCAGCCGACAGCCTCTCCAGTCCGCCCATCCCCGCAACCAGCGCACACCTCGACGCGCGGGCGCCGTGGGAGCCAGCGGCCGCCCCGCGATGCCCGGACCAGGACGAACTTCAGTCCACGCCGCAGCCCGCCCGCAGCCGAGCCCCACCGTGGCTGAGCCAAACCCCCAGCTCAACGTGTGCCTCACCTCGCCCACGATGCAATCAACACACAGCTCAACCCTGTGGCCCACCCCCTCGTGACCCACGGCCCCGGCCGTCCGCGCCTCAACCGGTGCGCAGGTCGGCCAGCCCACGCCTCGGCAATCGCAGCCCGTTCAGCACGGACCCCCCGCCACGCGCCTCGGGCAGCACCAATCGCTCAACCCGCAAGTGCTCCACCCGCGCCTCGCTCAGCTCAGCCCACCCAGCACGCAGATCACTCAGCCGCGCCCCAGCCAGCACCGGCCGCTCAACCCCGAGTCAACCCCGCAACCGCTCAACCCGCGGCCCGCTCAACCCAGGCCACCCAACACGCAGACCACCCAGCCCGCACCTCGGGCAGCAGCACCGACCGCTCAGCTCGTCCACGCCTCGACCAGCGCGCAGATCGCCCGACCTGCGCCCCAGCCAGCGCGACAGCTCGGCACGGCTCACCCCGGCCCGGGCTTCGCTCAGCGCGGTCCAGGCCGGCGCCCGTCCGGTGGTCGCGAGGCAGGGGGACGCAGGGCAGAGAGTCACGGGCAGGGGTCGCAGGGCAGGGGTCGCAGGGCAGGGGTCGCAGGGCAGGGGTCGCAGGGCAGGGGTCGCACGGGCAGGGGTCGCAGGGCAGGGGGTCCGCAGGGCAGGGGGTCCGCAGGGCAGGGGGTCGCAGGTCAGGCCGTGTGGTCCGGAGTCGTGGCGAGCAGGGTGCGGAGGCGGTCGGCCTGGGTTTCCCAGCGCCAGTCCGACTCGACCCAGGCGCGGCCCGCGGCGCCCATCCTGGCGGCGAGCGCGCGGTCGAGCAGCAGGGTGGTGATGCGGTCGGCGACGGCGGGCACGTCGCGGCCGGGGACGACGAAACCGGTCTCGCCCTCGCGGACGGCGTCGGGGGCGCCGCCCGAGTCGCCGGCGACGACGGGCAGGCCGGTGGCGGAGGCTTCGAGGTACACGATGCCGAGGCCCTCCACGTCGAGGCCGCGGCGGCGGGTGCGGCACGGCATGGCGAAGACGTCGCCGGCGGCGTAGTGGGCGGGCAGCTCGGCCCAGGAGACCGAGCCGGTGAAGACGACGTCGCGCTCGACGCCGGTCTCGCGGGCGAGGCGCTCGAGGGTGGCACGGTACGGGCCGCCGCTGACCATGAGCAGGGCGGCGTCGGGGACGGCGCGCTGGATCAGGGGCAGCGCGCGGATCAGCACGTCCTGGCCCTTGCGCGGCACGAGGCGGGACACGCAGACGACTACGGGGCGGTCGGTGAGGTGGTGGCGGGCGCGGACGAGGTGGCGGTCGACCTGCGGTGAATAGGCGTCGACGTCGACGCCGGGGGCGAGCCGCTGCAGGGACGTGTGGCCGTCCAGGACGCGGGCGAGCCGGGTGCGCGTGTATTCACCGAGGTAGGTGACGACGTCGGCGCCGCGGCCGATGCGGCGCAGCAGGGTGCGGGCGCCGGGCAGCGCGGCCCAGCCGACCTCGTGGCCGTGGGTGAGGGCGACGACCCGCCGGACGCCGGCGCGGCGGCGCAGGCCGTCGGCGAGCAGGCCGAGCGGGGCGGCGGCGCCGAACCAGACGCTGTCGCAGCCGTGCGCGCGGGCCAGCTCGGCGGCGCGCCGGGCCACGCCGGGGGTGGGCAGGAGCATGCCGGTCGCCTCGCGGACCACCTCGAACGGCTGCTCCGCGTCGAACTTCTCCGCGTCGCGGAACGTCGAGGCGTAGACGACGACCGACCCGGCGGGCTGGCGCACGGCGAGGTTGTGCACGAACTGCTGGATGCCGCCGGGGCGGGGCGGGAAGTCGTTGGTGACGAGCAGGGTGGTCATCGCTCGCCCCGCGCCCAGGCCCGCGCCTGCGCCATCCGCTGCACGGCGGTCGGGTGCGACCCGAACAGGAAATGCTCCACCCGGTTGGGGTCGGGGTCGCCGAGGTTGACCAGGGAGAGCCGCCCCTGCATGGCCTCGAAGCCGGCGGGGTCGTCGGTGAGCTGCAGCGCGTGCCGGTCGGCGCGGCCCTCGACGCGCCGCGACACGAACGCCTGCGCCGGGCCCGCCAGCAGCCCGGCCACGGTGGCGACGGCGACCAGCAGGGCAACCGCGCGAGGCTCGCCGATCGCGTCGACGCCGGCGCGGCGCAGCAGGGCGCCCCACGAGCCGAGCAGGTAGAGGGCGCAGACGGCGGCGGCCGCCCCGAACGCGCCGAGCAGGGTGCCGGTGAACACGTCGCCGTCCTTGGCGTGGCCGAGCTCGTGCGCGACGACCGACTCGACCTCCTCCTGGGGCGCCTTCTCCAGCAGGGTGTCGTAGACGACGATGCGGCGGGTCGGGCCGAGCCCTGAGACATACGCGTTGACGGCGCGGGTCCGCCGGGACGCGTCGGCCACGAGCACGTCGCGGACGGGGACGCCGTCACGCTCCGCGAGTGCCATGAGCCGGGTTCGCTGCTCGCCCTCGGGCATCGGGGTGAACTTGTTGAACACCGGCTCGACCAGGACCGGGAAGACGAACGACAGCAGCACCGTGAGCAGGGCCGCCCCGGCCGCGCCCCACGTCCACCACCAGCGGGGCGCGAAGTGGGTGACGGTGAAGAAGCCGACGAGCACGATCGCGCCGATCACCGCGCCGACGGCATATCCCTTGAGCATGTCGACGGTCCACCCGGACCAATCCTGCGTCGAGAGCCCGTAACGCCGCAGGATGGACTGCCGCCACGCGGCGAGGGGCAGCGCCACGACCTCGCCGATGAAGACGACGGCGAGGCCGCCGAGCAGCGCGCGGGCCAGCCAGTGGCCGCCGAACGGCCGGGACACCTGCTCGACGATCCAGGCGCCGGCCGGTGTCAGGCCGAGCAGGAGCGCGACGATGAGGCCCAGGGCCAGGGACAGATAGATGCCGGGGCGCAGCGCCGCGTGGAACGCCCGGCCCTTGGCGACCGCGTCGGCGGGCAGCGTGTCGAGCGCGGCGAGCTGGTCGGCGCGCGGCGCCGGCGGCGCTGACCAGGGCACCCGCAGTGCCGCGACCACCACCACCGCGACGAGCAGCACCGCGAGGGTGATCGCCGCCCATGCGCGAGGGGTCACGCCGCACCTCCTGGTCGGAAACTCCGCAAGCTTATGCGGCGCGGTGCCGCCCCGGCCGGCGTGGTGCCGGCGCCTCGACGTGCGTGGGGTCCAGCACGGTGACCTCGAACCCGGCGCGCTCGAACACCTCGATCGCGCGGACCTCGGCCGCGCCGAGCTGGTGCAGGGCGGGTGGGGTGTCCAGCAGCAGGGTCACCACACAGCCGCCGCAGGCGGTGTCACGCACTGAGCAGGTCTCGCAGTCGACGAGCATTGCTCCTCCTCCGTTGACCGTCCGTAGCTCCACGGTAAGCGGGGGGTACGACAAAAATACGTTTGCGCAGGTCAGGAGCGTGATAAGCGGCGCAGCAGGGTGTCGTTGCCCAGTGGGTACGCGCCGTGGCGGCGTACACCGTCGATGACCTCCTTGTCGGAGGAGATCACCACCACCGGCCGTCCCGCCGGCTCCGCCCTGACCAGGCGCCGGATCAGCTCGTCGGCGGTCTCGCCCTTCTTGGAGAAGAGCACCCGCACGCCGCGCGGCGCCGGCGGCAGCCCGACGACCCGCTCGGCGCCGTCGAACACGACGGTCACCTCGGCCCTGGTCTGCGCGACCAGGCCACCGGCGCCGGTGATGAGGCGGTTGCGCTGCTGCTCGAGGGAGAGCTCGCCGTAGCCCTTCTTGGTGACGTTGTACCCATCGACGATCATGTGCGCCTTCGGCAGGCTCAGCAGCTGGTCGAGCCGGGCCGGGTCGTCGGCGTCGAGGGCGCGGGCCGCGCCGGCGCCGGTGGCGCTGTCCGGGCGGTCGGCGTCGTGCTCGGCGACGAAGTCCGCCGGCAGCCGGTCGGTGGGGTCGAGGGCCAGCTCACGGCGCAGCCCCACGGCGGCCTGCCCGATCGTCTCCAGCAGCAGCCACAGCCGGGCGTCGTCGACGGCGCGGGCGTCCTTGGCGCTCTGCCGCTGCGCCCCGGCGGCGGTCTCGGCCTCGGCGAGCCTGGCCCGCATGCGGCGCAGCTCGGCGTCGTGGTCGGCGGTGGCCCGGGCGGCCCGGCCCTTCTCGCTGGCGAGCATCTCGGTCGCCTTGCGCTCCTTGGACTGGCTCTCCCGCAGCGCCTTGCCCAGCGAGCGGACCTCCTCGCGCAGCCCGGCGGTCTCGTCGCGGAGCCTGGCCAGCTCGTCGCGCAGCTTGTCGGCCTCGACACGGGCGACGGCGCGGTCATGCTCGGCGCGGGCCAGCCGCTGCTCGACGTCGCGGATGCGCTCGGACGCGGCGGCGTCCTCCGCCTCGGCGCGCACCGCGTCGGTGGCCCGCTCGACGAGGTCGCGCCAGCCGTCGGGGCGGGCGAGATAGGCCAGTGCGGCCACCTCGACGGGGTCGGCGGCCGGCGGCGCGACCCCTTCCAGGATGGAGGCGCCCAGGTCACCGGCGTCGTTGACGACCCTGGTGGCGAGGCGCTGGCGCAGCAGCGGGTCGCCGGACAGCTGCATCGCGATGACCGGGCCGCCGAGGCGGGCGCGCCGGTTGGGCGCGAACTTCGCGACCCGCCGCAGCGGCATCGGCAGCTCGTCGAGGGGCAGGCCGGTCATGGCACCGGCGGCGAGGGAGATGACGCGCTGGCGGATGGCCTCGGGCAGGACCGGCTCGATCCCGTCGTCGGAGTCCGGCAGGTCCACCTGCTCCGGCGCAGACGTCACCGCGGCCTCGTCGTCGAGGTCGTCGGGAGCGTCGTGCGCAGGCATCACTCCAGTGTCGCATTGTCGACCAGATTCGCCCCGGATGGTCTCCAGACCGCCGGGCTTCCCCCGGAAGGCTAAAAGCTGACTTATCCTTATTTCACCCGATTGGGTGCGCCAGCGAGGAGGCACCGACATGCAGCCGCCGGTACCCGAGAACGAGACGGAACGCGTCTCGGCACTGCACGACCTCGCCGTGCTGGACACCCCGCCGGAGACCGATTTCGACGACATCGTCCGGATCGCGTCCGAGGTCTGCGGCGCGCCGATCTCCCTCGTCACGCTGGTCGACACCCAGCGGCAGTGGTTCAAGGCCAAGGTCGGGCTGGCCGGGCCCGCGGAGACGCCCCGGGAGGTCGCGTTCTGCGCCCACGCGATCATGGGCCGGGACCTGATGGTCGTGCCGGACGCCACCGCCGACGCGAGGTTCGCCGACAACCCTTTCGTCGCCGCCGAGGACGGCATCCGGTTCTACGCCGGCGCACCCCTGCTCACCAGCGAGGGCGCGGCCCTGGGCACCCTGTGCGTGGTCGACCACGCGCCGCACCGGCTCAACCTCGACCAGATGCGGGCGCTGCGGGCGCTCGCGAAGCAGGTCACCGAGCTGCTCGAACTGCGCCGCCTGGTCGTGTCGACCGTCCTGGACGGGCAGCCGGAGGCACGGTCGGTCGATTTGACCTATCTGACCGAGGCCCGCATCCGGGAGCTGCGGCCGATTGCGGATGCCCGGAACATCGCCATCACTCTTGGCGTCGCGGACGCAGCATCGGTACAGGCGGATCCCGGCAAACTCTCCAGAGCGCTGGACTACGTGATCTTCTCGGCCCTCAAGGTGGCACCCGCAGGCGGGCGGGTCTCGGTGCGGGTGCTGGCGGCGCCGGTGCCCATAGTGGAGCTCAGCCACGCCGGCGGGTCGATCGCCCCCGAGTGGGAGGCCGACCTGAGCGGCACCCGGGAGGCCGATGAGCTGGTCCCGCGGGCCGTGGCCGACATCCTGCGGGCGCACGGGGCGACCGTAAGGCGCACCAGCGCGACGCTCGGCTCGCCGGACGTCCGGTTCGAGCTGCGGTTCCCGCCGCACTGACCGATTTTTTGTCACACCCTGGTCGTAGTGTGCGCGCGTGGCCGACTACCACCAGGAAACGCTCGATGCCCTGTTCGACGACCCGCGCGCGGCGACGCTGTTCGCCACGACGTTCGTGGTCGTCGACCTGGAGACGACCGGCGGCGCGCCGGACGGCGGCGGCATCACCGAGATCGGCGCGGTCAAGGTCCGCGGCGGCGAGATCCTGGGCGAGTTCGGCACGCTGGTCAACCCGGGTGAGCGGCTGCCGGCGTTCATCACCGTGCTGACCGGCATCACCGAGGCGATGCTGGTCGAAGCCCCGACGATCGACGCGGTGCTGCCGGCGTTCCTGGAGTTCGCGGCCGGCGCCGTGCTCGTGGCGCACAACGCGCCGTATGACACCGGGTTCCTGAAGGCGGCGTGCGCCAAGCACGGTTACGTGTGGCCGAAGCCGATCGTGCTGGACACCGCGGCGATCGCCCGGCGGGCCCTGGTCGCCGACGAGGTGCCCAACAACAAGCTCGCCACGCTCGCCCGGCACTTCCACGCGAGCACCCAGCCGATCCACCGCGCCCTCGACGACGCCCGCGCCACCGTCGACGTCCTGCACGGCCTGATCGCCCGGCTGGGCAGCCACAAGGTGCACACCGTCGGCGACACGATCGAGTTCGTCAAGGCGGTCAGCCCGTCCCAGCGGCGCAAGCGGCACCTGGCCGAGGGGCTGCCCGACGCCCCGGGGGTCTATGTGTTCCGCGGGCACAAGGACCGCCCGCTCTACATCGGCACCAGCTCGTCGATCGCGACCCGGGTGCGCAGCTACTTCACCGCCGCAGAGAAGCGCGCCCGCATCGACGAGATGATCAATGCCGCGGAGCGGGTCGAGGCGATCCTCTGCGCGCACTCCCTGGAGGCCGAGGTGCGGGAGCTGCGGCTGATCGCCGCGCACAAGCCGCCGTACAACCGCCGCTCGAAGTTCCCGGAGCGGGTCATGTGGCTCAAGCTCACCGCCGAGGCGTATCCACGGCTGTCGGTCGTGCGCGAGGTGCAGGCCGACGGCGCGGCCTATCTGGGGCCGTTCGGCTCCCGGCGCGGCGCCGAGCTGGCCGCCGCCGGCATCTACGACGCGCTGCCGATCCGCCAGTGCACCCACAAACTGTCGCTGCGCACCAAGACCCCCGCCTGCGCGCTCGCCGAGCTCGGCCGGTGCCCCGCGCCGTGCGAGCACCGCATCTCCCCCGGCGACTACGAGACGGCCGCCGCCGAGCCCTTCCGCACCGCCACGACCGGCGACCCCGGCGCGGTCGTGCGGGGGCTCATGGCCCGCATCGAGACGCTGTCCGCCGCCGAGCGCTACGAGGACGCCGCCACGATCCGCACCCGGTTGATCGCGTTCCTGCGCACCGCGATCCGCATGCAGCGGCTCGCGTCGCTGACCAGGCTGCCCGAGCTGATCGCCGCCCGGCCCGCGGCGAAGGGCGGCTGGGAGCTCGCGGTGGTGCGCCACGGCCGGCTCGCCGCCGCCGGCGTGTCACCCCCAAGGGTGCATCCACAGCCGACGCTCGATGTGGTTCTCGCCACAGCTGAGACCGTCCAACCGGGACACGGGCCGACGCCCCGCGCGACGCCCGAGGAGACCGAGCGGATCCTCGCCTGGCTCGAGCGACCCGAAACACGGCTGGTCAAGGCCGATATGGGGTGGTCATCACCGGCCACCGGAGCCGGCCGGTGGCGCCCGTTTCTCGCCCGCGCGGAGGCCGCCGCATCGGTGCGGATCGACTTGGAGGGCTAAGCACATCGGACGATCGCACATACTCAAATGACCGATCGGATGCCACGGGGGAAACTAGGCTGGAACCTACCCAAACCCAGGCCCGCCCGGCCCGTCGGTGAGGAGGTGCCGCATGGAGCCCGGTCTGCATCAGTCCGGCGCGCCCCTTGATGCTGGCCCCTCCACGGTCGCCGGCGTCGACTCCGGGTCCGCATCCGCGCACAGCGAGTTCATGTTGGACCCACTGACGCCCGGGGGCAAGCCCAACGAGCCGGCGGGTTTCGTGCACGCGCTGCCGACGGGATTCGCGACCGGCACGGCGTCGCCGCTGCCCCCCGTGCCCGGCGTCACGGACGCCCACCAGTTGCTCGACGCGGTGGGCGAGGTGCTGCTCGGCCCGCGGGGACTGCCGACCGCGGCGATCAACGTCCCCGAGTCCCCGGCCCGCCGGCGCCGCCTCGAGCCGCACCACCCGGACCGCAACAGCAGGGACAGGGTGCAGCAGGAGCGGCAGCGGGCGGAGCGGCAGCACGTCGACAGGACCTCCGCCGATCAGCCCAACCCGAGCCGCCCCGAGTCCAACGGCCACCGCCCTGCCGATCACGGGTCCAACGGCCACGGCTCCAGCGGTCGCCGACCCGAGGGCCACGGTTCCAGCGACCACGGAGCCGAGGGGAACAGGACCGACCCCGGAGCCGAGGGCGGCAGGGCCGCAGATCGCGGAGCCGAGGGCGGCAGGGCCGGCGATCAGGAGATCAACGGCCGGGATCTGAGCGGGCAGGAAGCAGACGGCCCCGATCCGAGGTGTCAGGAAACCAGCGGTCATGGGGCCGCTTCCGGCGGCCGGAACGCACAGGACACCGGCGCTCACGACGCCGGCGCACAGGACAGCCGCTCGCAGGACAGCCACCCACAGGACAGCCGCACGCAGGGCGGTGAGGCGCGCGACGCGGGTCCACAGGGAAGCGGCGAGCAGCGCCGGGATTCGCGGGAGTCCGGCCGGCACGAGCAGGCGGGTGTACGGCAGCGGGCCGACCCGGGTGCCGAGATCCGGGACCACAGCACCGACGCCGAAGTGCCGGGATCGCGGCAGGGCTCAGCTGAGGTGGAAGCGGAGACCGCGGCTGCGGACAGGACCGCTGGAGCCGAAGCCGTCGCGACCGGCACCGCCGCGGCAGAGGCGGTCGTGGCAGTGACCGTCGCAGCCGGCGGCGCCGTAGCCGGGACCGCCGCAGCCGGGACCGCCGCAGCCGAGACCTCCATCGCCGCGACCGAGGCCATCGCGGCCAGAGCCACCGCGACCGGAGCCACCGCGACCGGAGCCACCGCGACCGGAGCCACCGCGACCGGAGCCACCGCGACCGGAGCCACCGCGACCGAGGCAACCGCGGTGAGTGACGCCGCTGGTGGTGGGCTCGGGGCGCAGGAGCGGCGGGGGCAGCGGGACGAGCAGGGAGCACCCGGGCAGTGGGCGGTCCAGGAACAGCGGGCGCCGCAGAGTCAGCGGGCTCCACAAGATCAGGGTGAGACGCGCAGAGACTGGCCCGCCAACGAGCGGCCCGCGGGTCCCCGGCCGCCGGCGGCGCGGCCCAGCGGGGAGCGGCCCCGGAACGAGCGGTCCAGCACCGACCGGCACCCAACCGACCGGCACCCAGTTGAGCGGCACCCCACGGACAGGCTCGGCACCGACCGGCCCGCCACAGAACGACCCCCGGCCGACCGCCCCGCCGGGCAAGCCCCGGCCACAGACCAGCCCGCCACCGACCGGCCCATCACGGACAGGCCCGCCACCGACCGCGCCGTGACGCAACGCCCGGCGACCGACCGGCACGCGACAGACCAGCCCGCGGCAGACAGGTCCGCGAAAGACCAGCCCGCCACAGACCAGCCCGCCACAGACCGGCACGCCGCAGAGCGGGCCGGGAAGAAGCATCGGGACCGGGGCAAGGAGCGTGGCCCGAAGCGGCCCGCGACCCCCATCGACGACCGGTTCGCGGCGCCGCGGGCGCGGTTGACCGCGCCGCCGAGCGAGGACTCCCCGGCGGTGCCGCCGCCGCCGACGTACTCGGCGCTGGCGGGCGGGGCGGTGCCCGGGGACCCGACGTCGACGTACTCGGCGGTCATCGGGGCCCGGCTGCGGGCGATGCTGCCGTGGCAGACGACCGAGGACCCCCTGGCCAACGTGCTGCGCTCGCACCGGACGATCCATCCGACGGGGGACGTGGCGCTGCTGCGGCGGGCGTACGCGACGGCCGAGCAGATGCACCGCGGGCAGATGCGCAAGAGCGGTGAGCCGTTCATCTCGCACCCGCTGGAAGTGACGGAGATCCTCGCCGACCTGGGGATGGACACCACGACGCTGGTGGCGTCGCTGCTGCACGACACGGTCGAGGACACCGACTACACGCTCGGCGCGCTGGAGCGGGACTTCGGCGGCGAGGTGGCGCTGCTGGTCGACGGCGTGACGAAGTTCGACAAGATGTTCTACGGCGCCGACGCCGAGGCCGAGACGATCCGCAAGATGATCGTCGCCGCCGGGCGGGACGTACGGGTGCTGGTGATCAAGCTCGCGGACCGGCTGCACAACATGCGGACGCTGGACGCACGGTCGATCAAGTCGCAGGTGCGGATCGCGACGGCGACGCGGGAGGTGCTGATCCCGCTGTGCGAGCGGCTCGGCATCCAGGCGTTGAAGCGGGAGCTCGAGGACTGGGTTCTGCGGGCGATCAGCCCCGGCGGGTACGCGCTCATCGACGAGTACGTGCGCAAACGCAAGGGCTGGAACGGCTACCTCGATCGGGTCATCGCCGCGGTCACCACGGACCTGAAGAAGTTCAGCATCGACGCGAAGGTGTCACCGCGGCCGCGGCACCTGTACTCGATCTGGAAGGACACCGTCGACGGCAACTACGAGGACCCGCACGACATGCCGCGGGTCGTCATCATCGTCGACGGGCCCGAGACGGACTGTTACGCGGCGCTGGGCGCGGTGCACGGCAAGTGGCGGCCGGTACCGGGGCGGTTCAAGGACTTCATCGCCACGCCGAAGAACAACAACTACAAGTCGCTGCACACCACGGTGCTCGGGCCGGAGGGCCGCTCGCTGGAGGTGCTGATCCGCACCGAGGAGATGCACCAGGCCGCCGAGTACGGCATCGTCGCGAACTTCAGGTACCCGCACACGGCGGCGAAGTTCGGCCCCGCGTCGAAGGCCGAGCAGCTGAACTGGCTGCGCCGCCTGCTCGACTGGGAGGCGGCCGCCTCGGACCCGTCGCAGTTCATCGCCTCACTGCGCTGCGACCTCGCCGAGGACCAGATCCTGGTGCTCGCCGAGGGCGGCGGCCGGCCGGTACTGCTGCCGCAGGACGCGACCCCGGTGGACCTCGCGTACATCCTCGGCGCCGACATCGGCAACCGGTGCATCGGCGCGAAGGTCAACGGGCGGCTGATCGCGGTGTCGTCGCCGCTCGCCGACGGTGACGCGGTCGAGATCATCACGCGGACCGGGCAGCGCGACGAGTTCGACTTCGACGCCGACGCACCCGCCCGCGGGCCGTCGCCGGAGTGGCTGGAGTTCGTGAAGACGCCGCACGCGCGGCTGCACATCAGCCGGTGGTTCGAGGCGCACGAGACGCCCGCGATCACGGTCGCCAACAAGGTCCGCCTGGGCCGGCTCGCGATCGGGCTGGCGCTGCGCCGGCAGGGCCGCGGCCTGGCCAGCGACCTGCCGCTGGTGCGGCTGTCGACCCGGCTCGGCTACCCGGACCTGGAGACGCTGCTGGTCGCCGTCGCCGACCACAACCGCACCGCGGACGAGGTGGTCGAGGAGTTGATCGCCCTGGTCGACCACTCCCCCAGGTAGGCCGTTAGCCTTTGCCGATGGCGGTAAAACAACAACTGCGCATGATGGCGTACCGAACGTTCTACCGTCTCCCCTCCCGCTGGAAGCGCCGGATCGTGCGGACGTTCCAGCCCACGTACACGGTCGGCGCGGTCATCCTGGTGCGCGACCCCGAAGGCAGCCAGATCCTCCTGCTGCGGCAGCCGCCCGGGGCAGGCTGGTCGCTGCCGGCGGGGCTGATGGACCGCGGTGAGCGGCCGGTGCAGACGGCGGCCCGCGAGCTCGCCGAGGAGACCGGGATCAAGCTGCCGCTGGAGCGGTTCCGCCCGGCCAGCCCGAACGCCGTCGTGCACACCCGCGGCCAGTGGATCGACATGGTGTTCGAGACCGAGGCCGAGCCGGCCACCGAGCTCACCGTCGACGCCGCCGAGGTCCTCGAGGCCGCCTGGCACCGCCTGGACACGCTGCCGCCGCTGACCGTGTCGACGTCGCAGCTGCTCGCGCACTACGGGATCGGCCCGTACAAGGACTATCCCGAGGTACTCACGAAATGACCGGGATCTGCGCGGTGATCCTGGCCGCCGGCGAGGGGCGGCGGCTGCGTCCGCTGACCGAGCACCTGCCGAAGGCCCTCTGCCCGGTGGGCAACGTCGCCCTGCTGGACCGGGCCGCGGCGAGGGTCGAGGCGCTCGGCATCAGCGGCCCCGCCGACCTGGCCGTCAACGCCTGCTACCTCGCGGAGCAGGTCGTCGCGCACGTCGGCGACCGGGCCCACCTCTCCGTCGAGCCGGGGGATCCGTTCGGCACGGCCGGCGGCCTCGCCCTGCTCAAGGACTGGATCGGCGGCCGGGGCGTGCTGGTCGGCAACGCCGACGCGTACCTCGCACCGCACACAACCGAAAACACCGAAAAATCCGATATCGCCGAGCTGATCGATGGCTGGGACGGCACGACCGTGCGCATGCTCGCCGTCCCCGGCCCGCCGAAGGAGTTCGGCAGCCACCGCTTCGCCGGGTTCTCGCTGCTGCCGTGGGACCTGGTGGCGCGCCTGGAGCCGGTCCCGTCCGACCTGGTGCGCACCACGTGGCGGCCGGCCGAGCGCGAGGACCGCCTGGAGATCGTCGAGTACCGGGGCACCTACCTGGACACCGGCACGCCCCGCGACTACCTGCGGGCCAACCTGCACGCCGTACACCAGCGGAATCTCATCGACGAGCGTGCCACGGTGACCGGCCAGGTGGAGCAGTCGGTGATCGGCGCCGGAGCCGTCGTCGCCGGCCGGGTGACCCGCACGGTGGTGTGGCCGGGCGGGGAGGTCGGCGCGGGCGAGACGCTGCGCGACGCCGTCCGGGTCGGGCGGGAGCTGACCGTCGCCGCCGATTAGCATGATGATGTCCACATGCTGGAAGGAGCACCGCAGGTGATCACCGCGATCGTCCTCATCGACTGCGCGACCGACTCGATCCCCGAGGTTGCCGAGAGCATCGCCAACCTCCCCGGCGTCAGCGAGGTCTACTCCGTCGCCGGCAACGTCGACCTGATCGCGATGGTCCGCGTCCGGCAGTACGAGGAGATCGCCGAAATCATCGCCGGCGGCATCTCGAAGGTGCCCGGTGTGATCGACACGGACACGCACATCGCGTTCCGCGCCTACTCGCAGCACGACCTGGAAGAGGCGTTCGCGATCGGCCTGCCGGACACCGACTGACCGCCGGAAAATTTCCGGCGTATTTCGCCGGGAGCGGCCGCAAGCCGTCCGCCGGCGGCCGGAGCCGGCCGTAAGAAGCCACCGTTTTGCCTGGTAAAAGGCGGATGTGTGGGTCGGGAGTGCGGCAAATCGCATCGAGCCGCCCGCACCGACCCGGTAATCTCGGGGCCCATGAGGATCGGCATCGTCGGAGCCACGGGTCAGGTGGGCAGCGTCATGCGCCACATCCTGGCCGAGCGTCAGTTCCCGGTAGACCAGTTGCGCCTGTTCGCGTCGGCCCGCTCCGCGGGCCGGCCCATCGACTGGCAGGACCGGCAGATCACGGTGGAGGACGCGGCGACCGCCGACTACTCCGGCCTGGACATCGTGCTGTTCTCCGCGGGCAAGGGCACGTCGAAGGAGCTGGCGCCGAAGGTGGCCGCCGCCGGTGCCGTCGTCGTCGACAACTCCTCCGCCTGGCGGATGGACCCCGACGTGCCGCTCGTCGTCGCGGAGGTCAACCCGCACGCGATCGCCAACCGCCCGAAGGGCATCATCGCCAACCCCAACTGCACCACCATGGCCGCGATGCCGGTGCTGCGCCCGCTGCACGAGGAGGCCGGCCTGGTCGCCCTCGTCGCCGCCACCTACCAGGCGGTGTCCGGCGCCGGGCTCAACGGCGTCGCCGAGCTCGACGAGCAGGTCCGCAAGGTCGCTGACGGCGCCGCCGCGCTCGCGTTCGACGGCTCGGCCGTCGAGTTCCCGGCGCCGAAGCAGTTCGCCCGGCCGATCGCGTTCAACGTGCTGCCCCTCGCCGGCTCGATCGTCGACGACGGGTCGTTCGAGACCGACGAAGAGCAGAAGCTGCGCAACGAGAGCCGCAAGATCCTCGAGATCCCCGGCCTGAAGGTCTCCGGCACCTGCGTGCGGGTCCCCGTCTTCACCGGCCACTCCCTGCAGCTCAACGCCCGCTTCGAGCGGCCGCTCCCGGTCGCGCGGGCGATCGAGCTGCTGTCCGGCGCGCCCGGCGTGGTGCTGACCGACGTGCCGACGCCGCTGCAGGCCGCGGGCGCCGACCCGAGCTTCGTCGGCCGGATCCGCGCCGACGAGACCGTCGAGCACGGCCTGGCGCTGTTCGTCTCCAACGACAACCTGCGCAAGGGCGCCGCCCTCAACGCCGTCCAGGTCGCCGAGCTCCTCATCAAGTAGGCGGGCAGGGGGAGGGCCGGGCCCTCCCCCACCCCCTCACACGTGCCGGCCGAACCACTCCAGGATCGCGTCGAACCTGGCGACCCGGTGCGACGGGCGGCCCGAGCGGGACAGCTCGTGCCCCTCGCCCGGGAAGAGCAGCAGCTCCACCGGGGTCCCCCGGCGCTTGAGCGCCACGAACAGCCGCTGGGCCTGCTCCACCGGGCAGCGCCAGTCCTGCTCCGAGTGGATGATGAGCATCGGGATGTCGATCTTGTCGGCGTACGTGAGCGGGCTCTGCTCCTCGAACGACCCGCCGTCGGCGCCGTAGAGCGAGTCCGCGAACAGCCAGCCGATGTCGGAGCTGCCCTGGAAGCTGTCGATCGCGTTGACCGCCCGCTCCGAGATCGCCGCCTTGAACCGGTCGCCGTGCATCGCGGCGAGCCAGGTCGTCATGAACCCGCCGTGCGAGCCGCCGAGCACCCCGACTCGGTCGGCGTCCAGGTCGCCGTCGGTGAGGGCGGCGTCGAGCAGGGCGAGCAGGTCGACGGCGGAGACCTCGCCGACGTTGCCGCGCACCGCCCGGCCGTGCGCCTCGCCGTAGCCGGACGAGCCGCGGGGGTTGCCGTAGACGACCGCGTAGCCGGCACCCGCGTACACCTGCGCCTCGTCGAAGAGCCGCCAGCCGTACTGCGCGAACGGCCCGCCGTGGATCATCAGCAGCACCGGGTGCGGCCCGTCGCCGGCGGGCTTGACCACCCAGCCGTGCACCGGGTAGCCGTCCGGCGCGGTGCCGGTCACCTCCACCTGCGGCAGCGCGGCCACGCCTGCGGAGAAGTCGGTGAGCCTGAGGTCGCCGGCGGAGACCCCACCGGCGTAGACCTCGCCCCAGTCCTCCGGTCCGGCGATGGTGGCCACGACCGTGTCGCCCGCGGCGGCGAAGCCGGCCACCTGCCGTTCCCCGTCGATCAGGACGTCGGGGGTACCGCCGTCGTACGGCACCCTGAGCAGCTGCACGGCGCCACGGTGCTCATTGGTGAACAGCACCCCGCGCTGCGTGCCGGCGATGTCGCCGCCGGGTGAGGCGAGGGTGTACGCCTCCGCGTCCAGCAGCTGCCGGGCCGCCCCGCCCTCCAGCGGCACCGACCACAGCGACTCGTTGCGCATGATCGGGTCGACGCGGCCCTCGCCGGCAAGGTTGGCGGTGAACAGCACCGACCGGCCGTCCGGCGCCCACCGGCACAGCCCGACGCTGTACGTGGTGTCCGTCAGCGCCCGGATCTCGCCGCCGCCGGCCGGCATGACGCACACGTCGGAGCCGAAGTCGTCGCCCCACGTGTCGTGCCGTTCGGAGACGAACGCCAGGGTCTGCCCGTCGGGGCTCCACTCCGGGTCGCCGTGGCTGCGCTCGCCGTCGGTGACCCGGGTCAGCGTGCCGTCGAGGTCGGTCACGTACAGGTGCGCCGGCCGGTCAAGCAGGAACCCGAGGCCGTCCACGCGGTAGAAGTACCGGGTGATCCGCCGCGGCGGCTCGCCGTCAGGGCCGATCGTCTCGCCGTCCTCGGTCTTGCCGGTGCCGTAGCGGCCTTCCTGCGGTATCCGCGCGGAGAACGCCAACCGGGAGCTGTCCGGTGCCCAGGCCGGCGTCCCGGCGCCCAGCGGCAGGTCGGTCAGGCGGCGCGGCTCGCCCCCGGCGAGGGGCAGCACGCACAGCTGCGGCGCGCCGTCGTGCTCAGCCTTGGCGCCGCCGGCCCGGCTGCCCGCCGCCTTCGTCGCCCGCAGGAACGCCAGCCACCGCCCGTCCGGCGAGATGCGCGGGGCGCTGTCGTGCCAACCGTGGGTCAGCTGGACCGGCGCGGCACTCCCGTCGGTCCGCAACAGCCAGAGTTGGGAGGTGTACGAGTCAGCGGCGAACTCGAGCCTGGTCACCGCCACCACGGCGATCGTGCCGTCGGGGCTGACCGTCGGCGCACCAGGTAGGCGCATTTGGGACAGATCGATTGGCTTCACGTCCCGCACAGTAGCCTGGGTCACACTTCTTACTCACCAGTAACCTCCTACCTCTACCCTACGAATCCATGGAGTTCTTGGACCGGGGCACCGATCGGCTCGCGCTGCACACGCATCCGGCCGGCGACGCCGCGACCCTCGCCGTGCTCTGGCCCGCGATGGGCGTCCCGGCCCGCTACTACCGGCATTTCGCCGCCGCGCTCGTCGCCGGTGGTATGGAGGTCGTCGTCGCCGACCTGCGCGGCACCGGCGACAGCACCCCGCGCCCGTCGCGCGCCTCCCGATACGGCCTCGCCGAGCTCACCACCGACGTCGAGGCCGTCCTGGACCACCTCAAGCCCCGCCGCGCCGGCCGGCGCACCCTGCTCGTCGGGCACTCCCTCGGCGGCCAGGTCTGCGCCCTGCACCTCGCCACCCGGCACGCCGCCGGCCTGGACCCCGGCGTCGACGGGCTCGCCCTGCTCGCGGTCGGCCTGCCGTACTGGCGCTGCTACCCGGGCCGCATGGCCCCCGGCACCCTGGCGTTCACCCAGACGCTCGCCGCCACCTCGGCCGTGCTCGGCGTCTGGCCGGGCTGGGGCTTCGGCGGCCGCCAGTCCCGCGCCGTGATCCGCGGCTGGGCGCACACCGCCCGCACCGGCCGCTACCCCTCCCTCGCCGGCGTCGACGTGGAGGCGGCCCTGCCGGGCGTGCGGCTGCCGGTGCTCGCCGTGGACATGGAGACCGACCAGTACACGCCCGCCCCGACCGTCGACCACCTGACGGCGAAGCTGTCCTCGGCCCGGGTCGCCCGCCAGCACTACTCGGCCGCGGAGGCCGGCGCACCGATCGACCATTTCAAGTGGGCCCGCCACGGCACGCCGCTGGCCGCCCGCATGGTCGACTGGGCCGCCACCGTCTGACGCTCCCGCCGGATCCGCTCGGGTCAGGCGGGCTGTGGCGGCTCGGTCAGCTGGTCCACGGTTTCGCTCAAGCGGGCTGCGGCCTCGGCCAGGCGGGTCGCGGTGTCTTCGGTGAGCGGGTCGCCGTGGCCGAAGCAGGCGATGTCCGGTCGCAGGGCGGTCTGGCGGCGCATCGAGGCGGCCGCTCGGGGCGGGTCGGTGTTGAACACGCCGAGCATCACCGTGCCGTCGGGGGCACGGGCGATCGTGTCGCCGGTGAACAGCACCCGCTCCTCCGGCAGGTGGAACGCGAGACTGCCCGGCGTGTGCCCCGGCACCGCCACGGCGACCGCCTCGACACCCCCGCCGAGGTCGATGACGTCGCCGTCCTGCAGTTCGCGGTCGACGCGTACGGGAGCCGGCGGGTCGGTCGGCATGGTGGCGTGGATCTGGTCGTACAGGTGGCGCTCCCAACCGGCGAGGACCAGCGGTGGATGCTCCGCCTCGCCCCTGACGACCCTGGCCTCGTCGCGGTGCGCGGCAACGACGACGTCGCCCCAGCCGGCGACCTCGGCGGCGGACCCGACATGGTCGACGTGCCCGTGGGTCAGCAGCACCTGCCGCACGTCCTGCCGCCGGAACCCGAGTGCCTCGACGGCCTCCGCGATCCGGGGCGCCGACCCGGGCATGCCGGTGTCGACCAGCGTCAGCCCGTCGGGGCCGCACCAGAGGTACGCGTGCCCGACCGGCGACGCGAGCAGGTACAGGCGGCGGGGCAGCACCTCGACCAGGTCCATCCGCGCACCGTAGGCCCTGCGGGGCGCCGGGGCCCAGCCCGATTCGCCGTCAGCGGATCCGCCACCGGCGAACAGCCCCCGCCTGCTGTCCGATCCCGCCTGCTGTCCGGTCCCGCCTGCTGTCCGGTCCGCCTCGCACAGCCGCGGAGACGCGGAGACGGGGAAACGGCGACGCCCCCAGCGCCGTGGAAGGGCTGGGGGCGTCGCCGTGGAGCTCGGGGTCAGTGGCCGCTGGTGATCTCTTCGCGGTCACGGTCCTCTTCGATCTGGCGTGGCTGCGGCGCGGGGCCTGCCTTCTCGATCGGGTAGAAGAAGCCCTTGACCGTCGGGGCGAGGGCGCCCAGGCGGTTCATCTTCTTCGGCACGACCCAACCGGCGTAGTCCAGGCCGTGCTCGTCCCCGTGGCCGTTGCCCGTGGGCAGCGGCTGGTGGATCTCGACGAACTTGCCGTCAGGCAGGCGGCGGATGATGCCGGTCTCCACGCCGTGGGCGAGGACCTCGCGGTCGTGCTGCTGCAGGCCGAGGGCGATGCGGTACGCCACGTAGTAGGCCAGCGGCGGCAGGATGAGCAGGCCGATGCGGCCGGCCCAGGTCATCGCGTTGAGGCTGATGTGGAACTTGTCGGCGAGGACGTCGTTGCCACCGGAGATCAGCAGGACCACGTAGAACGCGATGGCCATCGCGCCGAGCGCCGTGCGCAGCGGGTTGTCGCGGGGGCGCTGCAGCAGGTTGTGCACCGCTTTGTCCTTGGAGAACCGCGCCTCGATGAACGGGTAGAAGATCGGCAACATGGTCAGGATGCCTGGTAGCACCACCGTCGGCCAGAAGATCGGCGGGATGGTGTACCCGTCACCGTAGAAGAAGTCGAAGCGGATCTCCCAGGCCGGGAAGAGGCGGGTCGAGCCGTCGAGGAACATGACGTACCAGTCGGGCTGGCTCGCCGCGGACACGACCGCCGCCTTGTACGGGCCGAACAGCCAGATCGGGTTGATCTGGAACAGACCGGCGAGCGCGGCGATCATCGCGAACACGATCATGAAGAAGCCGCCGGCCTTGGCCGCGAAGCCGGGGAACATGCGCACGCCGACCACGTTGTTGTTGGTCCGGCCGGGACCGGGCCACTGGGTGTGCTTCTGCTTCACCAGCAGGCCCATGTGGACGCTGATGAGCGCGAGCAGCGCACCCGGGACGAGCAGCACGTGGACGATGTACAGGCGGTCGAGGATCACCTCGCCGGGGAACTCACCGCCGAACAGCGAGGTGGTCACCCACGTGCCGACGACCGGGATCGACAGCATGATCGCGCTGGCGATGCGAAGGCCCGTGCCGGACAGCGCGTCGTCGGGCAGCGAGTAACCGCCGAAGCCCTCGAGGAAGCCCATCCAGAACAGCAGGACGCCGACGATCCAGTTGGCCTCACGCGGCTTGCGGAACGCGCCGGTGAAGAACACCCGGAACATGTGGACCACGATCGCGGCCATGAACAGCAGCGCGGCCCAGTGGTGCATCTGGCGCATGAACAGGCCGCCGCGCACGTCGAACGAGATCTGCAACGCCGTGTTGTACGCCTGGGACATCTCCACGCCGCGCAGCGGGGCGTAGCTGCCGTCGTACACGACCTCACGCAGCGACGGGTCGAAGAACAGCGCGAGGAAGACGCCGCTGAGCAGCAGCACGATGAACGAGTAGAGCGCGATCTCCCCCAGCAGGAACGACCAGTGGTCGGGGAAGACCTTGTTCATCAGCCGCCGCAGCGGGGTGGCCGCCTGGAACCGCTCGTCGAGCGCCTTGGCTGAGTTGGCCGGGAGGGCCCGGACGTCGATCTTGCGCCGTTTCATGGCCGCTCCCAGAAGGCCGGTCCAACCGGAATCTTGTAGTCCTGCGTCGCGATGAAGTACCCCTCATCGTCCACCGTAATCGGCAGCTGCGGCAACGCGCGGCTGGCCGGGCCGAAGATCGGCCGCGCGTTGTCCGTGATCTGGAACTGCGACTGGTGGCAGGGGCACAGCAGGCGGTTGGTCTGCTGCTCGTAGAGGCTCGCCGGGCAGCCGGCGTGCGTGCAGATCTTCGAGTAGGCCACGAAGTTCTGCCACTGCGAGCCCTTGTTGACCTCTTTGACGTTCTTCAGCGTCGCCTCGGCGTCCTCCTCGCGGAGGTGGATGAGCAGCGTCGGCGAGTCGGCCCACTTGTTGCTGGCGCCGTGCGGGATGCCCGGGTAGACGGTGATCTGGCCGCCGACGCTGACGTCGGCGGGGCGGATCGGGGTGCCGTCCTCGTGCGTGAGGCGGACCGGCTTGCCGTCGTTGTGCTTGGGGTCCCAGCCGGTGGTGAAGAAGATGTTCTCGCCGTCCTGGGTCGGCGCCTTGATCAGCGAGCCGACAAGCAGGGCACCGGCGACGGCGCCGAGCGGCGCGGCACCGGCCAGGAACGCCAGGCCGACGAAGCGGCGGCGCTTGAGGCCGAGCTCGTCACCCATGTTCATGATCGTCGCCGCGGTCAGCACCTGCTCGGTGCTGTCCGAGGGGCCGTCGTGGCGCTCCTGGATCGAGACCTCCTCGGGCAGGAGCTTCTTGCTCCACACCACGATGCCCAGGCCCAGGGTGAGCAGGGCCAGGCCGAGGGTCGCGCCGAGGACCGGCGTGTAGAACGGGTACAGCGAACGGTAGGTCGAGTCGCCCTCGCCGTACTTCCACGGCCAGGCGATGTAGGCAACCACGAACGCGGTCGACGCCAGCCCGGTGAGCAGGAAGAGCAGCGCCAGGACGCGCTCGATGCGGCGCTCCGCGCGGGTGCCCGGCACCGGGAACCGCGGCGCGTAGTGCACGATCTGCACGCCGTCGCGCCGGGCGCCTTCCTTGACCAGGTCGAACCGGCTCAGCGACGCGTCGCTGGCGTCGAACTCGACGTCGGTCGAGTGGTGGGTGGTCATGACTTCCCTGCAATCCACAGCGTGGCGAACACGAGCGCCGCGATACCGACGAGGAAGATGACAAGGCCCTCGGGCACCGGGCCGTACCGGCCGAGGTTCCAGCCGCCCGGGTCGGTCGCCTTGTTTTCGTTCAGGTTCTGGATGTAGGCGATGATCGCGGCCTTGTCGTCCGGGCTCAGCTGGTTGTTGCCGAACACGGGCATGTTCTGGGGGCCGGTCAGCATCGCCGCGTAGATGTCACGGTTGGTCGAGTGCTCCAGCGACGGAGCGAACTTGCCCGAGGACAGCGCGCCGCCACCCGTGGAGAACGCGTGGCACGAGGAGCAGTTGACCCGGTACAGCTCACCGCCGTGCGCGAGGATCTTGTCGCTGCCCTGGGCCTTCTTGATCTCCTCGTCGAGGCTCTGCGAGTCGGGCAGCTGCGGGCCGCCGCCGAGCTCCTGGATGTAGGCGCCGAGCTGTGCCGCCTGCTCCTGGTTGAACTGCGGCGTCTTGCGCTCGGCCTGCGCCTCCTGGCGCGCCAGCGGCATGCGGCCGGTGTTGACCTGGAACTCCACGGCGGCGGAGCCGACCCCGATGAGGCTCGGCCCGCGGCCCTCGACGCCCTGGGCGTTGCGACCGTGGCAGGTGATGCAGCTGACCTCGTAGATGGCCTTACCCTCGGCCGCCCCTTCGGACAGCTTCACGGTCTCCTCGGCGCGGCCGACGCCGGGCGCGTAAGCGGTGTAGAGACCGCCGACCACTGTGAGCGCCGCGACCAGGCGCACAGCCGCCGACAGGCGCCGGCGAAGCTTGCCCCGCGCCGCGCGCGCGCCACCCGGCACCAGCCGGGCAAGCGGCCGCTTGCTCTGCTCAGAAGTCATGGCCTCACCTTTGTCGTCATCACCTAAGTCGTCTCAAGAAGTGCGTGGTCCCGGGAGCGTGTGACGCGCGGCCCGGACGACTACCGCAGGAAGTAGATCATTGCGAACAGTGCGATCCACACCACGTCGACGAAGTGCCAGTAGTACGACACGACGATCGCCGCGGTCGCCTGGGCGGGGGTGAACCGGCCCATGGTGGTGCGGATCAGATAGATGACGAAGGCGATGAGGCCGCCCGTGACGTGCAGGCCGTGGAAGCCGGTCGTCAGGTAGAACATCGAGCCGTAGCCGTCACCGTTGATCTTCACGCCCTCGTGCACGAGGGTGACGTACTCGTTGACCTGGCCGAGCACGAAGATGAGACCCATCACGAACGTCAGCGCGAACCACCGGCGCAGGCCGTGCACGTCACCGCGCTCGGCGCGGAAGACGCCGATCTGGCAGGTGATGGACGACAGCACCAGGATGGTCGTGAAGGTCAACGCGTACCAGACGTTGAGGACCTCGGTGTGCTTGTGCCACAGCTCGGGAGCCGCCGCACGGATGGAGAAGTACATCGCGAACAGTGCCGCGAAGAACATCAGTTCGCTGGAGAGCCACACGATCGTCCCGACACTGACCATGTTGGGCCTGGTCAGTGAGTGGATCTGGCTCTTTGCAATCGCTGGGGCCGCAGTCACGCCGCCATTATTGCCCCCCGATCATCACCGAACTCTCCCGGGGTCCACCGGAGCCGGACGTTTCGTGCGTCGGCATAGGCTGGGCACGTGTTCCGAGCTGCTGAACCAGGGCCTCCGTCCGCGGCGGGCATCCTCGGTTCGTTCCACGTGTCCTGGCTGACCCTCGCGCTGGTCGTCGCCGCCGGCCTGTATCTGGCCGGCGTGCTCAGCCTGCGCAGACGCGGCGACCACTGGCCGGTCGCGCGGGTCGTGCTCTTCCTGGGCCCGGGCCTGGGCTCGATCGCCGCGGTGACGATGACCGGCGTCGAGAAGTACGACACGACGCTGCTGAGCATCCACATGATCCAGCACATGATGCTGTCGATGATCGCGCCGATCTTCCTCGCCCTCGGCGCGCCGGTGACCCTGGCCCTGCGCACGCTGCCCCCGCGCGGCCGCGGGGTGCTGCTGGCCGTCGTGCACTCGCGGGTGGCCCGTGTCCTGGCGTTCCCGCTGGTCGCGTTCGGCTTCTTCGTCGTCACGCCGTTCGTGCTGTATTTCACTGACCTGTACGAGCTGACGATGCGCCACGCGTGGGTGCACGAGCTGACCCACGCGCACTTCATCGCCGTGGGCTGCCTGTTCTTCTGGCCGCTGATCGGCCTGGACCCGCTGCCGGGGCGCTGGCCGTACCCGGCGCGGGCGCTGCTGATGTTCCTGTCCACGCCGTTCCACACGGTCCTCGGACTGACCATCATGCAGAGCAAGCAGCTGCTCGGCGGCGACTGGTACCCGTCGCTGGGCCTGGCCTGGTCCGACCCGGTGCACGACCAGGTCGTGGCCGGCGGCATCCTGTGGGCGGGCGGGGAGATCGTCTCGGTGACGATGCTCGCCGTGCTCGTCGTGCAGTGGATGCGCCAGTCCGACCGGGAGGCCAGGCGGGTCGACCGCCAGCTGGACCGCGAGGAGCGGCAGCGGCGCGAGGAGCAGGAGTGGTCCGCCCGCACCGGCATCGCCGTCACCGATGACGGTACGATCCCCGAGGCACCCGCCACACGAGGAGCAGCGCGCACATGACACAGCACACGGTCCTGCTGTACAGCGACGATCCCGAGGTCCGCGACCGCATGCGGCTGGCCATCGGCAGCCGTCCCGCGGCCGACCTGTCGGTGAAGTTCGTCGACGCCTCCACCTACGCCGAGGTCGTCCAGCTCGTCGACGACACCGACGTGGACCTGCTGGTCCTCGACGGCGAGGCGACCCCCGGCGGCGGTCTCGGCATCGCCCGCCAGCTCAAGGACGAGATCAGCAACCCGCCGCCGGTCGTCCTGGCGATCGCCCGGGCCGCCGACCGCTGGCTGGCGTCCTACGCCCGGGTCGAGGGCACGATCATGTACCCGCTGGACCCGGTCATCACCGGCAAGACGGTGTCGGACCTCCTGCGCGCGCTCCCCGTCCAGGGCTGAGCATGGGCGAGCGGACCTGGCCCCAGCTGCTCAACGCCCTGCTCCGTGGCGAGGACCTCTCCCCTGACGACGCCGGCTGGGCGATGGGCGAGGTGATGGCCGGCTCGGCCACCCCCAGCCAGGTCGCCGGCTTCGTCATCGCGCTGCGCGCGAAGGGCGAGACGTCCGCCGAGGTCGCCGGCGTCGCCGAGACGATGCTGTCCGTCGCGCCGAAGGTCCCGCTCACCGCCGCCGAGCGCGACGCCGCCGTCGACATCGTCGGCACCGGCGGCGACCGCGCCAACACCGTCAACATCTCCACCATGGCCGCCGTCGTGACCGCCGCCGCGGGCGTCCCGGTCGTCAAGCACGGCGGCCGCGCCGCGTCCTCCTCCACCGGCGCCGCCGACCTGATCGAGGCCCTCGGCGTCACCATCGACCTCGGCCCCGACGAGGTCGCCCGCTGCGTGCGCGAGGTCGGCATCGGCTTCTGCTTCGCGGCCCGCTTCCACCCCGGGATGCGCCACGCCTCCGTGACGCGCCGCGAGATGGGCGTGCCCACCGTCTTCAACTTCCTCGGCCCCCTCACCAACCCGGCGCAGCCCACCGCCGCCACCATCGGGTGTTTCGACACCCGCATGGCGTCAGTGATGGCGTCGGTACTGGCGGGCCGCGGCTTCTCCGTGCTCCTGGTCCGCGGCGAGGACGGCCTGGACGAGTTCACCACCGGCGCCCCGACCCGCGTGTGGGTGGTCACCGGCGGCACGGTCACCGAGACCGTCCTGGACTCCGTCGACCTGGGCCTGCCCCGCTCCGCCCCCGGCGACCTGCGCGGCGGCGACCCCGCCCACAACGTCGAGGTGGCCCGCCGCATGTTCGCCGGCGAGCCCGGCCCCGTCCGCGACGCCGTCCTGCTCAACGCCGCCGCCGCCATCGCCGCCCGCGCCGGCCTCTCCCCCACCGACCTGCCCGCCCAGCTGAAGGCCGGCCTGACCCGCGCCGCCGCCGCCGTCGACTCGGGCGCCGCCACCGACCTCGTCGCCCGCTGGTCCGCCTTCAAGCCGTAACCCTGCCCCGCTCAGCCCGTGGCCGGGTGCCGATGTGTGCACCCAGCCTGGCCCCTGTTTGCCGGCGCACAGCGATCCACCGGGTTGCGCTGCGCCGGTCCGGCGAGAGGCCCGGCCTTGCCGCCGACGCCCGAACGCGTGAAATACACCACGCTCTGCCGGGCGGCTCCGTGGTCCGCCCGATACCGCGCCCGGCCGTACTCCCCGAACTGCCACGAATCCGGCCAATTACCGCTCCGCCCGGCACGCCACCGATCCGCAGGCCCTTCCCCGGCCCCAGCCGCCGACGATCTCGGCCAAAGGGGAGAGAAATCGGGCCCGGACCCCGATTTCGCTACCTCTTGTCGAATTGGCGAACCGCGGAGACGCCGCGTGCGCGAGCCGCCAGGTGGCAGCCAGCAACGCGCACCCGTGACCGGGGAGTGCCGAGCGGCGTTGACGTTGCGTGGCCAACACTCCGAACTCGCAGAAGAAGGCGCTGCTGTCGGCGGTCGTCGCGGGCGCGTTGACCCTCGGTTTCGCCGGCATGATGGCGAAGTCGTGCGGCGCGCCGGTCAAGGAGCAGGCGGAGGCCGCCAACCCGGCCCTCGAACTGGTCGACAGTCTCGCGTCGCGGCTGGTGCTGGGGCTGCAGACGGACGCGACGATCCAGTACTCGACGGCGGGCGGGGCGACCGTGATCGTGTCGCAGTCGGCGCCGCGGCGGGCGTACCGGGGGGCGGGTGTCACGTACATCTCGACGCCGGACGGGACGTACCTGTGCCGGGGCGTGACGCCGTCGCCGTCGCCGAAGGCCAAGAAGAGCCCTCAGCCGGTCGTGCAGTGCGACGAAGGGCCGGGGGTGGACACGATGTCCCCGTCGCAGGCCAGGGCGATCAGCGAGGCGTTCGGGGGCGAGTTCATGGCACCCGAGGCGGCGATGGGCCGGCTCGCGACGATCGCGCAGGGCGAGGACGTGCGGACCGGCACGTCGAAGCGCGGCGACGCGCAGTGCGTGTCGGTGACGGCGCGGGGGGTGCGCACCGAGACGGCGTGCGTCAACCCGGCTGGGTTGCTGGCGTACTTCGACGGCACGACCGATGCCGGCCAGCACACGCAACTGACCCTGCAGTACACGACGCCGAGTGTCAGTGACGAGGCGTTCCTGCCGCCGACCGCCAGGCCGAAGGCGTCCACGGCGCCGACGCGGGCGCCGACGCGGACCCCGAGTCCGAAGCCGTCGCCGGGTGGTACCGAAAAGTGATGTGACACGCCGCCGGGTGTGCTGTGCCGGTACGGCGTCCGGTGGCAGCGTGACGGGCATGGAGCTGCACTGCGACACCTGCGCCCGGCAGCGGATCTTCGAGCGCCCGGCCTGCGCCGACCATCCCCGCGAGACCTGCCCCGACCGGGCCTGCACGGGCTGCGGGGCGGCGATCGTGGTGGCGCCGGTCATCCTGCTGATGGACCGCCGGTCGCGGGTCCTGCTGGGGCGGCACCCGAAGCGGGAGGCCGGCCGACGCCACGCGGCCTGAACGACCGTTCAGCTCTCCGGAACGACCGTTCAGCGCAAGCGCGGCACCGCCGTACACATCGAGACTGAACAATCTGGGGCATGAAGCTCCGGCGCGTCGCCGTCCTCGCGTCCATCCTCGCGTTGGCCGGCGTCATCAGCACCGTATCCCCCGCCACCGCGGCCGGCATCGACGAGAAGCTGGCCGTCATGTCGTCCTGGTCTCAGCCGACCGCCACCAGTTACAACGCCTGGAACGCCGCCCGCCAGCACCAGTCCGACTGGGCGTCCTACGGCTTCGACTGGTCCACCGACTACTGCTCGACCAGCCCGGACCAGCCGCTCGGCTTCGACTTCCGGCTGTCGTGCCAGCGGCACGACTTCGGCTACCGCAACTACAAGGCGGTCGGGCAGTTCCCGGCCAACAAGTCCCGCATCGACGACGCGTTCTACCGCGACCTGAAGGCGAAGTGCGCCACGTACAACGCCTTCGTCAGGCCGGCCTGCACCAGCCTGGCCTGGACGTACTACCAGGCGGTGTCCGCGTTCGGCAACGTGGTCGTGAGCGACGCCGACCTGCAGCGGGCCGCTGACCTCAAGGAGCGCGGCGAACTCGCCGCCGCCAAGTCCCGGGCATGAACAACGGGGGCCCTCTGCGGAGGGCCCCCGTTTTCCGGGTGTCTCAGTGCTCGGCGCCCCGACGGCTGCCGGTGTAGTACTCGAACATCAGGCCGCAGGTCGCGATGATGACCGAGACCAGGCCGACCGCGACGAGCCACCACTGGCTGAACGCCAGGCCGACGCTGGCGGTCGCCGCGGTGAAGGCGATGCCGATCGGCCAGTAGCTGCCCGGGCTGAAGAAGCCCAGGTCGCCGGCGCCCTCGTGGATCTCGGCCTCGGGCCGGTCCTCGGGACGCGGCTCGATACGGCGCGAGATCAGCCACAGTGCGCTGCCGACCATCGTCAGCAGCAGACCCGACAGGAGCAGCGCGACCACGCCGATCCACTCCACGCCCTCGTGGCCGGTCTGCTCGCGCGGCGCCACGCTGGTCCACCAGCCGTAGAGCGCCGCCATCGCGAACACGAACAACGCGAGCACGAAGAACAAGCGTCCTTCTGACTTCATCGCCGTGCGCCCTCTCTCAGCTCGAGGACCGCTTGGTGCGGTCGGTGTTGAACGGCTGCGTCGTGGTCGCGTACCCCTGGTTCGGGAAGCCCAGCTGCGCGAGCGCCTCGGGGGTGCTCTTCCCGGCGCCACGCAGCTCCAGGTACTGCTGGTACTGCTCGGCGGAGACGACCCGCAGCTCGAAGTTCATCATCGAGTGGTAGGTGCCGCACAGCTCCGCGCAACGGCCCACGTAGGCACCGGCGGCGTTGTCCTTGAGCTTGATCTCGAACCTGTTCTCCACGCCGGGAATGACGTCCCGCTTGAACAGGATGTCCGGCACCCAGAACGAGTGGATGACGTCCCGCGAGTTCTCCGTGAACTGCACCGACTTGCCCGCCGGCAGCACCAGGACCGGGATGTAGTCGTCGGCGCCGACCGTCGTGATCGGCTGGCCGTCGGGGCCCTTGCTGTCGCTGTACACGAACTGCCAGTTCCACTTCGAGGCGATGACCTCGACGCGCACGTCCGGGTTCTTCGACAGGCGGTCGACGTCGGTCTGGATGATCGCGGTGTAGAAGAACAACACGGCGATGACCACGAACGGCGCGACCGTGTACAGGATCTCGAAGGGCATGTTGTACCGCGTCTGCGGCGGCAGCTCGTCGCCGCGCTTGCGATAGCGCACGACGCACCAGAAGATCAGGCCCCACACGAAGAAACCGACCACGAGCGCGGCGACCACGGACCCGATCCACAGGTCATACATGCGGTCACCCTGCTGGGTGATGCCCTTCGGCCAGCCGAACCCGGCGAACGCACTGTCGACGGAGCACCCGGCGAGCAGGGTCGTCACCGCGACGGCCGAGACGGCGAGCCCGACGGCGCGCGCGGGGCTCAAACCTCTTGAGACCACCTGCTCCTGCCTCCTTAGCAGCGCCGTGCGGCCCGTCTCCGGGACCATCGCACGGCAAGCCTCACCAACGCTGGCGAGCGTACTCGACCATGAGTGGTCCGCCCGGCTTGGGGTGGCAGTGTCCGGGGCGCGATAGCGTTGCAGGGATGGGTGTCTACTTCGACGCGGCCACCGCGATGCCGCCGCATCCCGTTGCGCGGCAAGCTTTTCTGGCCGCGCTGGACGACGGCTGGACCGATCCGGGGAGGCTCTACACGCCCGCCCGCCGGGCCCGTCAGCTGCTGGACGCCGCCCGGGCCGCCGTCGCCGAGGTGCTCGGCACCCGCCCCGACGAGGTGCACTTCACCGCCGGCGGGACCGACGCCGTCCGGCGCGCCGTCGCCGGGGTCCGCCGCGCCCGCGGCCTGCGCCGGGTCGTGCACAGCGCGGTCGAGCACTCCGCCGTGATCAAGGCCGCCGGCGACGACGCGGTCGCGGTGCCGGTGTCGCTGACCGGCCGGGTCGACCTGGCTGCCCTGGAGTCGGCGGTCAGTTCCCCCGAAGTGGCCATGGCGGCGCTGCAGAGCGCGAATCATGAGGTGGGGACGGTCCAGCCCGTCGAGGCGGCCGCGCGGTTGTGCGCGGCGGCAGGGGTACCGCTGCTGGTCGACGCCGCCCAGTCGATCGGGCGTTCACCGGTGCCCACCGGCTGGTCCCTGCTGGCCGGCAGCGCCCGCAAGTGGGGCGGCCCGGCCGGCGTGGGCGTCCTCGCCGTGCGCAAGGGCACCCGCTGGGAGCAGCCCTGGGAGCCCCCGGCGGACGTGCCGTCGGCGGTCGCCGCCGCCGCGGCGCTGCGGGCCGTGCAGGCCTCGGCCGCGGCCGAGTCGGCCCGCCTGAGCGCCCTCGTCGCGCAGATCCGCGCCACGGTCGCCGCCACCGTCCCCGACGTCGAGGTGGTCGGCGACCCCGACGAGCGGCTGCCACACATCGTGACGTTCTCCTGCCTGTACGTCGACGGCGAGGTCCTCCTGCACGCCCTCGACCGCGCCGGCTTCGCGGTGTCGTCGGGCTCGGCCTGCACCGCCGACACCCTCCAGCCCTCCCACGTCCTGGCCGCGATGGGCGTCCTCACCCACGGCAACGTCCGCGTCTCCCTGCACAGCGGCGTGTCCGCGGAGGACGTCCAGCGCTTCCTGGCCGTCCTGCCGGGCCTGGTCGCCGGTGTGCGGGCGGAGGCGGGCATGTGAACGAGCCCGTGGCCGGACCGGCCGGCAGGCAGATACTGGTCTGGTGAGCGAGCCCCTGGTCGTGCAGGCCCTCGGCAGGCGCTGCCCGCTGCCGGTCATCATGCTGGCGAAGCTGGCCGCCGGCCAGCCCCCGGGCACCCGCATCGAGGTCCTCGCCGACGACCCTGCCGCCGCGGTCGACATCCCGGCCTGGTGCCGCATGCGCGGCCACACGTTCATCTCCACCGAGTCCGACCGCCACACCGTCGAACTGCGGTAACCCCACCGGCACGGGCCGACCACGGCACCGGCTCACCCCGTGATCTTGCCCGGCTGATCGAAGTCGCGTCGTGGTCGTCCAGGCGACCGGAACGCGACTTGGATCACCACGGGCGCGGCGGCCGGCTCAGCCGCTACGCGGTCCTCAGCCGCTTGATCAGCAGGTACGCCTCGCAGCCCAGGCACAGGCCGAAGACCGCGTTCAGGAACGCCGCCACCAGGGCGAACGACGCCCCCACCACGCCGAGCACCGTCGCGCCCGACAGGTACCCGGCCACCGTGACCACCGCGAAGACCAGGCCCACGGCCTGCGCGAAGCGGACCGGGGCGCCGTCCTCGCGTTCGGCCGGCGGGGCGAGGCGGGGGGCCACCAGGTGCCGGTAGAGCAGGCCGTACGGGGTCAGCCGCGGGTCGTACGCGCCGATGGCGAAGATCACAGCCTGGACGAGGGCGAGCCAGCCGCTGCCGGTGAGCAGGACGACGACGAAGACGATCGTGGTAAGGGCGGCCGAGAAGCGAGGCCCGCGCGGATCGAGACTCATGCCGTCACCTCCGCTGCGCTCCGGCACCGGCCCGAGCCACACCCTGAGCTGCTGATTCGCAGCCCTCCGCTACGCTCCGGCCCGCTCATGCCGTCACCTCCGCTGCGCTCCGGCGCCGGCCTGAGCTCCACCCTGCGCCCATGATTCGCAGCCCTCCGCTACGCTCCGGGCCGCTCATGCCGCGAGCACCTCCGTCACGGTGGCGCGCAGGGAGGCGCGGTCGGGGACGCCGACGGTGCGGCGGGCGATGGTGCCGTGGCGGTCGACGACCAGCAGGGTCGGCAGGCGCCAGATGCCGAGGTCGCGGACGGCGTCGAGGTGCTCCTCGGCGTCCAGCTCCACGTGCCGCACGCCGTCACGGGTGCCGGCGAACTCCTTGGCCAGGTCGGCGCAGACGGCCCGGACCTGGCGGCAGGGGGCACACGTCGCGGAGGAGAAGTGCAGCAGGGTGACCGTGTCGCGGGCCGGGGTGAGCAGGCCCGCCGGCAGGTCACCCCCGGCCGCGCGGATTCGGCCGTAGCGGGCCCGGTACACGAGCCCGGCCACGGTCGCGAGGGCGAGCAGCGCCAGGACCACAATCGTCACAGCGGCAACTGTACGCCCGTTCCTACTACGCCGATAGGGATGGTTCAGGCGGCCAGGTGGGCCCGGATGTCCTCCGCGGCCGCGTCGCCGTACGACTCGGCGATGCGCTTGGTGAACTCGGCGGGCAGGATCTCGTACTCCTGCGGGCCGACGGTCTCGAGGACCAGCGCGGCGACCATCGAGCCGACCTGCGCGGCCCGCTCCAGGCCGAGGCCCCACGACAGCGCGGAGAAGAACCCGGCGCGGAAGCCGTCGCCGACGCCGGTTGGGTCGTTGGCCACGACGCCCTTGGCGACCGGCACGTGGATCTCGCCCGGCAGGTCGCGGCCGCGGATGAGCGCGCCGTCCTTGCCCAGCGTGGTGACGAGCACGCCGACCTTGTCCAGCAGCGACTCCGTGGTGAGGCCCGTCTTCGACTCGAGCAGCTCCTTCTCGTAGTCGTTGGTCAGCAGGTACGCCGCGCCGTCGATCAGCTTGCGGATCTCCTCGGCGGACATGCGGGCCAGCTGCTGCGAGCAGTCGGCGGCGAACGGCACGCCGAGCGCCCGGGCCTCCTCGGTGTGGCGGACCATCGCGACCGGGTCGTTGGCGCCGATCAGGACGAGATCGATGCCGCCGATGCGGTCGTTGACCGGGGACAGCTCGATGTTGCGGGCCTCGGCCATGGCGCCGGCGTAGAACGAAGCGATCTGGCACATGTCGTCGTCGGTGGTGCAGACGAACCGGGCGGTGTGTGCGATCTCGCTCACGTAGACGGAGTCGCAGTCGACCCCGTGCCGGGTCAGCCAGCTGCGGTAGTCGCCGAAGTCGGCACCGACGGCACCGACGAGAATCGGCCTGAGCCCGAGCAGTGCCATGCCGTACGCGATGTTGGGCGCGATCCCGCCGCGACGCACCGTCAGGTCGTCGACGAGGAACGACAGCGAGACCTTGTGCAGCTGGTCGGGCAGGAGCTGCTCGGCGAAGCGGCCCGGGAAGTGCATCAGATGGTCAGTCGCGATCGAGCCGGTAACGACGATCTTCATGGAAACCTCGGTCTCAAGACAACAGGGCCTGCACAGAGTAGTAGCCGCCGGCGGTCAAGTCGCGCTGGAGCCCCCGGTGGCGCACGGGTCTTGATCAGCACAAAGCCGCCCTCCGTGGCACGGAGAGCGGCTTCGGAGAGGCGCTGCCTAGTGGAACGAGTCGCCGCAGGCGCAGGAGCCCTGGGCGTTGGGGTTGTCGATGGTGAAGCCCTGCGCGTCGATCCGGTCCGCGAAGTCGATCGTCGCGCCGGTCAGGTACGGCACGCTCATGCGGTCCACGACGACCTCGAAGCCGTCGTAGGTGCTGATCTTGTCCCCGTCGAGCGAACGCTCGTCGAAGAACAGCTGGTACCGCAGGCCGGAGCAGCCGCCGGGCTGGACCGCGACACGGAGCCGCAGGTCGTCCCGGCCCTCCTGCTCGAGCAGGCCCTTCACCTTGAGCGCGGCATCCTCGGTGAGGCCGATGCCGGCCGGGTTGTCCGTCTGAACAGGCTCGGCAAACTTCGAAGCGGTCACGATCAAGGCTCCCTGCGGTGATGTCTACAGTTCCATCGGGTGCCAACGCGGCGACTGCCGATGGCATTCCCTCTCATAGTGACACGATTTCGTGCTAGCGGCTCCACTGGCGAGCCAGGCGTTCGCCGAGTTCACGCAGCCCGTCGGCGGGCCGGGCGAGGGCCTGCGCGACGCTGCCGAAGTGCTGGACCAGCGAATGGGCCTCGGTGACGCCGATGCTGGCGGCCTCCCGGCGGCCCGCGTCGATGCGGCCGGCGACGACCACACAGGGCACACCGACATCACGTGCGGCGTTCGCCACACCCGCCACGACCTTCCCCCGCAGCGACTGCTCGTCGAAGGCGCCCTCGCCCGTCACGACCAGCGATACCGCCTCCAGCTCGGCGTCCAGCCGGGTCAGCCGGCGGACCAGGCCGATGCCGGACTCGACCCGGGCACCGAGGGCGAGCAGGGCGGCGCCGAGCCCGCCTGCGGCGCCCGCGCCCGGCAGGTCCGCCAGCCCCGCGGGCGCGCCCGGCAGCGCCTGCAGCACCCCGGCGAACCGGGTCAGCGCTGCGTCGAGCTGGAACACGTCTTCCCTGGTCGCGCCCTTCTGCGGGCCGTAGACGGCGCTCGCGCCGTGCAGCCCGAGCAGGGGGCTGTCCACGTCGGTGGCGGCGATCAGGATCGCTCCCCGCAGCCTCGGTACGCCCCCCAGCGCGACACAGTCGACCAGCGCGGCGCCGCCGTACGGCAGGGCGTACCCGGACGCGGCCAGCGGCGCGGCACCGAGCGCGGTGAGCAGCCCGGCGCCGCCGTCGTTGGTGCCGCTGCCGCCGAGCCCCACGACGAGCGTCGTCGCGCCGGCCTCGACCGCGGCGAGCAGCAGCGTGCCCAGCCCGAACGTCGTGGTGTGCTTCGGGTCACGTTCGCCGTCGGTGAGCAGGTGCAGCCCGCAGGCCTCGGCGCTCTCCACGTACGCCACGTCGCCGTCGAGCACCACGTGGCCTTCGGCGGGGTGGCCCAGCGGCCCGGTCGTCGGCACGGTCAGCACCCGCGCGTGCGGCAGCGCGGTGGCCAGTACCCCGGCGAACCCGGGACCGCCGTCGGACAGCGGGCGCAGCAGCAGCTCGTCGCCGGGTTTGACCTGGTGCCAGCCGGCGGCGAACGCCTCCGCGGCGGCCACCGCCGAGATCGTCCCGGCGAACTTGTCGGGGCACACCAGCACGCGCATCCGGACATTGTGCACGTCTCGTAGGTCACAGTTCCGCGGTACCGCGCGCGTGGGACGATCGAGGGGTGACCTGGGCTGAACCGTCGTCAACCGCCACCGCACTGCTGCTGCTGGGCCGCGGCGCCGACCCCGACACCGAGAAGGGTGTCGAGTGTCCCGGCGACCTGCCCGCACCCAGCGACCCAGACCTCGTCGATCGGGCGAAACGCGCCAAGGCCGCCCTCGGCGACCGCGTCTTCGTGCTCGGCCACCACTACCAGCGCGACGAGGTGATCCAGTTCGCCGACGTGACCGGCGACTCGTTCAAGCTGGCCCGCGAGGCCGCCGCCCGGCCCGACGCGCAGTACATCGTGTTCTGCGGCGTGCACTTCATGGCCGAGAGCGCCGACATCCTGACCTCCGACACGCAGCGGGTCGTCCTGCCGGACCTCGCCGCCGGCTGCTCGATGGCCGACATGGCCGCGCTCGTGCAGGTCGAGAAGGCGTGGGAGCACTTCGCCGCCCTCGGCATCGCCGGTGACGTGGTGCCGGTGACGTACATGAACTCGACCGCCGACATCAAGGGCTTCGTCGGGCGCAACGACGGCGTCGTGTGCACCTCCTCCAACGCCGAGACGGCGCTGCGGTGGTCGTTCGAGCGCGGCTCGAAGGTCTTCTTCCTGCCCGACCAGCACCTCGGCCGCAACACCGCCGTGTTGAAGATGGGCATGAGCCTCGACGACTGCGTGCTGTACGACCCGCACAAGCCCGGCGGCGGGCTGACCGACCAGCAGCTGCGCGACGCGAAGATGATCCTGTGGCGCGGGCACTGCTCGGTGCACGGCCGGTTCACCCTGGCCAGCGTCGAGGACGTGCGCGAGCGGGTGCCGGGCGTCAACGTGCTGGTCCACCCCGAGTGCCGGCACGAGGTCGTCACCGCCGCCGACCGCATCGGCTCCACCGAGTACATCATCAAGACGATCGAGGCGGCCCCGGCCGGCTCGGCGTGGGCGGTCGGGACCGAGCTCAACCTGGTCCGCCGGCTCGCGCTGGCGCACCCGGACAAGCAGATCATGTTCCTGGACCGCAACGTCTGCTACTGCTCGACGATGAACCGGATCGACCTTCCCCACCTCGTGTGGGCACTGGAGGAGCTCGTCGCCGGCCGCGTGCCGAACGAGATCACCGTCGACGCCGACACCGCGCACCACGCCCGGGTCGCGCTCGACCGGATGCTGGCACTGCCGTAGCGCGCACCCCTCCGTCACCCTCTGTGGTGCCTGAGGGGTGATCGGTGTCGGAGTCACGTCTTCGTGCCATGCCGGACGTGCGGTCGGCGCTCGCATGCCGTAGATGTGGTTATGCTGCTGCGCGGGTTCACGCTCCGTCAGCACATCTCCACTTCTATTCCTGCCTGCAGGAGGGTTTTCCGTGACCAACTACGACGCCGGTGACGTCCTCACCGTGCACGGCGGCGCGCCGCTCAACGGCGAGCTGCGGGTGCGCGGTGCCAAGAACCTCGTCTCCAAGGCCATGGTCGCGGCGGTGCTGGGCGAGACCCCGAGCACGCTGTTCGACGTGCCCGCGATCCGCGACGTCGAAGTGGTCACCGGCCTGCTCGAGCTGCACGGCGTCAAGGTGACCCGCGGCCCGCTCGACGGCGAGCTGCACTTCGACACCTCCGACGTCGAGTCGGCCAACGTCGACGAGATCAACGTGCACGCCGGCTCCAGCCGTATCCCGATCTTGTTCTGCGGGCCGCTGCTGCACCGCCTCGGTCACGCGTTCATCCCCGACCTCGGCGGCTGCAACATCGGCGGGCGCCCCATCGACTTCCACATCCAGGCGCTGCGCGAGTTCGGCGCGGTCGTGGAGAAGTCCGAGAAGGGCATGGACATCACCGCGCCCAACGGGCTGCACGGCGCGAAGCTGCAGCTGCCGTACCCGAGCGTCGGCGCGACCGAGCAGATCCTGCTCACCGCCGTGCGCGCCGAGGGCGTCACCGAGCTGCGCAACGCCGCGGTCGAGCCGGAGATCATCGACCTCATCTGCGTGCTGCAGAAGATGGGCGCGATCATCAAGGTCCACACCGACCGCGTGATCGAGATCCAGGGTGTGCCGCGGCTCACCGGCTACACGCACCGGCCCATCCCGGACCGTATCGAGGCGGCCAGCTGGGGCGCGGCGGCCCTGGCCACCCGCGGCGACGTCTTCGTCCGCGGTGCCCGGCAGGCCGACATGATGACGTTCCTGAACCTGTTCACCTCCGTCGGCGGCGCGTTCGAGATCGACGACGCCCCCGGCGAGGGCGGCATCCGCTTCTGGCACCCGGGCGGCGAGCTCAACGCCGTGGCGATGGAGACCGACGTCCACCCGGGCTTCATGACCGACTGGCAGCAGCCGATGGTCGTGGCGCTCACGCAGGCCCGGGGCCTGTCGATCGTGCACGAGACGGTGTACGAGCGGCGCCTCGGCTACACCGCCGCGCTCAACCAGATGGGTGCCACCATCCAGACGTACCGCGAGTGCCTCGGTGGCACGCCGTGCCGCTTCGGCCGGCGCAACTTCATGCACTCGGCCGTCATCGCCGGGCCGTCCAAGCTGCACGCCGCCGACCTGGTGATCCCCGACCTGCGGGCCGGGTTCAGCCACCTGATCGCGGCGCTCGCCGCCGAGGGCACCTCCCGGGTGTACGGCGTCAAGCTCATCCAGCGTGGCTACGAGGACTTCGAGGGCAAGCTCAACGCGCTCGGCGCGCACGTCGAGCTCGGCTGACGACGCAGGGTGACGCGAGCGGCCCCAAAACGGCACTGACCGTTGGGCCGCTCGCGCAGCGTCCGCTACCCTTCACGGCGTGCCGTCGTTGTTTTCCCGCAAGTCAGCAGAGCCAGCCGAGGCCCCCGCCGCGGAGCCGGCGCAGCCCGAGGTCAGCCTGGGTAAGCGCCAGACCCTGAGCAAGCGCGAGCTCGGCAAGACCACGCCGAAGCGCATGGTGGCCGGCCGCCGCGTCGCCGAGCCGCCCGCGACCAACCGCCGCGAGGCCGCCAAGCGCATGCGCGAGCGGCAGCGCGCCGAGCGGCTCGAGGCCCGCGAAGGCATGGCCAACGGCGACGAGCGCTTCCTGCTGCCCCGCGACAAGGGCCCCGAGCGGCGGCTCGTGCGCGACATCGTCGACTCGCGGCGCACCATCGGCACGTTCTTCTTCGGCACCACGTTCCTGGTGATGCTCGTCGGCTTCAACCGCAACCTGAACCCGAGCATCTACTTCGCGGCCAACCTCCTCTTCGGCGTCATGGCCGTCGCGACCGCGATCGACAGCTTCCTCATCTCGCGGACCATCAAGCGGCTCATCAAGCAGCGCTTCCCCGCGACCAACGAGAAGCTCGGCCGCCTGTACTTCTACGCGATCATGCGCGCCATCTCGTTCCGCTTCATCCGCAACCCGAAACCGCAGGTCAAGATCGGCGCCTCGGTCTAGGCGCCGGTCGGCGGCACGACCGGGCCCTCCGGGCGACAACGATTCGGCGGCGGCGCCCCGCCCGACGGTGGCGTTGGACGCCTCCCAAGCCGTACCCTCCCTTCGCGACCGGACCACGATTTCACCGGGTAGGCGCGTGGCGGGCGCCGGTGCATGATTGGTGCCGGAGTGGGGCGAGGAGAGCGAAGCTGTGAGCGACGAGTACCCGGGAGAAGAGCCGGGAACCGCCGCGCCCACCTGGGCGGCCGTGCCGACCATGCCATGGTCCAGGGTGCCGGAGCAGCGACGTGACGAGCAGGCCCCGCCGGGCCGCGGCGCCCCCGACCACCACGGCGAGCCATGGGCCGAGGACCCGCGCCGCCCGCACGGCGACCCGCGGCTGAGGGACCCGAGGTTCGGTGGCGACCCGCGCGGCGGCGATCTCCGCGGGCCCGGTGGACCTGTCGACGAGCGCGGCCGGCCGCACGGCGCGCCGCAGCCACGGCGGGCGCAGGGTCACCCGCAGCAGGGCGGTCACCCGCAGCAGGCACCGCGCCAGGGTCCGCCGCAGGGTCCGCCGCAGGGTCCGCCGCAAGGTCCACCGCAGGGTTACCAGCCGCCCCCGGTCCCACCGGGTCCCGGGGGTCCGCACGGGCGCCCCCAGCAGGGTGGTTACCAGGGGCAGCCGCACCCGCAGCAGGGCTATCCGCCGGTGCCGCAGCAGGGCCGCCCGGGCCAGGGCCGGCCCCCGCAGCAGGGATATGACGACCGCCGCGGGTATGACGGCGGCCACGACGGCGGCCACGACCCCCGGCGTGGCTACGACGGTCCCTATGACGACCGGCGTGGGTACGACGACCGGCGCGGCTTTGACGACCGGCGCGGGTATGACGACCGCCGGGGTCACGACGAGCGCCGCGGGCACGACGGCGGCTTCGGCGACCGGCGCGGGTACGACGAGCGCCGGGGCTACGACGACCGCGGGTACGACGGCGGCTACGACGACCGCGGGTACGACGACCGGGGTTACGACGACCGGCGCGGCTATGACGGCCCACCGGCCGGGTACGGCCGCCCGCAGCAGGGCCGGCCCCGCAACCCCGCGCTGGACGAGCCGACGGACGAGGTCCCCAGGGTGCGCCGTGGCGCGGCCGGGGCACCCGGCGCCGGCCGGGCCACGGTCTACGGCGCTCCCCCGCCGGCCGACGCGCCGATGAGCGCACCGCCGGCCGGCACGACGTACGGCGGCCAGGGCCGCGCCACCGTCTACGGCGCCCCCGCCCAGCAGGGCCCGCCGCCCGCGCAGGGCCGCACGTACGGCGCGCCCGCGCAGGGTGCGCCGGTGTCGCGGACGTACGGGGCTCCGGTGCAGGGCGACCAGGGCCTGGCGGACCAGCCGGTCTCCTCGGCGCCGGTGTCGTCGGCGCCCGTCTCGGCGGCGCCGCACGCCCCGGCGCCCGGCCACGGCTGGCAGGACGACCCAGGCAACCGGCCCGTCTCGTCGGTGCCTGTCTCGGCCGCACCCGTCTCGTCGGTGCCGGTCTCGGCCGCGCCCGTGTCCTCGGCGCCCGTGTCCTCGGCGCCCGTCTCGGCCGCGCCGGTGTCCTCGGTGCCCGTCTCCGCGGCACCGGCCCCGGCGCCGCAGGCACCCGCCCAGCCGCAGCCGCACGTCCAGTCGCCGTTGCAGGGACCCGGGCAGGTCCCGGTGGAGCCGCCGGCCCCGGCCGAGCCGGTCGTCAGCGTGGCACCGTTGAGCGCGCCGCCGGTGGTGACGCCGGATGTGCCGTTCAACGCGTTCGGACCCGCCGGAGGCGGGGAGGCCGGAGCCGCGGCGGTGGTCGTACCGGAGCAGCAGCCGGAAGCAGAGGGGGCAGCCGCTGTGCAGCAGACCGCCATGGACACCTACCGCTCGGCGCCGCTCACCGGCGCCGGGGTCGACGGGTTGCAGGCCACCGGCTACCTGCCGATCGTGCGGCCCGGGGCGGAAGGCTTCCCGGCCGAGCTGGCGGCGCTGCTGCCGACCTCGCCCGCGCCGGCGGCCCGCAACGCCTCGGAGGAGACCGGCGGTCCCGACCCGGAGCAGGTCCTCGCCGGGTACGTGTGGCGCTTCGACCCTGACACGCTGCGCGAGCAGATCGAGGGCGACGAGGTCCAGGAGCTCACCGAGATCCGGGACCAGCTGACCGCGAAGCTCAACGGCGTCGCCGACAACCCGACCCGGGCGCGGCTGCTGAGCCTGCGCGCGGTCGTGTCGCGGATCCTCAATGACCTGCCGAAGGCGTTCGCCGACGGCAAGCTCGCCCTCGCGCACGCCGAGGCGACCGGCGAGCTGCGCCGCATCGCGATCGCGCAGGCCCGACTCGCGCACGTGCTGCAGTGGCGGGAGGAGTTCGACGAGGCCGACCGGCTGTTCACGCTCGCCAACAGCAGCGAGCTGCCGGACCGGCTGCGCGCCACCATGCACCAGCACGCCGGCAAGTGCGCCTACGACCAGGGCCGCTACATGGAGGCGTGCAACCACTTCGAACGAGCCCTCGACCTGCGCAAGGAAGAGGACCCGGAGCTCATCGCGCAGACCGAGCTTGCCCTGGACGCGGTGTTCCGGCGGGTCGCGGAGAAGGGCTGGGGGCCGTACCCGCGCAGCCGCGAGGAGATCCTGCAGATCCGCAAGCCGCCGGCGCCGGCGTTCGACGAGCAGACCCAGCGCTGGGGGTACATCGAACCCGACGGCAACTTCTGCATCGGCCCCGGCTACGTCGACGTGCAGCCGTTCCGCGACGGGGTCGCGTGGGTGCAGCGGCAGGGCTCGGAGATGTGGGAGCTGATCGACGACACCGGCAAGCTGCTCATCGAGCCGGCCGCCGGGTACCTGGGCGTCGGCAGCTTCTCCGACGGGGTCGCCTGGGTGTCCCGCGACGGCACCAACCGCTGGATCGCGATCGACAAGACCAACGCGGTGCTGATCTCGACCGGGTTCGACGACGTGCGGCCGTTCCGCCGGGGCGTCGCGGCGGTCCGGCGCGGCGAGCACTGGGGTGCCGTCGACAGCGTCGGCCGGGTCGTCGTGTCGTTCCAGTACGACGGCTTCGCCACCGCGCTGCTCGACGGCCGGTACATCGACGGCTTCAGTGACGAAGGTCTCGCCGTGGTGTCCCTCGACGGCCGTAAGGGTGTCGTGGACCGCTCGGGCCGGGTCCTGGTCCCGCCGGTGCACCACACGCTGATGATCCACCCGGTCGCGTTCCTGTTCGCCGACGACGCGCAGCGGTGGGGGGCGCTCGACCGGCGCGGCCGGACGGTGATCGAGGCGACGTTCCCGAGCCGGACGGGCGTGACCGACGAGATCGACCGGCTGCTCGCCGACACCCGCCCCGTGATGTGATCACCTTCCCCGGGCATCGGTTCTTTCCCGGGCATCAGTTCGCTGCCGGCGGCGCGGTCCTGTAAGCAAGAGGGTATGGAGTTTCGTCACCTCGGCCGGTCCGGGATGCTCGTCAGCGAGATCTCGTACGGCAACTGGATCACCCATGGCTCACAGGTCGAGGCGGAGCAGGCCACCGCTTGCGTCCACGCCGCCCTCGACCTCGGCATCACCACGTTCGACACGGCCGACGTCTACGCCGGCACCCGGGCGGAGGCGGTGCTCGGCGACGCCCTGAAGGGGCAGCGCCGCGAGGGCCTGGAGATCTTCACCAAGGTCTACTGGCCCACCGGGCCGGGCCGCAACGACCGGGGCCTGTCCCGCAAGCACATCCTCGAGTCGATCAACGGCTCGCTGCGTCGGCTGCAGACCGACTACGTCGACCTGTACCAGGCGCACCGGTACGACCACGCCACCCCGCTCGAGGAGACCATGCAGGCGTTCGCCGACGTGGTGCACAGCGGCAAGGCGCACTACATCGGCGTGTCCGAGTGGCGGGCCGACGAGATCCGGGCGGCGGCCGCCCTTGCCAAGGACCTGAAGATCCAGCTGGTGTCCAACCAGCCGCAGTACTCGGCGCTGTACCGGGTCATCGAGGCCGAGGTCGTCCCCGCGTCGCAGGAGCTCGGGATCGGGCAGATCGTGTGGTCGCCCCTCGCCCAGGGCGTGCTCACCGGCAAGTACCTGCCGGGTCAGCCGCCGCCGGCGGGGTCCCGGGCCACCGACGAGAAGTCCGGCGCCGGGTTCATCTCGGTGCTGCTGCGCGACGAGGTCCTGACCGCGGTGCAGCAGCTCAAGCCGCTCGCGGAGCAGGCCGGGCTGAGCATGGCCCAGCTGGGCGTCGCGTGGGTGCTGCAGAACCCGAACGTGTCCTCGGCGATCGTCGGCGCGACCCGCCCCGAGCAGCTGCAGGACAACGTGAAGGCGTCCGGCGTGAAGCTCGACGCGGAGCTGCTGAAGCGGATCGACGAGGTCCTCGACCCGGTCGTGGATCGCGACCCGAAGCGCACGCAGAGCCCCGCGCAGCGTCCGTAAGGTTTCGTCAACAGGGGGCCGCCTCTGGCGGCCCCCTGTTGCGTGCCCGCGGTTCCTATGACCAGAACTTGAACAGCTGGTAGCCGTCGGAGACCAGGTAGGACGGCAGGCCGAGGACGTCGCCGAGGGAGTAGACGACCTCGAAGAACCAGCCGCCGATGCGCGGTGACCACAGCAGCGCGATGAGCAGCAGCATGCCGTAGGGCGCGACGTGGTTGAAGCCGCGCTGCCACTGCGGGCTCAGCCACGGGAAGAGCAGGTTGCCGCCGTCGACGCCGGGCATCGGCACGAAGTTGAGGATGCTCGCCGTCAGCTGCAGGAACGCCAGGAACGCCAGCGCCGCCCAGAACGCCGGGTCGCCGCCGTTGTCCAGGCCGAGGCTGAACGGCACGACCAGCATGACCGCGAACAGCAGGTTGGTGGCCGGCCCGGCGAAGCTGATCAGGCTGTCCACGATCCGGCTGCGGATCACCGAGTGGTTGACCCACACCGCCCCGCCCGGCAGGCCGATGCCGCCGAGCAGCAGGAACACCACCGGCAGCACGAAGGACAGCAGCGGGTGCGTGTACTTCGTCGGGTCGAGCGTCAGGTAGCCGCGGTGCGCCACGTCGTGGTCGCCGCCCCGGTACGCGACGAGGGCGTGCGCGTACTCGTGCAGGCACAGCGAGATCGTCCAGCCGGCGGCCACGAAGAGGAACACGTCGATCTGGATGTTGCCGAAACCGGTCCAGGTCATCCAGCCGGCGACGGCGAACAGCGCGACGATGCCGAGGAACAGCGCACTGGGCCGGAACGCCTCGCGGGGCAGCGCCGAGACGCGGCCGTACGACATGCGCGTCAGCCTCCCGCCGGCAACAGGCTCATCTTGTATTCCGTGCGATCGTCCTCGGTCAGGATCGCCGTCGTCGCGCCCTTGGCGACCAGCTCACGCCAGCTCTGGCCGAGCCAGGACTCCGCGTCGGACTGGCTGGAAAACGCCTCGTTCGGGCCGTCGACCGCCCGGCTCTCAGCGTCTTCGAACTGCCATGTCCACGCCATCAGTCACGCTCCCGTCCCAGGTAGGTAGTTTCGAGCGTATCGGGCTGACCGCCGAGCGCCGATGCCGCCCACCGGAAAGTGAACCCAGGGCCATAAAGTACGGGGCATGCGGTTGCTGGTACTCGGTGGAATCCGGTCCGGGAAGTCGGAAGTGGCGGAGTCGCTCGTCGCGGACGCGGAGCGGGTGCGTTACGTCGCGACCGCGCCCGAGCTGCCGGGTGGCCTGTCCGACGAGGCGTGGTCGGCGCGGCTGGCCAGGCACCGCGAGCGGCGGCCCGCCGGCTGGAGCACCGAGGAGATCGGCACCGACCCGGAGCGCCTCGCGGACCTGCTGCAGTCGGCGAAACCCGAGGACGTCCTGCTCGTCGACGACCTCGGCGGATGGCTGACCGCCCTGTTCGACAGCATCGGCGACTGGTCCGACCCGCACGCCCTCGACGGCCGCATCGCCGCGCTCGCCGACGCGGTCCGCGCCTGCCAGGCCGCGCTGCTGGTGATGGTCGCGCCCGAGGTGGGGCTCGCGGTCATGCCGGTCACGCAGGCCGGGCGGACGTTCGCCGACGCCAACGGAACGCTCAACCAGCGCGTCGCCGCCGCCAGCGACGGGGTCGCGATGATCGTCGCCGGCGAGGTCAGCTGGCTGCGCGGCGGCGAGGCGGTCGGGCACGCGGGCGGCCGCTTCGCCGCCGGTGCCACGGGCCGTCCGGTGGACACGACGCCGTTCGAGTTCGCCGGCGCGGTCGCCGGGGCGGTGCTGTCCACGGCGGACGGCGGGGAGACCCTGTCGTTCCAGCCGGGCATGGAGCTGCCACTGCCCGACGAGTCGACCGCGGCCGAGGCCGCGGAGCGGCTGCTCACGCTCAAGCTCAACGGCGCCGGCCTCGGCGGTCTCGTCCCCGTCGTCCGCTTCGCCGGCGGCACCCAGGGCCGGCCCGACCCGCGCCCCTGGCAGCAGCCGCGGGTCCTGGTGCTGCGCGGCGACCGGACCGGCGCGTTCGCCGCCGGCGACTCGTCCACCGCCGCCGACCAGCGCCTCCAGGACATCGTCGAGGGCACCGGCACCCTGGCGATGCTGGCCGCCACCGCCGGCGCCAGCGTGCAGGCGATCGACTGCCCCGAGGCCGGCCCGGCGGAGCTGCACGACGCCCTCGACGACGGCAGCGTCGACGCGGCGCTGACCCTCGGCTGGCGGCTCGCCGACGCCGCCGCCAACGAGGGCGTCGACCTGCTCGTCCTGGCCGCCTGCGGGGCCGGCTCCGACGCGGCCGCCGCGGCGATCGTGGCGGTCCTCACCGGTGGTGAACCGGCCGCGCTGCTCGGCCGGGTCGTCGACGCGTCCGGGTTCGTCGACGACGCCGCCTGGATCCGCAAGGTCGGCGCGATCCGCGACGCCCGGCACCGCATCCGCGCCCGCAGCCGCGAGCCGCACACCGTGCTGTCGATGCTCGGCGGCGGCGACATCGCGGTCGCGACCGGCATCCTGCTCGGCGCGGCCTCCCGGCGGCTGCCCGTCATGGTCGACGGCCCCGTCGGCATCGCCGCCGGCCTCGTCGCCCGCGACTACGGCGCGCAGACCCGGCACTGGCTGCTGATGGCCGACCACGGCGAGAACCCCACCGTGAAGCTCGCCGCCGACGTGCTCGGCGTGACCCCGTTCCTGCAGCTCAAGCTGGCCCTCGGCGAGGGCGGCACGTCCCTGGCCACGCTGCCGCTGATCAACACGGCGCTGACCCTGGCCGCGGCGACCCCGCCCCGCGAGCCGGTCACCGAACCCGCCGACGGCCTCACCGAGCAGGAGCGCATCGAGGCCGAGATCCAGCGGGTCGTCGCCGACTCCCCCACCGCCGAGATGCCCTACGTGAAACCGTCGTGGGAGGACTGAAGCTCGCGCTGACCCTCTTCACGATCGCCCCGCTGAACGTGTCGCGGGTCGACCGGCAGACGGCCCGCACGGCGATGGCCCTGGCCCCTCTGATCGGCGTCCTCCTGGGAACGGTACTGGCCGGCGCGGCCCTCGGCCTCCGCGCCGCCGGGGCGTCCGCGCTGGTGGCGGCCGCGGCGACGGTGGCACTGTCGGCCCTGTGCACCCGGGCGCTGCACCTGGACGGCCTCGCCGACACGGCCGACGGGCTCGGCTCGTACCAGGGCCAGGAGAAGGCCCTGGCCATCATGAAACAGCCGGACATCGGCCCGTTCGGCGTGGTCGCCATCGCCACCGTCCTGCTGCTCGACGCGGCCGCGCTGGCCGGCGTCTACACGCGCCCCTGGCCGCAGGCGCTCGCCCTGGTCGCGGCTGGCACCGCAGCCGGCCGCCTGGGCGCGACGATCGCCTGCCGTTCGGGCCTGCCCGCCGCCCGCCCCGAGGGCCTCGGCGCCCTGGTCGCCGAGACACTGCCCCGGTCCGCAGTGACGGTTATCACACTGCTGGTGGCCGCGGCCGGTGCGGTCCTCGCCGACCCGGTCCGCGGGCCGCTGGCGGTGCTGCTGGCCGCCGCGGTGGCTTGGGCGCTGACCCGCCACGCAAGGCGCCGCCTGGGCGGCGTCACCGGCGACGTGATCGGCGCGTGCGTGGAGCTGGCGACGATGACCGCGTGGCTGGTGCTGTCGACCACGCCGTGACGGACCCTCAGACCATCCCGAACCAGCGGACCGAACCAGCGGACCGAACCGGCGGAACGCACCACGCGGCGTCCGCGCCGACACCCGGAGGCGTGCCGGCCGACCGCTCAACGTCACGGTACTCCAGCCGTGGAAATTGATGTTCGAAGTCGTCGCTCTCCGTAGCATACGCCACGTCAAACCGGACGAAAGGCCACAAAAGCGCAGGCCGAGAGACGGGGAGGAACGTGCCCTCCCCGTCCAGGCCGCGATCTCAGCGCACGTTGGACTTCACGAACGGGGGTTTCACCACGCGGACCTTCGACCGGCGGCCGCGCACGTCGAGTGCGATCTCGTCGCCCTCCGTCACCCCCGCGGCGGTGTCGATCAGCGCGAGCCCGATCCCCACCTTGCGCGTCGGTGAGAACGTCCCGCTGGTCACCTCGCCGATCGCGGTGTCGCCGTCGGCCGGCAGGACCGTCATGTGGGCGCGCGGGATGCCGCGGTCCAGGGCCTCGATGCCCCAGAGGAGGCGGCGCGGGCCGGCGGCCTTCTCGGCCAGCAGCGCGTCGCGGCCCCAGAACTGCTCCTTGCCCCAGCCGACGGCCCAGCCGGAGCGGGCCTGGACGGGGGTGATGTCCAGGGACAGGTCCTGGCCGTGCAGCGGGTACCCCATCTCGGTGCGCAGCGTGTCGCGGGCGGCCAGGCCGCACGGACGGGCGCCGGCGGCGATGACGGCGTCCCAGAGGGTGTGGGCGTCGTGGGAGGGCACGACGAGCTCGTAGCCGTGTTCGCCGGTGTACCCGGTGCGGCACACAACGACGTCGGTGCCCTGGAACGACGACACGGTGAAGCTCATGTAGTCGTGGTCGGTGGGCAGGCCGATGCCGTCGAGGAGCTCCCGGGAGCGGGGGCCCTGCACGGCGAGGACGGCGAAGATCTCGTGCTGGTCGACCACGCTGATCCCGGTCGGCGCGGCCGCGACGAGCCGGCGCACCACCTCGGCGGTGTTCGCCGCGTTGGGGATCAGGAACACGTCGTCGTCACCGAAGCGGTACGCGATGAGGTCGTCCACCACGCCACCGTGCTCGTCCAGGCACAACGTGTACTGCGCCTGGCCCGCGGCGATACGATTGAGGTCGTTGCTGAGGCAGCGGTTGACGAAGTCGGCCGCGCCGCGGCCGCGCACCCGGGCCTTGCCCAGGTGCGACACGTCGAACACACCGGCGTCCTCGCGGACCGCCGCATGCTCCTTGAGCACGCCGCCTCCGGCGTATTCGAGCGGCATGTCCCAGCCACCGAACGCCGCGAACTTGGCACCCAGCGCCGCATGACGGTGATACAACGCGGGGTGCCGCAAGGGTTGCGTCATGCCCGCAACCTATCGCGTTGGTTATCGTGTCCAGCACCCGAATCGGCGGCATGCTGAAGGTGCGGTACCGCCGCAGCGGACGCTGACGCAGAACACCACCAGTGATGTGGAGCCCGAGTGACCGCCCTGAACCTGGTCGACACCGACCCCGCCGAGCTCGCCGTCGACGCCGTCGTCGTCGGTGTCTACGCACGCGACGGCGGTGACACCAAGCTGCTGCTCGCCTCCGGCGCGGAGAGTGTCGCGGCGGCGTTCAGCGACCGGCCGGGCGGCGGGCTGGCCGAGACGCTGCGTGTGCTGGGCGCGACCGGGGCGCCGGGTGAGGTGACGAAGGTCGCCGCGTTCGGTGCGGTGGCCGCGCCGCTGGTCGTGGCGGTCGGGCTGGGCCCGGAGCCGGCCGGTGCCGCGCCGGCGGCGGAGACGCTGCGCCGGGCCGCCGGTGCCGCGACGCGGGCCCTGGCCGGGTCGGCGTCCGTGGCGCTGGTGCTGCCGCTGTCGGACCGCGACACGCCCACCGACGAGGAGCTGACCGCCGGGGTGCGCGCGGTCGCCGAGGGTGCCGTGCTCGGTGCGTACCGGTTCGCCGGGTACAAGACGAAGGCGTCGGCGATCCGCCCGGACGCGGTACGCAAGGTGGCGCTGCACGTGCCGGACGCCGGGTCGCGCCTGGCGAAGGCGGCGGTGAAGCGGGCCGGCACGGTGACCGCGGCGGTGATCCGCACCCGCGACTGGGTCAACACCGCCCCCAACGAGCTGCGGCCGCCGCAGTTCGCCGCGCAGGCCGCCGAGGCGGCGCAGGCCGCGCACCTGGACGTGACGGTGCTGGACGAGAAGGCGCTGGCGAAGCAGGGCTACGGCGGCATCCTCGCGGTCGGGCTGGGTTCGGCCGCGGCGCCGCGGTTGGTGCGCATCGCGTACGAGCCGGCCGGCGCCACCCGGCGGATCGCCTTGGTCGGCAAGGGCATCACGTTCGACACCGGTGGCGTGTCGATCAAGCCGGCGCAGGGCATGTGGGAGATGAAGTCGGACATGGCCGGCGCGGCGGCGGTCGTGTCGACGATGCTCGCGGTGGCGGCGCTGAAGCCGAAGGTCGCGGTCGTGGCGTACGCGCCGATGGCGGAGAACATGGCCTCGGGCAGCGCGTACCGGCCGGGCGACGTGGTGACGATGTACAACGGTCACAAGGTTGAGGTGCTCAACACCGACGCCGAGGGCCGCATGATCCTCGGCGACGCGATCGCTCGGGCCTGCGAGGACGAGCCGGACTACCTGTTCGAGGTCTCGACGCTGACCGGCGGGCAGGTGATCGCGCTGGGCAAGCGGATCGCCGGGGTGATGGGCACGCCCGAGCTGTGCGAGCGGGTCCGCGACGCCGGTGACCGGGCCGGCGAGCCGGCGTGGCCGATGCCGCTGCCGGAGGACGTGCGCAAGGGCATGGACTCCGAGGTCGCCGACATCTCGCAGGTCAACGCGGGCATGGACCGGTCCGGGCACATGCTGCAGGGCGGCGTGTTCCTGTCGGAGTTCGTGACCGAGGGCGTGCAGTGGGCGCACATCGACATCGCCGGGCCGAGCTACCACTCCGGTGAGGCGTTCGGGTACTGGGCGAAGGGCGGCACGGGCGTGCCGGTGCGGACCCTGGTCGGCCTGGTCGAGGAGATCGCCGCCGAGGACTGAGCCGCCGCCCGCAACTCAGCACGGCCGCAGCATCGCGGCTCAGCACGGGCCCGCCGGAGGTTCCTAGCTCCCGGCGGGCTTGTTGCGGGCGTTGTAGTCGCGCATCCGCTGCGGGTACCCCACCAGGGCCACGTCGTAGATCGGCAGGCTCATCCGGTGCGCGAACTGCCGCGCCGCCTGCGGGTCGTCGACCCGGCGCCGGGTCCACTCGCCGTCGTGTGCGATCAACAACAGTGTCGTCTCCGTCACTGTCGTGCGGGGCTCGATGAACCCCTCGACGCCCCGCCGGGACCGGACGAACTCCTCCAGGTGCCGCAGATCCTCGCGGTTCGCGGTGCGCCCACCTGCGGCGGGCTTGCGGCGGCGGAACCAGGCCACGATCTGTATCCCTCCCCGTGTGGATCTCCCGCGAGCGGGCACCCGGCGTCCGGCGTCGGGGCACCTACCGTCGCAGGCGAACAGCGGTGGTGACAAGATGGCCAAGGATCGTCATGCCATCACGGACCCACCGGTCCGTGCATCACCTGGGAGAATTCGTGAGCGACCCACACGCCAACTCCTTCGACGTCCTGATCCTGGGCGGCGGCAGCGGCGGCTACGCGGCGGCGTTCCGCGCGGCGCAGCTGGGCCTGTCCGTCGGCCTGGTCGAGAAGGACAAGCTCGGCGGCACCTGCCTGCACCGCGGCTGCATCCCGACGAAGGCGCTGCTGCACGCCGGTGAGGTCGCAGACGCGGCCCGCGAGGCGGAGCAGTTCGGCGTCCAGGCGTCGTTCAACGGCGTCGACATGAAGGCGGTCAACGCCTACAAGGACGGCGTCGTCAGCAAGCTGTACAAGGGCCTTCAGGGGCTGGCGAAGGCTCGCAAGGTGACGCTGATCGAGGGCGAGGGCCGGCTCGTCGGGCCGGACGCGGTCGAGGTGGCCGGCACCCGGTACCAGGGCAAGAACGTCATCCTGGCGACGGGTTCCTACTCCAAGACCCTGCCCGGGCTGGAGATCGACGGCGAGCGGGTGATCACCAGCGAGCACGCCCTGACGCTGGACCACGTGCCCACGTCCGCGGTGATCCTCGGCGGCGGCGTCATCGGCTGCGAGTTCGCCAGCGCGTGGAAGTCCTTCGGGGTCGACGTGACGATCGTCGAGGCCCTCCCGCGGCTCATCGCGGTCGAGGACGAGGCGAGCTCCAAGGCGCTGGAGCGGGCGTTCCGCAAGCGTGGCATCAAGTTCAAGGTCGGCAAGCCGTTCGAGAGCGTCGAGCGCACCGACGCCGGGGTCCGGGTGCAGATCCAGGGCGGCGACACGATCGAGGCGGAGCTGCTGCTGGTCGCCGTCGGCCGTGGCCCGACGACCGCCAACCTCGGTTACGAGGAGCAGGGCATCACGATGGAGCGCGGGTTCGTCATCACCGACGAGCGGCTGCGCACCAGCGTCCCCGGCGTCTACGCGGTCGGCGACATCGTGCCCGGTGTCCAGCTCGCGCACCGCGGCTTCCAGCAGGGCATCTTCGTCGCCGAGGAGATCGCCGGGCAGCACCCGCAGGTGATCGACGAGGCGGGCATCCCGCGCGTGACGTATTCCGAGCCCGAGGTGGCGTCCGTCGGGCTCAACGAGTCCAAGGCCCGCGAGCTGCACGGTGACAAGATCGAGACGGTGCAGTACGACCTGTCCGGCAACGGCAAGAGCCAGATCCTGAAGACCGCCGGTTTCGTGAAGCTGGTGCGGGTCAAGGACGGCCCGGTCGTCGGGGTCCACATGGTGGGCGCCCGGGTGAGCGAGCTCATCGGCGAGGGTCAGTTGATCTACAACTGGGAGGCGTTCCCGGGTGACGTCGCCCCGCTCGTGCACATGCACCCCACGCAGAACGAGGCGATCGGTGAGGCGTTCCTGGCGCTCGCCGGCAAGCCGCTGCACGTCCACTGATTTCAGGGACCCCGACCGCCACAAGCACTGATCGAGGAGACTGTTCATATGCCGGTATCGGTCACTATGCCCCGGTTGGGCGAGAGCGTCACTGAGGGCACCGTCACCCGCTGGTTGAAGCAGGAGGGCGACCAGGTCGAGGCCGACGAGCCGTTGCTCGAGGTCTCCACCGACAAGGTCGACACGGAGATCCCGTCCCCGGCGGCCGGGGTGCTCACGCGCATCGTGGTGCAGGAGGACGAGACGGCCGAGGTCGGCGCCGAGCTGGCCGTCATCGGCGACGCCGGTGAAGCGCCCGCCGCGGCCGAGCCTGCGCCCGCCGCTGAGGAGCCCGCCGCGGCCGAGCCCGCGCCCGCCGCCGCCGCCGCCGAAGAGCCCGCCGCGGCACCGGCAGCCGAGGCGCCGGCCGCACAGGGCGCCGCGTCGGGCGACACCACGTCGCTGAAGATGCCGGCGCTGGGCGAGTCGGTGACCGAGGGCACCGTCACCCGCTGGCTCAAGCAGGTCGGCGACGCCGTCGAGGCCGACGAGCCGCTGCTGGAGGTCTCCACCGACAAGGTCGACACCGAGATCCCGTCGCCGGTCGCCGGCACGCTGCTGGAGATCAGGGTCGCCGAGGACGAGACCGTCGAGGTCGGCGCCGAGCTGGCCGTGATCGGCGCCGCCGGTGCCGCGGCGGGCGGCGCGCAACCGGCGCAGCACGCGCCGGCCGCCGAGGCGCAGCCCGTGCAGCAGGCCCAGCCCGCGCAGCAGGTCGAGCAGCCGGCACCGCCGGCTCAGCCGAAGGCGGAGGCCAAGCCCGAGCCGAAGCAGGCCGCGGCACCCGCGCAGGCCGCCGCCCCGGCGCCCGCGCAGCCGGCGCAGGCCGCTCCGGCCGCCGCCGCGCCCGTCGCCGCGGGCCCGGCCACCTCGGTCGGCGCCAACGGCAAGGTCGAGGGCGACGAGGCGGGGTACGTGACGCCGCTGGTGCGCAAGCTCGCCGCCGAGCACGGCGTCAACCTGTCGACGCTGTCCGGCACCGGCGTCGGCGGCCGCATCCGCAAGCAGGACGTCCTGGACGCCGCCGCGAAGGCCAAGCAGGCCGCCGCGGCACCCGCCCCGGCCGCGGCTCCGGCCGCGCAGGCGAAGCCCGCTGCCCCGGCGGCGAAGGCGGCGCCGAGCCCGCTGCGCGGCCAGACGCAGAAGCTGACCCGGATGCGCGCCCTGATCGCCCGCCGCATGGTCGAGTCGCTGCAGGTGTCGGCGCAGCTGACCACGGTCGTCGAGGTCGACGTCACGAAGGTGGCGAAGCTGCGGGCGAAGGCGAAGCAGCAGTTCCTGGACACGCACGGCGTGAAGCTGTCGTTCCTGCCGTTCTTCGCCCTCGCGGCGGTCGAGGCGCTGCGGGTGCACCCGTCGGTGAACTCCTCGATCGACCTGGAGGCGGGCACCGTCACCTACCACGACGCCGAGCACCTCGGCATGGCCGTCGACACCGAGAAGGGGCTCATCGTCCCGGTCATCCGCAACGCGGGCGACCTGAACCTCGGTGGCCTGGCCAAGCGGATCGCCGACGTGGCCGAGCGCACCCGCACCAACAAGCTCAACCCGGACGACATCACCGGCGGCACGTTCACGCTGACCAACACCGGTAGCCGCGGCGCGCTGTTCGACACGCCGATCATCAACCAGCCGCAGGTGGCGATCCTCGGCACCGGCGCCGTCGTCAAGCGGGCCGTGGTCGTCAACGACCCGGAGCTCGGCGAGATCATCGCGCCGCGGTCGATGGTGTACCTGGCGCTGTCGTACGACCACCGCATCGTCGACGGCGCGGACGCCGCCCGCTTCCTCACCACCGTGAAGGAGCGCCTCGAGGGCGGCAACTTCGAGGCCGACCTCGGCCTGTAGCACCGCAGCACGGGACAGGGGCGCCTCCGGGCGCCCCTTTTCGTTGCGTCGATTTGTGGTTCAAGCGCGGTGACTGGGCAAGATGACCGCATGCAGATCGTCATCGCGGGCGCGTCTGGGTTCCTCGGCGGGCGGCTCGTGCCGCACCTGCGCGCCGCCGGGCACCAGGTCACCCAGCTCGTGCGCCGGCCCGCCCGCAACCCGGGTGAGCTGCGGTGGGACCCGGCCGCCGGGCTGCTGGACGCCTCCGCCCTGGCGGGCAGCGACGCGGTGATCAACCTGGCGGGCGCCGGCGTCGGGGACCGGCGGTGGACCGAGCAGTACAAGCGGACGCTGCGGACCAGCCGGGTCGACACCACGCAGACCCTGGCGAAGGCGATCGCGGCGGCCGGCGCGGACGGGCCGCGGGTGCTGCTCAACTCCTCGGCCGTCGGGTTCTACGGCGACACCGGCGACCGGCCCGTCGACGAGTCGTCCCCCGCGGGTGAGGGGTTCCTCGCCGACCTGTGCCAGGTGTGGGAGGCCGCGACCCGGCCGGCGGAGGACGCCGGGGCGCGGGTGGTGCTGCTGCGCACCGGGCTTCCGCTGGCGAAGGACGGTGGGCTGCTCAAGCCGCTGTACCTGCAGTTCAAGCTGTTCGCCGGGGGCAGGATGGGCAGCGGCCGGCAGTATCTGCCGTGGATCTCGCTGCCGGACTGGCTCGACGCGGTCCTGTTCACCCTCGACCGGGACCTCGCCGGGCCGGTGAACCTGACCGGGCCGGAGCCGGTCACCAACGCCGAGTTCTCCGCGGCCCTGGCGAAGGTGCTGCACCGGCCCAACCTGCTGCCGGTGCCCGGGTTCGCGTTGAAGGCCGCCGTCGGCGAGTTCGGCGGCGAGGCCGTGGCCAGCCAGCGGGTCCTGCCCGGGGTCCTGGTGCGCGAGGGTTTCCCGTTCGCGCACCGGACCGTCGAGGCGGCGCTTCAGCAGGCCGTGTCGGCCAGCACGTAGTAGTTCGGGCCGGTCTGGCGCAGCCCGTGTGTGGTGAACACGTTGTAGAGGCCCATCGCCTGGTTGGAGCCGTTCGCGTACGTGTACCCGCCGCTCTGGTGCGCCCGCCCGGCGGTGACGTGCGCGTAGTTCGACGCCCGGACACACGGGCCGACGGACGGCGTCGACGACGGGGTGGACGAGGGCGTCGGCGAGACGGTCGGCGAGGCGGTGACCGTGGGGGTCGCGCCGCCGCCGTCGAGGCCCCAGTCGCGGGCCTGGTAGTACGACGAGCAGATGGTGTCCTTGTAGTACGTGCCGGCGGTGCCGCACTGCTCGGTGGCGCTGCCCGGGTCGACCGGGGTCGCGTGGGTCATGCCGGAGACCAGGTACACCTTGACCTTGTCGCCGTAGCTGGCCAGGGACGTACCGCCGGGCAGCGACGACGTGGAGGTCGGCGTCTGCGACACGCCGAGCACGTTGGTCCACTGGTCGCGCAGCTCGGTCGCGTTGGCCGGGGCGACCGTCGTGTCCGACGTGCCGTGCCAGATGGACACCCGCGGGCGGGCGCCGGTGTAGCCGCTGTACGCGGCGCGGACCAGGTCACCCCACGCCGCCGGGGTCTTGTCGACGCCGGGGTTCATGCAGCTGAAGGCGCTCGCGGTCGAGGTCGCGCAGCGGTACGGCAGGCCCGCCATGATCGCGCCGCCGGCGAAGACGTCGGGGTACGTGGCGAGCATCACCGCGGTCATGGCGGCACCGGCGGACAGCCCCGTCACGTACACGCGGCCGCGGTCGACCTGGTAGTTGGTGGCCGCGTAGTCGACCATCTGCTTCACCGACAGCGCCTCGCCGCCGCCGCGGGCGGTGTCGCCGGTCTCGAACCAGTTGAAGCAGCTGGTGCTGTTGTTGGCGGACTTCTGCTCCGGTAGGACCAGCGCGAAGCGCCACAGGTCGGCGTACTTGCGCCAGCCCGCGTTGGTGAAGTAGTCGGTCGCGTTCTGGGTGCAGCCGTGCATGGCGACGACCAGCGGCGCGTTCGCCGGCAGCCCGTCGGGGCGGTAGCTGTACATGGTGAGGTTGCCGGGGTTGGTGCCGAAGCCGGACACGGCGGTCAGCGTCGCGGCGTAGGCCGGGGTGGACACGACGGTCAGGCCGATCGCGGTGGCGACGGCGGCGATCACGGGCAGGACGTAGCGCAGGATGCGGGGCATGGCGGTGCCCTTCCTCTCGGGGGATGCCCACGCTAGGTGTGACGCGTCCCGCACCACTATGTCCGTTGTCCACACTTTCTCGGCCTGCTCGGCGTGCGGGCGCGAGGGTTAGGCTGAGGCGTGACCAGCATTCTGGGTTTTGAGGTGGTCCGCGCCGGCCTCGTCGACTACGAGACGGCCCTGGCTGAGCAGCGACGGATCCACGAGGCCGTCGTGGCCGGCACGGCACCGGACACGGTGCTGCTGCTGGAGCACCCGAGCGTCTACACCGCAGGCAAGCGCACCGAGCCCGCCGACCGGCCGTTCGACGGCACGCCCGTCATCGACGTCGACCGCGGCGGCAAGATCACCTGGCACGGGCCGGGCCAGCTGGTCGGGTATCCCATCGTGAAGCTGCCGGACCCGGTCGACGTGGTGGCCTACGTGCGCCGCATGGAGCAGCTGCTGATCGACGTGTGCGCCGAGTTCGGCCTGGCCACGGTGCGGGTCGAGGGGCGCAGCGGGGTGTGGGTCGCCGCCGACGAGCGGGGGCCGGACCGCAAGGTCGCCGCGATCGGCATCCGGGTCGCGCGGGGCGTGACGCTGCACGGCTTCGCGATCAACGCCGACTGCGACCTGTCGCGCTACAACGTCTTCGTGCCGTGCGGCATCCGCGACGCGGGCGTCACGTCCCTGTCGGAGGAGCTGGGCCGCGACGTGACCGTCGCCGAGGTCCTGCCGGTCGTGGAGCGGCACCTCACGACGCTGTACTGACCACGCTGACCACCCGGTAGGCGACGACCGGGATCAGCTCCGGGTCGACGTCGTCGAGGCGGTCGTGGCCGGCGCAGCTGAACCCCATGAGGGCCTGCAGCGCCCGGTCGCCGAGCTCGACCGGGTCCTGCGGGGCGTCGCTCTCGAAAGGCAGCCGCTCCCCCGTGTCCTCCAGGACGCCGGGGTCGGCGCAGACGCTCAGCGCGCGCATCAGTTCACCGTCGCGCCACAGGCCGAAGCTGCACCACGCCGCGTCGCCGTGCGCGGCGTGCAGCAGCGTCTGCCGGCGCCCGGTCGCCGCGTGCACGACCGGGTCGAGCTGGGAGGGCCGCTGCGGCGTCAGCGTCCAGCTGCACACCAGGTCCAGGCCGGCGTAGCAGCCGACGTACACGACGTCACGCGGCGGGTCGAGGGCGTCGGCGAGCAGCAGGTCGCCGATCTCCTCCAGCGCCGCGCCCGGGAAGAGCCGTCCGGCGAGCAGGCGGGTGGCCGGCTTGTCCAGCACGGGGCAGGCCCGCAGGACATCGATGGGATTGCCGTCGGAGGAGACCACCAACGTGTCGTTGAACGCCACGGTTGCGTGATTGCCTGGGGTGCCGATCGGGAAACCTCGCAGACGTGACGTCAATCGCGTTCCCGGCGGCTGGGCAGGCCCCGGGCGTAGGCTTTCCCGTGTGACCGCCGTTGTTCCAGAAGGCCGCCGTCTGCTGCGCATCGAAGCGCGAAACGCGGAGACGCCGATTGAGCGCAAGCCGCCGTGGATCAAGGTCTCGGCGAAGATGGGGCCTGAATACACGCACCTGCGAGGCCTCGTGCAACGCGAGGGCCTGCACACGGTGTGCCAGGAGGCCGGCTGTCCCAACATCTATGAATGCTGGGAGGACCGGGAGGCGACGTTCCTCATCGGTGGCGACCAGTGCACCCGGCGGTGCGACTTCTGCCAGATCGACACCGGCAAGCCGGCCGAGTTCGACGCCGACGAGCCGCGCCGGGTCGCGGAGTCGGTGGCGACGATGGGCCTGCGCTACGCGACGGTGACCGGCGTCGCCCGCGACGACCTGCCCGACGGCGGGGCCTGGCTCTACGCCGAGACCGTCCGGCAGATCCACGGCCTGGTCGAGGGCTGCGGCGTGGAGCTGCTCATCCCCGACTTCAACGGCGAGCCGAAGCTGCTCGGCGAGGTCTTCGAGGCCCGGCCCGAGGTGCTCGCGCACAACGTCGAGACCGTGCCGCGGATCTTCAAGCGGATCCGTCCCGCGTTCCGCTACGAGCGTTCCCTGGACGTGCTGACCCAGGCCCGCACCGCCGGCCTGGTCACCAAGTCCAACCTGATCCTCGGCATGGGCGAGGAGCGGGCCGAGGTCTCCCAGGCGCTGCGCGACCTGCACGAGGCCGGCTGCGAGCTGGTGACGATCACGCAGTACCTGCGGCCGACGCCGCGGCACCACCCGGTCGAGCGCTGGGTGAAGCCCGAGGAGTTCGTCGAGCTGGCGCAGGAGGCCGAGCAGATCGGGTTCGCCGGGGTGCTGAGCGGGCCGCTGGTGCGCTCGTCGTACCGGGCGGGCCGGCTGTACCGGCAGGCGCTGGACAACCGGGCGCTGAAGGCGTGAGCGTCTCCGATTAGACTCGGAGGCATGGCAAAGGCCCAGGAGCCGGAGAAGGTCTCCTTCTTCACTCGGCTCAAGCAGATCGGCATGGTGTTCTCGTTCACCGCCAAGCGGGACAAGCTGTTCGTCCCGCTGGTCGCGGTGGTGGTCCTCGTGCCGCTCATCGCCGTCGGCGTGGCCGTCGCTCTCGGCGTGTCCTGGGTGTGGGCGCCGATCGGCGTCCTGGCCGCGCTGCTGGGCACGGTGATCGTGCTCAACCTGCGCTCGCAGAAGGCGATGATGCGTGAGGCCGAGGGCCAGCCCGGCGCGGCGGCCTCCATCATCGAGAACATGCGCGGCGACTGGCGGGTCACGCCCGCGATCGTCTCCACGACGCAGTTCGACATGGTGCACCTGGTCATCGGCCGGCCGGGCGTGATCCTGCTCGGCGAGGGCAACCCGGCGCGGGTCCGCGGCCTGATCGGCCAGGAGCGCCGCCGCCTGGTGAAGGTCATCGGCAACGCCGACCTGCGCGACTTCGTGATCGGCAACGAGGAGGGTCAGCTGCCGCTCGCGAAGCTGCGCAACACCCTGGTCCGGCTGCCGCGCACGATCACCGGCAAGGACGTCAACTCCCTCGACAAGCGGCTCAAGGCCCTGTCGGCGCGCCCGCAGATGCCGCGCGGCGCGATGCCGAAGAACATGAAGCCGCCGAAGGGCGCGTTCAAGGCGATGCGCGGCCGCTGAGCCGCCGTCTCACGAAGCCGCCGGCGTCACGGTCACCACGATCGAGCCGGCGGCCTTGTCGTGCAGTCCCCGGCCGTCCTTGTCCATGATCAGCGCCGGTACGAACAGCAGCAGCAACACGCCGCGCAGGAGCGCCCTGGGCACCCCGAGCGGGCCTCCTGTGGCCATTGACACACAGCGGATCCGCAGCAGCCACATGCCGAGGGTCTGGCCGAAGAAGCCGAGGAACAGCCCGTACACGACCAGCAGCAGGCCCGGCGCGAGCCACGGCGTCTCGACCGGATCAGCGAACGCCCTGCTGATGAGCAGGCACAACAGCCAGTCGACGAGAATGGCGCCGAAACGCCTGGACAGCGGTGCCGCGGTAAGGTCCACGGCGGCCCAGCCTACCGGGCGGTCTTACCGCCCTGAACGGGCAGAACCCGGGCGGCGAAACACAGTGGAAACAGTCGAGACACGCCTGGGCAATCGCACAGTTCTACGGTCGCGACCAACCAGCCACCTTCACACTGAAGTGATCACCACGACTGGCATAGCCTGCGACCTGGAGGACGAGTGTTCGCCAATTCTGACGAGCTGCTGCGATACGTGAAGGACGAAGGCGTCCGCTTCGTCGACGTTCGCTTCTGTGACCTGCCGGGCGTCATGCAGCACTTCAATGTCCCCGCCGAGTCGTTCGACGAGAGCGTGTTCAGCGACGGCCTCGCCTTCGACGGCTCCTCCATCCGTGGCTTCCAGGCGATCCACGAGTCGGACATGATGCTGCTGCCGGACGTGACGTCCGCCTTCATCGACCCGTTCCGGATCGAGAAGACCCTGGCGCTCAACTTCTTCATCCACGACCCGTTCACGCGTGAGGCGTACTCCCGTGACCCGCGCAACGTGGCGAAGAAGGCCGAGGCGTACCTCAAGTCGAGCGGCATCGCCGACACCGCCTACTTCGGCCCCGAGGCGGAGTTCTACATCTTCGACTCGATCCGGCACGAGACGTCGGCCAACCAGGCCTACTACTACATCGACTCGGTCGAGGGCTGGTGGAACTCCGGCAAGGACGAGCCGGGCGGCAACCGCGGCTACAAGACCGCCTACAAGGGTGGCTACTTCCCGGTCCCGCCGGTCGACCACTACGCCGACCTCCGCGACCAGATCGTGCAGCGCCTCCTCGGCGCCGGCTTCATCGTCGAGCGCTCGCACCACGAGGTCGGCACCGCCGGCCAGGCCGAGATCAACTACAAGTTCGGCACCCTGCTGCAGGCCGGCGACCAGCTCCAGCTCTTCAAGTACATCGTGAAGAACACCGCCTGGGCCGCCGGCAAGACCGCGACCTTCATGCCGAAGCCGCTCTTCGGTGACAACGGCTCCGGCATGCACACCCACCAGTCCCTCTGGCTGGGCGGCGAGCCGCTGTTCTACGACGAGGCCGGCTACGGCGGCCTGTCCGACACGGCCCGCTGGTACATCGGTGGCCTGCTGCACCACGCGCCGTCGCTGCTGGCGTTCACCAACCCGACGGTCAACTCCTACCGCCGCCTGGTCCCCGGCTACGAGGCCCCGGTCAACCTGGTCTACTCGCAGCGCAACCGCTCCGCCTGCACCCGTATCCCGGTGACCGGCACCAACGCCAAGGCCAAGCGCGTCGAGTTCCGCGTGCCGGACCCGTCGGCGAACGTCTACCTGGCCTTCGCCTCCATGCTGATGGCCGGCCTGGACGGCATCAAGAACAAGATCGAGCCCCCGGCCCCGATCGACAAGGACCTCTACGACCTTCCGCCGGAGGAGGTCGCCAACGTCAAGCAGGTCCCCGGCTCGCTCGACGAGGTCCTCAACTCCCTCGAGGCCGACCACGGCTTCCTCCTCGAGGGCGGTGTGTTCACCCAGGACCTGGTCGACACCTGGATCTCCTACAAGCGCGCGAACGAGGTCGACCCGGTCCGCCTGCGCCCGACCCCGCACGAGTTCGCGATGTACTACGACGTGTGATCCCTCCCCCGCGCTGAACGGCGCGGAAGGCACCACGTCCTGAACGGCGGTCGCGCCCGGCTCTCACCAGCCGAGCCGGCCGCCGTTTCGCGTTCCCGGCCCGTTTCGCGTCCCTGGCCTTTGGCGCCGTGGCCGGCGGGCCGCCACCAGGCGGTCGCTACGCTCCCCTCGTGACGCACGAGAAGGAGATCGTCGAGCCGGTCGACCTGTGCCTGCCCGACGGGCGGCTCAACCCCGCGGCGGTCGGCTGGACCCGCCGGCCGCTGCACCGGGCGAACCTGCGCGGCTGGGGAAGGGCCAAGCGCTGGGAGTACTGGGGGATCGTCACGCCCACCCACATCGTCGGCCTCGTCGCGTCGTCGCTGGACTACGCCGGTGTGCACGGCGTCTACGTGCTCGACCGCGCCACGAAGGTCGAGGTCAGCAAGGACGTGGTGGTCCCCTTCGCCCGTGGCGCCGTAATGCCGCCGGTCAGCGGCGCGGGTACCGCGAGCGTGCGCGGCGCCGGCCTGTCGATCGACATCGACCAGACCCCCGAGGGCAGCACGATCCGCGCCACCGCACCCGGCGTCGAGATCGACCTTGTCGTGCCGTTGCCGCCCGGCCACGAGTCGCTCGGCGTCGTGGTCCCGTGGAGCACGCGCCGGTTCCAGTACACGGTCAAGGACGTCGGACGCCCGGTGCACGGCTCGCTGCGGGTGAACGGCACGACGCACGCCGTGGCCGGCGAGGACTCGTTCGCCGTGCTCGACCACGGCCGGGGCAAATGGCCGTACGCGATCCGGTGGAACTGGGCGGCCGGCAGCGGGCCGGGCGTGTCGGTCCAGCTCGGCGGCAAATGGACCGACGGCACCGGCTCGACCGAGAACGCGCTCTTCACCGGCGGGCGGCTGCACAAGCTCGGCGCCGAGCTGCGCTGGAGCTACGACCGCCGCGACTGGCTGCGGCCGTGGCGGATCAGCGGCGACCGGGTCGAGGTGGAGTTCCACCCGTTCCACGAGAAGGTCGCGCGTACGAACCTCGGCATCGTGGCCAACGAGACCCACCAGTGCTTCGGGCACTTCTCCGGCTGGGTCCAGGCGGACGACGGCGGACGGGTGAGCCTGGACGGCCTGGTCGGCTGGGCGGAGGAAGCGCACAACCGCTGGTAGCCGCGGCCGTCGCCCGCGCCGGTCGCCACCGGCCCACTTGTGATCTTGCCGGGTTGATCGAAGTCGCATGGTGGTCGTCCAGATGGCCAGCACGCGACTTGGATCACCACGGTGGTCCGGCCGGCCTGCGGTGGCAGCCGCGCAGGTCGGCTCCGCTGCGCGCACACGCGTGAGGCTGCCGCGCGCCGCGCAGGCAGTGCGAGGCCAGTAGAGCCGGGGTGGGAGCCCCCGGCAGCATCATTGCCCAACGTCGGATGCCGCGCCGCGGGCCGCGGCAAGTGGCCGTCGCGATCACGACCGACTTGCTTGTGATCTTGCCCGGTTGATCGAAGTCGCGTGGCGGTCGTCCAGATGGCCAGGACGCGACTTGGATCACCACGGTGGCCCGGCAGGGCAGGGCGGCGACCACCGACGATGCCGCGCGCACGCGCGTGAAGCTGCCGCGCGCCAGCGCAGGCAGTGCGAGCGCCAGCGAGCATGGGGGGCTCCGGGGTGGGAACCCCCCGGCCGGCCCGCGGCGGCAGCCGCGCCGAAGCTAGAGACTGCCAGCCGCCCGAAGCTAGTTACTGAAGATGCGTTCGACGGCCTGGCGGGCGTGGCGGGCGACGCGCAGGTACTCGTCGAGAAACTCCTGGGGTTCGACGCCGCCGAGGGTGCGGGCCACGGCGGCCAGGTCGGGGCCCTGGCGGGGCAGCTGGTCGGTGGCGCGGCCGCGGACCAGGGTGAGCAGGTTGCGGATGCGGGACGCCTGCTGCCAGGCGGCGCGCAGGCTGGCGGCGTCGGCGGTGTCGATGAGGCCCGCGGCCGTCGCCGCCTCCAGGGCGTGCAGGGTACGGGTGGTGCGCAGGCCGGGGACGGTGCGGCCGTGCAGAAGCTGCAGCAGCTGGACGGTCCACTCGACGTCGGCGAGCCCGCCGCGGCCCAGCTTGGTGTGGGTGGCGGGGTCGGCGCCGCGGGGCAGGCGTTCGCTGTCGACGCGGGCCTTGAGGCGGCGGATCTCCTGGATCTGCTCGCGGGTGAGGCCGGCGGCGGGGTAGCGGACGGTGTCGGCGAGGGCGAGGAAGCGGGCGCCGAGGTCGGTGGAGCCGGCCACGTGGCGGGCGCGCAGCAGGGCCTGCGCCTCCCAGGTCTTCGACCAGCGGGCGTAGTACTGCTGGTACGCGCCCAGGCTGCGCACCAGGGGGCCCTGCCGGCCCTCGGGGCGCAGGTCGGCGTCGACGCCGAGGGGCGGGTCGTGGGCGGGGCGGGACAGCAGGCGGCGCAGCTCCTCGGCGACGGTGAGGGCGAGGCCGCTGGCGGCGTCGTCGGCCATGCCGGGCGGGGGTTCGTAGACGAAGAGGACGTCGGCGTCGGAGGGGTAGCTGGTCTCCTCGCCGCCGAGGCGGCCCATGCCGATGACGGCGAACTCGAGGCCGGGCGCGGCGGTGACGCCGAGGGTCGCGCTGAGGGTGGCGTCGATGACGGCGGACAGGGCGACGCCGACGGAGGAGACGTCGAGGTAGCCGAGCAGGTCGGCGCAGGCGATGCGGAACAGCTCGCGGCGGCGGGAGGCGCGCACGGCGTTGATCGCGGTCTCGGGGTCGTCGTGGCGGGCCGCGGCGGCGGCGAACTGGGTGGCGAGCTGGGCGGCGGTGCGGGGCACGAGCTCGGCGTCGTCGGCGAGGAGCCGCAGCGCCTCCGGGTCGCGGACGAGGAGCTCGGTGACGTACCGGGACAGCGCGAGCAGCCGGGCCAGCCGCAGCGCGACAGGGCCGTCGTCGCGCAGCAGGCGCAGGTACCAGGGGGTGTTGCCGAGTTTCTCCGACACCTGCCGGTAGGCGAGCAGGCCCCGGTCGGGTTCGGGGGCGTCGGCGAACTCGCTGAGCAGCACGGGCAGCAGCTGCCGCTGGATCGCGGCGGTGCGGGACACGCCGCCGGTGAGGGCCTCGATGTGGCGCAGCGCCCCCGCGGGGTCGGCGAAGCCGAGCAGCTCCAGGCGGGCCTTGGCGGCGTCCGTGGTGAGCCGCAGCTGTTCGCTGGGGACCCGGGCGACGGCCTCCAGCAGCGGCCGGTACAGCAGCTTCGCGTGCAGCCGGCGGACCTCCTGCGCGTGGCGGACCCAGTCGCCGCGGAACGACTCGACGGCGTCGCGGGCGGCGTTGGGCCGGTAGCCGAGGGCGTGGGCGAGCCAGCGCAGGGCGGACGGGTCGTCGGGGACGGTGTGGGTGCGGCGCAGGCGCTGCAGCTGCAGGCGGTGTTCGACGGTGCGCAGGAAGCGGTACGCCCGCAGCAGCGCCTCACCGTCGGCGAGCCCGACGTACCCGCCCTCGATGAGGCCGCGCAGGCCGGCGATCGTGGTCGGGGTGCGCAGCGTCTCGTCGGCCCGGCCGTGGACGAGCTGCAGCAGCTGCACCGCGAACTCGATGTCGCGCAGCCCGCCCGGGCCGCGTTTGATCTCGCGGTCGATTTCGCTGCGCGGGATCTGCTCGATGATGCGCCGGCGCATCGCGCGGACCTCGTCGACGGCCTCGGGGCGTTCGGCGGCGGACCAGATGAGCGGCTGCAGCTCCTGCAGCCACCGCTCGCCGAGGGCCAGGTCACCGGCGGCCGGCCGGGCCTTCAGCAGCGCCTGGAACTCCCACGTCTTGGCCCATTTGCGGTAGTACGCGAGGTGCGAGGCGACGGTCCGCACGAGCGCCCCGCGGCTGCCCTCCGGGCGCAGTGCGGCGTCGACGGGCCAGGCGACGAAGCCGCAGATCTCCATGAGCCGGGCGGCGAGGGTGCTGCCGGCCCGCATGGCGACCTCGACGTCGACCCCGTCGGCGGGTTCGGCGACGTACACGACGTCGACGTCGCTGACGTAGTTGAGCTCCCGGCCGCCGCACTTGCCCATGGCGACCACGGCGAGGGTGCACACGGCGGCCAGGTCGGCGTACTCGGCGGACGCGATCGCCAGGGCGGCGGCCAGGGTGGCGTCGGCGAGCTCGGTGAGCCGGCGCATCGTCACGTCGACGTCGGCGGCGCCGGTGAGGTCGGCGGCGACGATGCGCAGCAGTTCCCGCCGGTACGCGCTGCGCAGCGCCGGTACGGTCGACACGTCGCGGGTCGCGTAGCCGGCGGCGCGCTTGTTCTGCTCGCCCTGCAGCTCCCGCCACTCCTGCGGGTTGGCGACGAGCAGGTCGCCGAGGGTGGCGGACACCCCGAGCACCCCGATGAGCCGGCGGCGCAGCGCCCGGTCGGTGAGGACGGCGTCGCGGACCTCCTCACCGGCGGCCTCGACGAGCCGGTGCAGCTGGCGCAGCGCCAGGTCGGGGTCGGCCGCGAAGTACAGGGTCTCCAGCAGGGTCGTGGCGTCCTCGCCGGTGGGGCGGCGGGTCTCCGGGTCCCACAGGCGCAGGCCGTCGGGGCCGGCGAGGGCCGAGGAGCGGCCGTCGTCGGTGAACCCGTAGCGGGCGAGGTGGCCGGCGGGCGTCATCACGCCGGCCCCAGCAGCGGCAGGGACCGCAGGCCGCCGTCGCCGCGCGGTACCCGGCCGAGCGCGACCGCGGCGAACCGCTCCGCGAACGGCCGCCACACCTCGGCGACGTCGGGCAGCGCCGCCTCGACGCTCTCGAGCAGCTCGATCGGGTCGATGCCGAGCTCGCCGAGGGTGCCGACGCCGTCCATCGCCCACGCGGCGAACATCTCCAGGTCGCACTCGATGTGGAACTGCAGGCCCCACGCGACCGGGCCGATCCGGAACGCCTGCACCGGGTAGTGGGTGGAGGCGGCGAGGATGGTCGCGGTGACCGGCAGCTCGACGATCTCGTCGCGGTGCCAGTGCAGCACGTCCGGGGCGAACGGCACGGCGGCGAACACCGGGTCCTGGTCGGCGACGTCGCGGCGGGCGGCGAGCCGCACCCCGATCTCGGGGCCGGCGGCGCTGCGCTCGACGGTGCCGCCGTGCGCCTGCGCGAGCAGCTGCGCGCCGAGGCACACCGCGAGGGTCGGTACCTTGTGCCGGACCGCCTTGCGCAGCAGCCCCTCCAGCTGGGGGAACCACGGTGACGCCCGCTCGCCGTCGGGGCCGGGGAACGCGTCCTGCTCGCCGCCGAGCACGACGAGAGCGGCGTAGCCGTCCAGGTCGGCGGGGAGCGGGTCGCCGGTGTGCGGGCGCACCATGGCCAGCTCGAGGCCGCCGCCGGTGAGCCAGTCGCCGAGCCGGGCCGGGCCGTCCGTCGGATCGTTCTCCACCACGAGCGCCAACCGTCCCCGCGGGAACCCTTCGATCGTCACGACCCGACAATAACGACCGTGGAAGCGTTGCAGCCCGGGGACGCCGTCATGATCGTGTCCCCGTCGGGGCCGACCCTGCCGGAGCGGGTCGAGCGCGGTATCGCGCTCCTGGCGAGCTGGGGGCTGCGGGTGCTGGTGGGGCGGCACGTGTTCGACCGCAGCGGCTACCTCGCCGGCCACGACGACGACCGGCTGCGCGACCTCAACGCCGCGTTCGCGGACCCTGAGGTCCGGGCCGTCGTGTGTACGAGGGGAGGCTACGGCGCCCAGCGCATCGTCGACGGGCTGCGGCCGGGCGTGCCGAAGCACCTGGTCGGGTTCTCGGACATCACCGCGCTGCAGCTGGCGGTGTGGCGGCACGGGCGGTGGCCGAGCGTGCACGGGCCCGGTGCGGCCTGGTTCGACGACCGGTTGCCGGCGACGTCGGCGGCGTCGCTGCGCGCGGCGTTGTTCACGTCCGGCCCGCTGCGGTCGTACCGCAGCGACACCGAGGAGACAGGCGCGGTGCAGGTGCCGGGCCCGCCGGTGCGCGGCGTGCTGCTCGGCGGGAACCTGTCGATGCTGGCCAGCACCGTCGGCACCGCCGACATGCCCGACCTCACCGGCGCGATCCTGCTGCTGGAGGACGTGGCGGAGGCGCCGTACCGGGTCGACCGGATGCTGACGCACCTGCGGCGGGCGGGCGCCCTGCGCGGCGTGGCGGGGGTCGCGGTCGGCCAGTTCACCGACTGCGCCGGCGGCGGGGCCACGACCGTCGCCGACGTGCTGCGGGAGCACCTCGGCGCGCTGGGGGTGCCGGTGCTCGGCGGGCTGCGGATCGGGCACGGCGTCGGGCAGGAGACCGTGGTTCTCGGCGCCGTGGCGACCCTGGACACCGGGGTGGGGTGCCTCACCAGCCGCGAGGCGGTGAACGGTAACAGCGCTGCGGCAGGATGATGACATGACTTTCGTGACCACCGGCTTCGGCGGGCGGCGGCGCCGCGAAGAGCCCGACCTGCCGCCGGGGCAGTACCTCGCGCACGACTTCCCGGTCCTGTCCGCCGGGCCGACCCCGCGGCTGAGCACCGACCGGTGGGAGTTCGTCATCACCACCGAGACCGGCGAGCAGACGAAATGGACGTGGGCGGAGTTCACCGCCCTGCCGCACGAGGACGTGACCGTCGACATCCACTGCGTCACCAAATGGTCGAAGCTGCAGACCGGCTGGCGGGGCGTGGCGATCGACACGCTCATGGAGGACGTCGAGTCGGCCGCGGACTTCGTGATGGCACACTCCTACGACGGGTACACCACCAACCTCCCTCTGGAGGACCTCCTGGACGGCAAGGCGTGGGTGGCGTACCGCTACGACGACGAGCCGCTCACCCCGGAGCACGGCGGCCCGGCCCGGCTGCTGGTCCCGCACCTGTACTTCTGGAAGTCCGCGAAGTGGGTGCACGGCCTGCGGCTGATGCTCGAGGACGAGCCGGGCTTCTGGGAGGCCGCCGGCTATCACGACTACGGAGACCCATGGCGCGAGCAGCGGTACCAGGGCGACTGAACGGTCCCGGAGCGAAGCGGAGGGGCCGTGCAGCATGAGCACAGCCGGGAGCTCAGGCGTCCGGAGCGCAGCGGAGGGCGACTGAACGGTCCCGGAGCGAAGCGGAGGGGCCGTGCAGCATGAGCACAGCCGGGAGCTCAGGCGTCCGGAGCGCAGCGGAGGGCGACTGA
>NZ_JBFAIC010000045.1:92955-97049 GCF_040654515.1 Dactylosporangium sp. NPDC050688
GAGCTGGAGAAAGGCGGTGCTGTCCGCGGCGACGTTCGAGACGCCGACGGCGCGGACGCTGACCTTCGACGTGCCCGACTGGCCCGGGCACCTGCCGGGCCAGCACGTCGACGTGCGGCTCACCGCCGAGGACGGGTACACCGCCCAGCGCAGCTACTCCATCGCGTCCGCGTCCGGCCTGCAGATCACCGTCCAGCGCCTGGAGGACGGCGAGGTCAGCCCGTTCCTCACCGACGTGTACGAGGTCGGGCAGCCGGTGGAGGTGCGCGGGCCGATCGGCGGCTGGTTCGTCTGGCGGCCCGCCGACCCGGCACCGGTCCAGCTCGTCGCGGGCGGGTCCGGGATCGTGCCGCTGATGGCGATGATCCGCTCGCGCGCCGAGCTGGGCGTGCGCACCCCGTTCCGGCTGCTGTACTCCGCGCGCACCCCGCAGGACGTGATCTACGCCGACGAGCTGCGCCGGCGCGCCCGCGACGACCGGGGCCTCGACGTGCAGTACGTGTACACGCGGGTCCGCGGCTCCCGGGTCGGCGTCGCCGACGTCAACACCCACGCATGGCCGGCGGACTTCCAGCCGGCGGTCTTCGTGTGCGGGCCGACCGGCTTCGTGGAGACGGTGGCGGACATCATGGTGGCGCTCGGCCATGACGCCAGGAGCGTCAAGACCGAGCGCTACGGCTGACCGGCCGTTACATGATCCCCAGGTAGCGCTCGCGCTCGAAGGGGGTCACGACCCGGCGGTACTCTTCCCACTCGGTCCGCTTGTTCTTGAGGAAGAAGTCAAAGACGTGCTCGCCGAGGACCTCGGCGACCAGCTCGGAGCCGGCCATCGCGTCGACCGCCTGGGACAGGTTCTCCGGCAGCGACTCGTAGCCGGCGGCGCGCCGCTCACCGTCGGTGAGGGCCCACACGTCGTCCTCGGCGCCCGGGGGCAGCTCGTAACCCTGCTCGATGCCGCGCAGGCCGGCGCCGAGCATCACCGCGTAGGCGAGGTACGGGTTCGTCGCCGAGTCCAGCGAGCGGACCTCGACGCGGGCCGAGTTGGGCTTGCCGTAGGCGGGCACCCGCACCAGCGCCGAGCGGTTGGTGTGGCCCCAGCAGACGTACGCCGGCGACTCGGTGATCCGGTTCGCCAGGGTCTGCGGGAACAGCCGCTTGTAGGAGTTCACCCACTGGTTGGTGATCGCCGTGTACTCCCGGGCGTGCACCAGCAGGCCCGCGATGAACGCCTGGCCGACCTTTGAAAGTTTCATCGGGTCGCTGGCGTCGTGGAACGCGTTGCGCTCCCCCTCGAACAGCGACAGGTGCGTGTGCATGCCGCTGCCGGGCTGGTCGGTGAACGGCTTCGGCATGAACGTCGCATGCACCCCGTGGGAGAGCGCGACCTCCTTGATGACGTGCCGGAACGTCATGATGTTGTCCGCGGTGGTCAGCGCATCGGCGTAGCGCAGGTCGATCTCCTGCTGGCCGGGGGCGACCTCGTGGTGGCTGAACTCGACGGAGATGCCGATCCGCTCCAGGGCGAGGACCGCCTGGCGGCGGAAGTCGCGGGCGACGGCGTGGGTGGTGTGGTCGAAGTAGCCGCCGGTGTCGACCGGGACCGGCAGCGCCCCGTGCTCGCCCAGCGACTCGAGCAGGAAGAACTCGATCTCGGGGTGGGTGTAGAAGGTGAAGCCCTTCTCCGCCGCCCGCGACAGCGCCCGGCGCAGCACGTGGCGCGGGTCGGCCCAGGACGGCGACCCGTCGGGCAGGGTGATGTCGCAGAACATGCGGGCGGACTCCCCCGACATGCCCCCCTCGAACGGGAAGACCTGGAACGTCGTCGGGTCGGGCATGGCGACCATGTCCGACTCGTACACCCGGGCGAAGCCCTCGATCGCCGAGCCGTCGAAGCCGATGCCCTCCTCGAAGGCCGACTCGAGCTCGGCCGGCGCGACCGAGACGCTCTTCAAGGTGCCCAGCACGTCGGTGAACCACAGACGCACGAAGCGGATGTCGCGCTCTTCGAGCGTCCGGAGCACGAACTCCTGCTGACGGTCCACGGTGGTTCCCCCACGAGCTGCGGTGTCTACGGGCCAATTCGGGCAAGTCTCGCCCGAAGGTGTTACGCACAAGTTACCGGACCTGCCTATGCCGCCCGGCACTGGTGTGAACGTCCTGTGTCGGGCGGGCCGCCACCGGGACACTGGAGCGAAGGTCACAGGCGCACCGGCGGCGGGTCTGGTCCACACTTGAGGCATGCCCCGGTTGCGCCTCGCGCTCGCCCAGATCGACCCGACCGTCGGTGACCTGCCCGGCAACGTCTCCCTGGTACACGGCTGGACCAGCAAGGCCGCCGGCGCCGGCGCGCACGTCGTGGCGTTCCCGGAGATGATGCTGACCGGCTACCCGGTCGAGGACCTGGTGTTCCGCAGGTCGTTCGTGGCCGCCTCCAAGCGCGCCGTCGACGACCTCGCCGCCCAGCTGGCCGCCGACGGCCTCGGCGAGACCGTCGTCATCGTCGGCTACCTCGACGCCGACGAGGTCGGCCCGCGCAACGCGCTCGCCGTGCTGCACCGCGGCAAGCAGGTCGCCACGTACTTCAAGCACCACCTGCCCAACTACGGCGTCTTCGACGAGGACCGCTACTTCGAGCCGGGCGACACCCTCACCGTCGTGCGGGTCGGTGGCGTCGACATCGCCCTCACCATCTGCGAGGACCTATGGCAGGAGGGCGGCCCGTTCGCCGTCGCCGCCGCCGCGAAGGTCGGGCTGGTCGTGAACATCAACGGCTCGCCGTACGAGCTGAACAAGGACGACACCCGGCTCGCCCTGGTCGCCCGCCGGGCCGCGGAGGCGCGGGCGACGGTCGCCTACGTCAACACCGTCGGCGCCCAGGACGAGCTGGTCTTCGACGGCGACTCGATGGTCGTGCGCCCCGACGGTTCACTGATCGCCCGGGCGCAGCAGTTCGCGGAGCAGCTGATGGTCCTCGACCTGGACCTGCCCGCCGCCGAGCCGACCCCGCCGGCCGTCGACAGCGCCGAGATGCGGGTCGTCAACGTCCTCATCTCCGACAGCGTGGCGGACAGCGGCCAGCCTGCGCCCGCGCCGGAGATCGCCGCCCGGGTCACCGACGAGGCCGAGATCTGGCAGGCGCTGGTGCTCGGCCTGCGCGACTACGTGCGCAAGAACGGCTTCCGCGGCGTCGCGATCGCCCTGTCCGGCGGCATCGACTCGGCCGTGGTCACCGCCATCGCCTGCGACGCCCTCGGCCCCGACAACGTCACGGCCGTGTCGCTGCCCAGCGAGCACTCCTCGCAGCACTCCAAGGACGACGCCGAGGACATGGCCCGCCGTACCGGCCTGGACTACCGCGTCGAGCCGATCCAGCCGATGGTCGACAGCTTCCTGGCCAACATGGCCCTGTCCGGCCTCGCCGTGGAGAACCTGCAGGCCCGCGTCCGCGGCGTCATCATGATGGCGATCTCCAACCAGGAGGGCCCGCTCGTGCTGACCACCGGCAACAAGAGCGAGCTGGCCGTCGGCTACTCCACCCTGTACGGCGACTCGGTGGGCGCGTTCAACCCGCTCAAGGACGTACCGAAGACCCTGGTGTGGAAGCTCGCCCGCTGGCGGAATGAGGAGGCCGAACGCCGCGGCGACGTGCCCCCGATCCCGGAGCGCTCGATCACCAAGCCGCCCAGCGCCGAGCTGCGCCCCGGCCAGCTCGACGCCGACTCCCTGCCCGACTACGAGGTCCTCGACGCGATCCTCGCCGGCTACGTCGACGGCGACCTCGGCCGCGACGACCTGGTCGCCGCCGGCCACGACCCCGCCCTCGTCGACCGCACCCTGCGCATGGTCGACCTGGCCGAGTACAAGCGCCGCCAGAGCGCCCCCGGCACGAAGATCTCCATCAAGGCCTTCGGCCGCGACCGCCGCCTCCCGATCACCAACCGCTTCCGCGAGAACGGTTCCTAGCTTCGGGCGGCAGTCTCTAGCTTCGGCGGCTGTCGCCGGGCCGGCCGGGGGGTTCCCACCCCGGAGCCCCCCATGCTCGCTGCGCTCGCACTGCCTGCGCTGGCGCGCGGCAGCCTCACGCGCGTGCGCGC
>NZ_JBFAIC010000046.1:0-2093 GCF_040654515.1 Dactylosporangium sp. NPDC050688
CGAACTGCGACTGGTAGTCCTCCTGGCTCGCGTCGACCTGGTGCAGCTGGTCGAGCGACTCGTGCTGCTCGCCCGTCTCGACGTGGCCGTAGTCCGCGCCGGTGTCGCCGTACTCGCTCATGGGATGCTCCTTGTGGTGGGAAGTGTGTGGTGTGGCCTTGCGATGCATATGACGTTACGGAAGGCCGCACCCCGTCGAATCCCAGAAACGTGCCACGGTCCGGTTATGCCGCGACCGCCCGCAGTGCCTCCGCGGTGGCCGCGTCGGCGGGGAAGAACGACTCGATGGCGAGCTCCTCGACGGTGACGTCCAGCGGCGAGCCGAACACCGCGGTGATGCTGAAGAACCGCAGCTCACCACCCTCGTGGCGGATCCGCAGAGGCACCACCACGTCGTGTTCGGCCGGCGCGGGTCCGGTACCTCCCGGGTACGCCGTCAACTCCGCGAGCAGCTCGTCCAGCCTCGCGTCGCCGGTGGTGCGGGCCTGCCGCTCCAGGCGGCTCAGCAGGTGCGCGCGCCACTGCTCCAGGTTGGCGATGCGGGGCGCCAGACCGCCCGGGTGCAGCGACAGGCGCAGGACGTTCACCGGCGGCTCCAGCAGGTGCGCCGCCACGCCCGCGGTGAGCAGCCCGACCGGCGCGTTGGCGTCGAGCATCGTCCACCACCGGTCCACCACCACCGCCGGGAACGGCTCGTGGCCCGTCAGCACCTGCCGCAGCGAGGCCCGCACCGCGCGCAGCTGCGGACCGTCGAGCCGGCCCTGCGGGTACACGGGCGCATAACCCCCGGCCAGCAGCAGCGTGTTGCGCTCCCGCAGCGGCACGTCCAGATGCTCCGTGAGGCGCAGGATCATCGCACTCGTCGGCTTCGCCCGCCCCGTCTCCACGAAGCTCAGGTGCCGCGTGGAGATGTCCGCCTGGATCGACAGCTCCAGCTGGCTGAGCCGGCGCCGCTCCCGCCATTCGCGCAGCAGCACCCCCACCGGTTGCGTCATGATCCGATCGTAGAAGCGCCGCGGGAGCCGTGACCATTACCTCGCAGGGAATCGACCAGCCCCCTCGCCGCCCGGCAACCTCGACGGCATGAGCGAATACGAAAAGCTGGCCCAGCGGTACGTCGACGTGTGGAACGAGACCGAACCGGCCGCCCGCCGCGCGGCGATCGACGCCCTCTTCACCTCAGCCGTCACCTTCGCCGACCCCATGGCCACCGCCCGCGGCCAGGCCGAGATCGACCAGATGATCGGTGCTGTGCAGGCACAGTTCCCCGGTTTCGTGATCACCCTCCTCGGTCCCGTCGACGGCCACCACGCCCAGGCCCGTTTCGGCTGGGAGATGGGCCTGCCGGGCGCGCCTGCCCCGGTCGCGGGGTTCGACGTCGTCACGCTGGCCGAGGACGGCAGGATCAACCAGGTGCTCGGCTTCCTGGACCGGGTACCCGCTCAGCCGTAGCGCTGTTGCGTTTCTGCGCTTTGCGTTTCTGCGCTTTTGCGTACGGGGTTGGTCGCTGCGGGTAGCGGCGCTGGACGGGGTCTGGTGCGTCCACGAGAATGGGGGTGGCGCCTACCGGGGGGAGGCGGCACGTGCCACGACCGTATTTCTCGCTGGACGCACCAGACGCCGGCCGGCCCACCACACTGGGCGACCGCAGGACCGGCACTTCGACGCCGGCCGGCACGTCAATGAACGCCGGCACGTCAACGAACGTCAGCAGGGCGACGAACGCCGGCAGGGCGACAGATCGCGGCGCCGCGATGGACGACGGCGTGGCGACGCACCCAGGCGTGGCGACGGACGCAGATGCGGCGACGGACCTCGGCGCCCGCATAGCCGCGGCGGCGGCAGCCCGCTTGGCCGCCGCGGCAGCCGCCCACACCCGCCGCCGCGAGACGATGGCACGGACGCGGGCGGAGTTCGCGGAGGCCCGCCGGCATGGCCTGGCAGCCCGCCACGCCACGAAACTGGCCCGGCTACGGACCGCACGACTGCTGGCAACGCCGCACCAGCCCTCGGCCCCACCCCGCCCGCCGCCCGCAGGTGGCATGCCGACAGACCCGGCGTGTGCCGGTCCGGCTACTGCTACTACCCGCCCG
>NZ_JBFAIC010000046.1:2192-94025 GCF_040654515.1 Dactylosporangium sp. NPDC050688
GGCGTGTGCCGGTCCGGCTACTGCTACTACCCGCCCGGCGTGCGCCGGTCCGGCTACTGCTACTACCCGCCCGGCGTGCGCCGGTCCGGCTACTGCTACTACCCGCCCGGCGTGCGCCGGTCCGGCTACTGCCACTGCCCGCCCGGCGTGCGCCGGTCCGGCTACTGCCACTGCCCGCCCGGCGTCGGGGGCAGCACCTGTCGGCCCGGCTTTGCAACCCATGTCTGCTGACTCACCGCCGACACCCGCTGGCCCGCCACCGCCACCGGCCTGCCCGCCGCCGACGCCCGTCTGCTCACCACCGACACCTGCCGGCCCGCCACCGACGCCTGCCGGCCCGCCACCCACGCCCGCCGGCTCACCGCCGATACCGGCCTGCCCGCCATCCGCGCCCGCAGCCTCAGCATCGGTGCCGCCTGGTGGACCGGCCGACGCAGCTGCCGGGCCGGCACCCACAGCCGCGACCGCAGCGCACAGCGGTGATGCCCGAGATCCGGCCGCCGTGCCGGCATCCACCACTACCTCCAACGCCACCCAGCGACCGTCATGCACAGGACCTCGCACACGCCGCAGGGGAGAGCGGCTTCTGCCCAATCGGAGCCGGCGAGCAGGACACCGCAGCGCTCGCGTCGGTAAGGCCGCGCCCCGGCCACCCCCACCGGAGACAGATCCGTAATCCATCCAACGCCCCGGCAGAACGCCGTGCGAGGGCGCCATGCCAGCGCCGGCGTGCGGCAATGGCGCGGTGTGCTCCTGCGCGCCGTCCGCCGTCCGCCACCCGACGTCGACCCTGACGCCCGCCGCTGAGATGCCGGCACTCGCCCGCGGCCCGCTGCCCGGGTGTCGGCTCTCTCGCGCGGCCCGTCGCCGGAGTGTCGGCGCTCGCGTGCGGTTCGCCGCCGGGGTGCCAGCGCCCGCTGCCCGTCGCGGCTGGGTGTCGGTGCCCGCGTCGGGTGCCCGCGTCCGGTGCCTGCTGCCGGTGTCCACGTCCGGTGCCTACGTCCGGTGTCTTGATGCCCGGAAGCGACCGCGTCTCGGCCGCCCGCCGTCGGCCCTGGCGTCCGGCACCGGGGTGCTGGCTCTCTCGCGCGGCTCGCTGCCCGGGCGCCAGCGCCCGCTGCTCGTGGCTCGCTGCTCGGTTGTCGGCGCCCGTTGCCTCGCTGCCCGGTGTCATCGCCCGTTGTTCGCGGCCTGGTGCAGGGGTCGGGCCCGGTGCCTTGCGTCGGTTGCCGCGTCCGGCGGCCGCGTCCGGCGGCCGGGTCCAGTGCTGCGGCCGGGTCCGGTGCCTCGGTGTCCGGAGGTGGCCGCGTCTCGCCCAGGGGGCGAGCCGTCGACGGCGGCCGGTGGACGGACGTGACCCGCGGAGACCGACCGGCGGGTTGCGGCGCGCACGCGCGAAGGCCGCCGCGCGGAGCGCAGGCGGTGCGAGCGCAGCGAGCATGGGGGTGCGGGTGGGAACCCCCGCCGGGACCCGCCGCGTCAGCGGTGGGGCGGCAACACAGTCGCGTCAGCGGTGGGGCGGCAACACAGGCAACACAGCCGCGCGCAGGCAGCGTAGGCCTGACAGGACCATCCACAGAGGGGTCGCGGCGGTGATGGTGGCTGAGGTCAGGGCCAGCGGTGACGTTGTGGTGGCGGTGGCGTGCCAGGCGGGGCTGAGCAGGGACAGGGCCGCGCCGCCGAGGACGAAGAACGCGCAGGTGGTGATGGCCGCGATGCCCGTGGCGCGGGCGAAGGTGCGGCCCACGGTGACGTAGCGGCTGCCGGCGGTGCAGGCGAACGCGGCCAGCAGGCCCAAGACAACCACGGTGTAGCCGGCGTAGTCGACGGTGTGGGCGAGGAAGGCGTACCCGCGGCCGGGCTGCCAGTTCCAGCTGCCGGCGGCGGAGCGCCAGGTGATCTCGGAGATGACCTGCTGGACGGCGACGGCGACGGCGACGAAGAGGGCGGTGCGGCGGGCCTGGAGGAGGGCGAGCTCGCGCTGGTAGTCGGGGGCGAGCTCGCGCACCGAGCCGAACTCGTCCACGGCGAGCCGGGCGGCGGCGGGAGCGGGCAGGCCGGTGGACTCGTGGTGGGCGGCGGCGTCGTGCAGGCTGTCGCGCACCTCGGCCAGCAGCTCGCGTTTCGCGGCGCGGGGACCGCGCAGGGCGGCGCCGAGTGAGGTCACGTAGGCGTCGATTACCACCGGCCAAGTATCGGGGCCGGTAGGACGCGCGAGCGATGGCGCGGTGCCGATATCCGGGGAAACCTCAGGGACAACCCCCATCACCTATAGCAGCCAGGCTACATGTAGCTGTGCTACTTATAAAGGATGCGTAAATGGCTGCTCGGTGGGCTCGGTCTGCTGCTCCTGCTGTGCGGGGGTGGGGTCGCGGCAATCGTCTGGCTGGTGACCGGCGGTCTGAGCGTGGACACCGTCGGCAAGGTGGCGTTCGACCGGCCGCTCAAGGTGCCGCCGCTCGCCGCGTCCACGGTCGACGCCGGCGGCCGGCGGGTGTTCGACCTGACCGCGCAGTCCGGTGACAGCGACCTCGGCCACGGCGCCGGCACCCGCACCTGGGGGTACAACGGCGCGTACCTCGGCCCCACGCTGCGCGCCACGCGCGGCGAGCGGGTCGCGGTCAACGTGCACAACCGGCTCAACGAGCCGACGACGGTGCACTGGCACGGCATGCACCTGCCGGCGAAGGTCGACGGCGGGCCGCACCACCCGATCCCGCCCGGCGGGGACTACCAGGCCGCGTGGACCGTCGACCAGCCGGCGGCGACGCTCTGGTACCACCCGCACCCGGGCGAGCTCACCGAGCGGCAGGTGTACCGCGGCCTCGCGGGGTTGTTCCTGATAGACGACGGCACGACCGCACTGCCGCACGAGTACGGCGTCGACGACATCCCGGTCGTCGTGCAGGACAAGGGTTTCAGCGGCGGCCAGCTGAGCATGAGCGACCGGTTCCTCAGCGACCTCGGCGTCCTCGGCGACGAGATCCTGGTCAACGGCACGCCCGGCCCGTACCTGGACGTGCGGACCGAGCTGGTCCGGCTGCGGCTGCTCAACGCCTCCACCGCCCGCGTGTACGACTTCACGATGTCCGACGGGCGGCCGCTCGCGATGGTCGCATCCGACGGAGGGCCGCTCGCGGCGCCGTACATGACGCGGCGGGTGCGGCTGTCGGTCGGGGAGCGGGCCGAGGTCGTCGTGGCGATGCGCCCCGGCGAGCGGGTCGAGCTGCGCAGCGCGAAAACCGGGCTCGGTGCGGTCCACGGCGGCCAGGACGCGTTCGACGTACTGCAGCTGCGGGCGGCCGGGGAGCTACGGCCGGGCGAGCTGCCCGAGCGGCTGGCCGCCGTCACGAAGCTCGACCCGCAGCGGGCGGCGCAGCGGCGGACGTTCACGTTCCTGGGGCGCGAGATCAACGGCGACCGGATGGACATGCGCCGCGTCGACGCCGTCGTGGTCAAGGACACCGTGGAGATCTGGAACGTCGCCAACGGTCACGACACGCCGCACAGCTTCCACATCCACGACGTGCAGTTCCAGGTGCTCACCGTCGACGGCAAGGCACCGCCGCCGGAACTGGGCGGCTGGAAGGACACCCTGTTCCTCGAACCGCGGCGCCGGTACGCGGTGATCGCCGAATTCGCCGACTACGCCGACCCGACGACGGCGTACATGTTCCACTGCCACGTCCTGCGGCACGAGGACCAAGGCATGATGGGCCAGTTCGTGGTGGTCGAGCGGGGCGACGCGCCCAGGCTGGGGCACGGCTGAGGCGAGGTGCCGGGCCCCCCGTGGCGGCGCGGGGCCCGGCACGTCTCGCAAGCGTCTCCGTCGTCCCCGTGTAGCGCCGTCGTCCGGTCGCTGTGACGGCCTGACAGCGGCGGCAACCCAACGAGAACCGCTCTGTGATCGGCATGACACATGGATCACCGCTCCCATGTCAAGGGCTTCCTGGACGTGGGGTGTCGTGGATCACCGTGCCGGTCCGAGGTGCTGCCGGAGGGCGACCGGAAGATCCCGCTCTGTACCGGTCCATGCGGTGTGGCCGTCGGGCCGGACGAGGATAAAACGGTCGTTCGCGCCGGGCCCCGGCGGGCCGTCGCCCCGCGGCACGGCGTGCAGCAGGCGGTCGTCGTACCCCGCCGGCGCCGTGGCCCCGCCGAGCAGGACGTGCCGGCCCGCGCGCAGCAGCTCGTACAGGCGGGAACCCGACGACAGGACGACGTCGGGCTGCCGCGGCGCGCCGGGGTAGTCGATGCCGATGCCGGAGACCGTGCCGGCGGCCTTGCGCATGATCGTCGGCACGTGCAGCAGCGCCCCGCCGAGCAGGTCGCGCCCGGCCCGCGCGGCGCGTGAGTGCAGCATGGCCAGGCGGACCAGGCCGCCGCTGCTGCGCAGCACCAGTTCACCGACCGGGTGGCGTTCGCTGTGGTACGTGTCGAGCAGGCCCTCCGGCGCCCAGCCCTGCGCGACGGCGGCGAGCTTCCACCCGAGGTTGGCCGCGTCCTGCAGGCCGGTGTTCATGCCCTGCCCGCCGGCGGGGGAGTGCACGTGGGCGGCGTCGCCGGCGAGGAAGGCGTTGCCCTGGCGGTACCGCGGGACCTGCCGCTCGTCGCTGTGGAAGCGCGAGAGCCACCGCGCCTCCCGCATCCCGAAGTCGGTGCCGAGTGCCCGCCGGGTCACCTCGCGCACCTCGCCGAGGTCCAGCGGCGCGTCGTCGGGTTGCTGGGCGCGCCGGTCCCAGGCGAACACGCGGAACCAGCCGTCGCCGAACGGCGCGACGAACGCGAACGCGTCGCCGACCGAGTTCACCGCGAGGACGTCGTCGGGCGCCTCGGTGAGCCGCACGTCGGCGAGCATGATCGAGCGCAGCACCGCCTTGCCCGGGAACGGCATGCCGATCGCCTCGCGGACCGCGCTGTGCACGCCGTCGGCGCCCACGACGTGGTCCGCCGCGAACCGGTCGGCGCCGGCCAGCACCGCGCCCGGCTCGACCCCGGTGACCGTCACGCCGGGCACGATGCGGGCGCCCAGCTCCTCCGCGCGCCGCCGCAGCAGCCGTTCGACGTGGTACTGCGGCGTGATGAGCAGGAACGGAAAGCGCGACGGCAGCGTCCCGAGGTCGACCCTGAGCCGGTTGAACAGCCGCAGCTTCGACACCGGGGTCCCGGTCGCGACGAGCTCGTCGGCGAGCCCGCGGGCGTCCAGATGTTCCAGCGTCCGCGCGTGTACGCCGAACGCCCTGGTCAGGTTCGAGCCGGTGGTCCGCCGCTCCAGCACGGCGACCTCGACACCCGCGGCGGCGAGGTCACCGGCGAGCAGCAGCCCGGTCGGTCCGGCGCCGACGACGACGGTGCTCATGACGTCCTCCTCGAAAGTCAACGACTGTTGGCCAACACATGTTGACTCCGCGGCGGGACGCATGTCAACGGTCGGTGAAATGGCCGCCGTCACTCCCGGTTGACCTGAAGCCCGGTTGAGGTAGGACGGTGACGGGATGCAACGCAGGAACGCCCTGACAGCGGGCATGGTCACCCTGGTCACCTTCGTCGCGTTCGAGGCGGTAGCTGTGACGGCGGCCATGCCGACCGTCGCGCAGGCCCTCGACGGCGTCGCCCTGTACGGGTTCGCCTTCGGCGGGCCGTTCGCCACCGGCATCGTCGCGACCGTCGCCGCCGGCACCTGGTGCGACCGCCGCGGCCCGGCCCGCCCGACCCTCACCGGGGTCGTGCTGTTCAGCCTCGGGCTGCTGCTCGCCGGGCTCGCCCCGGACATCTGGACGCTCATCGCCGGCCGGCTCGTGCAGGGCTTCGGCGGCGGGCTCATCACGGTGGCGCTCTATGTCGTCGTCGGCCGTGCGTACCCCGCCGCCGAGCACCCCAAGGTCTTCTCGGCGCTGTCCGCGGCCTGGGTGCTGCCCGCCGTCGTCGGCCCCGCCGTCGCCGGGCTCATCGTGGAGCACCTGGGCTGGCGCTGGGTCTTCCTGCTCATCGCGGTCGCCACCCTCCCGGTCGCCGCGGTGATCCAGCCGCACCTGCGCCGGATCGCGGGCGGCGCCGGTACCACCGCCGCCAACACCCGGGTGCTGTGGGCCGTCGGCGTCGCCGCCGGGGTGGTGCTCCTGCACTGGGGCGGGCAGCGCCACGGCCTCGACGCGCTGCTGCTCGTCGGCGGCGGGCTGCTGGTCGTCGCCGCGTGCGGCCCGCGGCTGCTGCCCGCCGGCACGTTCACCGGCCGGCGCGGGCTGCCCAGCGTCATCCTCGTGCGCGGGTTCGCCGGCGCCGCGTTCATGCAGGCGGACGTCTTCATCCCGCTGCTGCTCACCCGCGAGCGTGGCCTCACCCCGTCGCTCGCCGGGCTCACCCTCACCGCCGGGGCGCTGCTGTGGTCCGCGGGCTCGTGGATCCAGGCCCGGCAGGGGCAGCGGTTCAGCCCCGCGGTCCGGCTGCGCGCCGGGCTGACCAGCATCGCCCTCGGGGTGCTGTCGGCGGTGGCGCTCGTCGCCCCGGCCGTGCCCGTCGCGGCGGTCGTGATCGGGTGGTGCATCGCCGGGTTCGGCATGGGCCTGGCGTCGCCGACCGTCTCCGCGCTGGTCCTGCAGCTGTCGCCGCCGGACGAGCAGGGCGTCAACAGCTCGGCGCTGTCGGTCGCCGACTCGCTGCTGACCACCGTCGTCCTCGCTGTCGGCGGGTCGGTGTTCGCGGCACTGGTCACTGCCGGCCCGGTCGCCTACCTGGCGGCGTTCCTGATCGCGCTGCTGCCGGCGGTCGCGGGCGCCCTGCTCGCCGGCCGGGTGACGGTCCGCGCCACCCCCGCGCCCGCCGCCGCCCCGCCGCGCGGCGCCGCGGTGCCCGGGTAGCCCGACCGCCGCCGGCGGCGGCCGTCCCGGCGTGCCGCGGTGCCCGGGTAGCGTCGGGGCGTGTCCAGTCCGATCCACGCCCTCACCCGCACCGAGGCCGAGGCCCGGGCCGGCCTCATCGGTGTCGACGGGTACACGGTCCATCTCGACGTCACCGACCCGGAGACCTACCGGTCTGCCACCACGGTCGAGTTCCGCTGCACCGTCCCTGGCGCGACCACGTTCGCCGAGGTGAAGGGCGCCACGCTGGACCGCGTCGTGCTCAACGGCCGGCCGCTGGACCCCGCGACGCTCGACGGCAACCGCCTGCCGCTGCCCGGCCTGCGCGCGGCCAACCGGCTCGAGGTGACGTTCACCGCGCCGTACTCCCACGCCGGCGAAGGACTGCACCGCACCGTCGACCCGCAGGACGGCGAGGCGTACCTCTACGGGCAGGCGCCCCTCGACGAGGCGCAGCGGATGTTCGCCTGCTTCGACCAGCCCGACCTGAAGGCGCCCATCACGCTGACGGTCACCGCACCTCCACAGTGGACGGTGCTCGGCAACGCGCCGCTGCGGCAGGCCCGCGACGGGCGGTGGAGCTTCGCGCCGACGCCGCCGCTCGCCCCGTACCTCTTCACGGTGCTCGCCGGGGCGTGGCACGTGCGGACCACCGACCACGACGGCATCCCGCTCGCCCTGGTGTGCCGGCGGTCGCTCGCCGCCCGGCTCGACGCCGCCGCCGGTGAGCTGTTCGCCGCCACGGCCGCGAGCCTGGACCGCTACCACGAGCTCTTCGGCGTCCGGTACCCCTTCGGCAAGTACGACCAGGCGTTCGTCCCCGACTTCGCCGGCGTCGCCGTCGAGAACCCGGGCCTGGTGAACTATCGCGAGGAGCTGCTCTTCCAGGGCGTCGCCCCGGACCACGAGCACCGGCGCCGCTTCGTGATCATGGCGCACGAGCTGGCGCACATGTGGTTCGGCAACCTCGTGACCCTGCGCTGGTGGGACGACATCTGGCTCAACGAGGCGTTCGCCGAGCTGATGGGCTGGCGGGTCGCCGCCGACACCGGCCGGCACCCGGGTGCCGCGGCCGACTTCGTGGTGTGGCGCAAGCGCTGGGGCATGCTCGCCGACCAGCGGCCCTCCACGCACCCGGTCGCCCCCGACGACGTCGCCGACACCACGGCCGCGTTCCTCAACTTCGACGGCATCTCCTACGCCAAGGGCGCCGCAGCCCTGCGCCAGCTCTCGGTCCTGCTCGGCGACGACGTGTTCCTCGCCGGGCTGCGCGGGTACTTCGAGCGCTTCCGCTTCGGCAACGCCACCCTCGCCGACTTCCTCGCCGTGCTCGCCGAGGTGTCCACAGCGGACCTGACCGGGTGGGCGGCGCTGTGGCTGCGCACCGCCGGGGTCAACACCCTGCGCCCGGCGCCGGGCCCCGCGGTCCACCAGACCGGCGCCCCGCTGCGCCCGCACCGGTTCCGGGTCGCCGTGTACGACGACCGTACCGGCGCACCCACGCACCGCGCCGAGGTCACCCTGACCGCGGCGTCCGCCGGGCTGGACGTGCCCGAGGGGCCGGTGCTGCTGCTGAACGACGGCGACGACACGTACGCGAAGATCCGCCTCGACCCGCCGGGCCTGGCCGCGCTGCCGTCGGTGCTGCCCGCGGTCGCCGACCCGCTCGCCCGGGCGCAGCTGTGGACGGCGGCGATGGACGCGGCCCACGACGGCGAGCTGCCGCCGGAGGGCTTCCTGGCGCTGCTGCGGGCGGCGCTGCCCGGCGAGGCGGAGACGGGCGTGCTGCTGGAGGTGCTCGGCTTCGCCCGGGACAGCCTGGCCCGGCGCGGTCTGGTGCCCTTCGGCCCGCTCGCCGCGGCCTGCGGGGCGGCGCTGGCATCGGCGGCGCCGGGCAGCGGGCGGCAGCTCGCCCTGGCCACGGCGTTCACGACCGTCGCCGGCCCGGCGGACGCGGCGCGGCTGGTGGACTGGCTCACCCCCGCCCCGGCCGGCCCGCCCGGGCTGGTCGTCACGCAGGACCTGCGGTGGGAAGTGCTCGGCCGGCTCGTCGCCCTGAGCAACAACGGCACCGGCGTCAGCGACCGCACCGGCAGCGGCACCGGCGGCGGCACCGGCGGCGGCACCGGCGGCGGCACCGGCACCGGCGGCAGCGACGGCGACAACCGCACCAGCGGCTTTGACGCCGAGGTGGCCATCGCGGACGAGCAGCGGCGGGACCTGAGCGCCGCCGGTGCCCAGCACGCCGTCAGGTGCCGTGCCGCCCTGCCCACCGCCGTGGCGAAGGCCGAGGCATGGGAGCTGATCGTGCGCGACGAGCGGCCCCGCGTCGCGATGGCCGCCGCGGCCGGCTTCTGGCAGCCCGGGCAGGAGCCGCTCACCGACCCCTACGTCGAGCGGTTCTTCGCCGACGCGCCCGCCATGGTGCACGGGCGATACCAGCTGTTCGCGATGAACCTCGTCCGGCGGGTCTTCCCCTGGTACACCGGCCGATCCCGCAAACTCGCTCAGGAGCTGCTCGCCACGGCCGGGCTCGACCCGGTGCTGCGGCGCGAGATCGGTGACGCCGCGGACGAGCTGAAATTTTTCCAGGACCATGTCGAAGCCGGCCGGCACCGTTCGACGCGTTGGTGACGGACGACTTCACCAGAAAGGCACACAGATGCGCTACATGCTGATGCACAAGCTCAACGACGCCGACCCCTCGCAGTGGTCGGCGACGCCGGAGTTCATGGGCCGGATGGGCGAGTTCATGACCGAGGTCACCAAGGCCGGCGTGCTGCTCGCCGCCGAGGGCCTGCGGCCCAGCTCGGCCGGCGCGGCCACGATCAGCGTCAAGAACGGCCAGCAGACCGTCGTCGACGGCCCGTTCGCCGAGGCCAAGGAGGTCATCGCGGGCTTCGCCATCGTCCAGGTCCGCGACCACGCCGAGGCCGTGGAGTGGGCGCAGCGCTTCGCCGCGCTGTTCGACAACGTCGAGATCGAGGTCCGCAAGGTGTCCGACTTCGACTGACCCGGCGCCGTTGCCAGACGGCCGGCACCACGTTCGCGGGACGGCCGGCGTCGTGTTTCCGGGTGGCCGGCACCGTGGACGCGGTGCCGGCCGCTACGTTGGCGGGGTGACGCAAGCGGACACACACCGGGCGATCGAGGCCGTCTGGCGCATCGAGGCGGGCCGGGTCATCGCCGGGGTGGCGCGCATGGTCGGCGACGTCGGGCTGGCCGAGGAGCTGGCCCAGGACGCGCTGCTGGCGGCGCTGGAGCAGTGGCCGGCCGAGGGCGTGCCGCGCAACCCGGGCGCCTGGCTGATGACGACCGCGAAGCGCCGCGCGATCGACCAGATCCGGCGCCGGGAGCGCTTCGAGGCCCGGCTGCCCGACCTGCTGGGGCCGGACACCGTCGAGGGGGAGTTCGACGCGGTCCTCGAGGACACCATCGAGGACGACCTGCTGCGGCTCATCTTCACCGCCTGCCACCCGGTGCTCACCCCCGAGGCCAGGGTCGCGCTGACGCTGCGCATGCTCGGCGGGCTGTCCACCGACGAGATCGCCCGGGCGTTCCTGGTCCCGAGCACGACCGTCGGGCAGCGCATCAGCCGCGCGAAGAAGACCCTCACCGACGCGAAGGTGCCGTTCGAGGTGCCGGACGGCGCCGCCCGCACCGGACGGCTTGCCTCCGTCCTCGAGGTCATCTACCTGATCTTCAACGAGGGCTACTCGGCCACGGCCGGCGACGACTGGATGCGGCCCGCCCTGTGCGAGGAGGCGATGCGCCTCGGCCGGGTCCTCGCCGGCCTCATGCCCGGCGAGGCGGAGGTCCACGGCCTCGTCGCCCTCATGGAGATCCAGGCGTCGCGCTCGGCGGCGCGCACCGGCCCGTCCGGCGAGCCGATCGTGCTGCTGGAGCAGGACCGCGGCCGGTGGGACCGGCTGCTCATCCGCCGTGGCCTGGCCGCCCTGGACAGGGCCGAGGAGCTCGGCGGCGGGACGTACACACTGCAGGCCGCCATCGCCGCCTGCCACGCCCGCGCCGCCACCGCCGCCGACACCGACTGGCATCGCATCGCCGAGCTGTACGCCCGGCACCCCCCGTCGCCGGTCGTCGAGCTCAACCGGGCCGTGGCCGTTGCGATGGCGGACGGCCCCGCCGCCGGGCTGGCCGTGCTCGACCCGCTGCTGGAGGAGCCGTCGCTGCGCGCGTACCACTTGCTGCCGACGGTCCGCGCCGACCTGCTGCTGAAACTCGGCCGCCGCGACGAGGCGAGGGCCGAGTTCGAGCGGGCCGCCGCGATGACCCGCAACGAGGCCGAACGCGGCCTGCTGCTGGCCCGCGCCGAGGGCTGCCGGTAGACGTTCAGGCACGGGAGGTGGCTCGATGGGGTCGGCGGAACAGGAGCGGCGGCGGCAGCTCAAGAACGCGTACAAGAGCGCCGAGCACGCCGCCCGGCGCGCGCGCATGCCGCTCACGCAGCCACAGCTCACGGCGCTGGTGGTGTTCGTCGACCAGCGGGTCGTGGCGGACGACTGCGACCACACGACCCGGTTCGCCGAGCGATGGGCCGAGCAGCACGGTGTCGACTGGGCACCGCTCGAGGAAGGGCTGCACGAGTTCGACGGCTACTGCGACTGCGAGATCGTGATGAACGCCGGACCCGAGGTGGTCTTCCGCTGACCAGGGTTTCCGGGGCTCGCTGAAGTACCGATGGGAGGACGACGCCTATGCCCTCCGGCTGGTCCGTGCGCTGATCGTCGTCCGGATGGCGGGCCTCACCGACCCGAGGGGGCCCGCACCGGGGTTCGGTGCGGGCCCTGTCGTGGTCGGGACGGTCAGCAGTGACCGAGGTCTTCCCAGTTGGCGGTCCAGCCCGGTTCGGAGCCCTGCGTCCACCACTTGGCGCGCCACAGGTGCTTGCCCTGGCCCGAGGCGGGGCCGTTGGGGTCGCCGTACTTGCTCTTCTCGTGCTTGACGGTCTGGCCCGTCGTGTACACCGCGCCGATCGACCACTCGGGAGCGGCCGCGCAGTTGGTGGCCGGCGGAGTGGAGACCGACGGCGACGCCGACGCCGACGCCGACGCCGAGGGCGAGGGCGAGGGCGAGGCCGACCCGCTCGGGGTCACGCAGGGCCCGGCCGAGTCGACGGTGTCGGTGAAGGCGCTGCCCGCCGAGCGGTACGCGCCCGCCTGCGCGGTCACCTGGGCGGGGGTCAGAACCTGGTTCTTGGCGAACAGGACCCAGTCGACCTGCTGGATGTAGGTCGACAGCCCGCCGGTGTGCGCGGCCGTGTCGATGAACCAGAGGTTCCAGTTGATGGTCATGGTCTGGCGCGGGTAGAACTTGCCGGAGTGGTCGCCGACCTGCACGCCGTCGATGTAGTAGATGACGTGGCCGTTGGCGACGGTGACGACCAGGTCGTGCCAGCCGTCGAAGCTGCGCCGCTGCTCGGAGTGGGTGTTGTCGGCGTACCACGGCTCGTTGCGGTACGTGTACCAGGTGGTCTGGTAGTTGATCGGGCCGGTCTCGCCCCAGCCGCCGTTGGGCAGGTACTCGGAGATGTCCAGCTCGCTGTAGGTGGGGTCGAGGTCGCCGTTGAGCGGGCTGATGGTGAAGAACGTCTCGTTGATGTGGTCGCCGTCGTTGCCGCTGACGGGCGTGTCGGTGAAGCGGACCCGGCTCGCGTAGGTGCCTTCGAGGTACCGCTTCTGCGCCGAGTACAGCTCGGCGTGGTTCGTGCCGGCGCCGGTGCCGTCGGTGGAGGCGGTCAGCTGCAGCACCTTCTGCCCGCCGGAGGTGGGGAAGGTGATGCTGCTGGCCGACCAGGTCGCGCCGGGCACGCCGGGACCGCCGGCGTAGGTGCGCGGCACCCAGCCGTGCTGGCTCAGCGAGGCGTCCGACGACGAGCTGTAGTTGAAGTCGTCGAACAGGTAGCCGCAATTGTTCGCGGCGGCGCTGGCGGTGCCGACGGTGGCCGCGGTGACGGCCACGGCCCCCGCCCCGACGAGCACCGCGGCGCCGGCCGCGAGCGCTAGAGATCGACGTTTACCAATGGACATGGGCACAGTCCTCCTTGAGGGGAAAGGAGTTGGACGGACCTTACTTGACCGCGCCGGCGGTCATACCGGCTCGGATGTGCCGTTGGAACGCGACGTAGGCGATGAGCACCGGCAGCATGGCGATGGTGAGACCGGCGAACAGACCGCTCCAGTCGCTGCGATACCCCTGGCTGACCGACAGGGCGGCCAAACCCTGCGCCAGGACATACCGATCGGGGTCGGGGTTGAGAACCAGGGGGAGCAGGTACTGGTTCCAGAGCCCGAGGAAGTTGAAGATGCCGACGGCGACGAGACCGGGACGGGCCATGGGCAGCATGACGCGGAAGAACACCGCGCCGTGCGAGCAGCCGTCGAGGAACGCCGCCTCCGCCACCTCCGTGGGGAGCGTCTTGAAGAACGCGTGCAGGAAGAAGACCGTGAAGGGCACCGCGTAGGCCGTGTAGACCAGGATCAGGCCCTGGTACGTGCCGAGCAGCCCGAGCTGCTGCACCACGAAGAACAGCGGGACGAGCGCCAGGAACACCGGGAAGAACATGGCCGCGACGAACACGTAGTAGATGAGCCGGTTGCCGCGGAACTCGTACCGGGCCAGGGCGTAGGCGACCAGCGAGCCCAGCAGCATCGTCAGCAGCAGGCCCCCGCCCACCACGACGAGGCTGTTGAGGAAGTACCGGCCGATGCTGGCCTCGCCCCACGCGCGGGCCCAGTTGCCCCACTGCGGGTCCGTGGGCAGCGACCACGGGTCGTTGAGGATCGCGTTGTCGGTCTTGAACGAGCTGACGACCGCCCACAGCAGCGGCAGCGCGGTGACGACGCCCCACAGCAGCATCGCCACATGTACCGGAAAACGCTTCATGCCAGCTCCAGCCGTTCCTTGCGACCCGAACGCAGCGCCAGGACCGCCAGGGTGAGGGTGGCGAAGAACAGCGCGACCCCCATCGCCGAGGCGTAGCCGAACTTGCCGTAGGTGAAGGCGTTGCGGTACAGCGACAGCCCGATCACCTCGGTGGCCCCGTCCGGCCCGCCCGGTCCGACGGTCATCACCTGCACGACCGCGAAGCCGTCCAGCGCGGCGATGCCGAGATAGACGAAGGCGACCTGCACCGTGTCGCGGACCAGCGGCAGCGTCACCTTGCGGAAAGTGGCCCAGCCGCCGGCGCCGTCCAGCAGCGCCGCCTCGAACAGCTCCTTCGGGATGCCGTCGATCGCCGCGCTGAACAGCACCATGTAGAAGCCGACCGACGACCAGACCAGCACCGCCATCACCGCCGGCAGCGCCAGCTGCGGATCGCCCAGCCAGCTGCGCGCCAGGCCGCCCAGGCCAATCGCCCGCAGCGCCCCGTTGAGCAGGCCGTTGGTCGGGTTGTAGACGAACTGCCACAGCACCGCGACGACCACCAGCGACAGCAGCTGCGGGAAGAAGTACACGATCTGGTAGGCGCCGGCACCGCGGATGCCGGAGCGGCCGCTGCGCCCGCCGAGGTGCAGCATGCTGGCCAGGAACAGGCCGAGCGCGATGGTCACCAGCGGCACGCAGACGAGCATCACCGCGTTGTTGCGCACGGCGTCCAGGAACAGGGAGTCGCCGCCGAGGCGGGCGTAGTTGCCCGCCCCGACGAAGTGCGCCTCGCCGGCCACGCCGGTCCAGTCGGTGAGCGAGAGGTAGAACGCCTGGCCGTACGGCGACAGCACGAAGACGACGTGCAGCACGAGCGCGGGCGCCAGCGCACCGGTGAGGAACCGGAGCCGACCGTGTTTCATCAGCGGGTGTACTTCTTGACGGAGCTGTCCTTGGCCAGCGCGTCGGCGGCCTTCTGGATGCGGTCGGCCCATTCGGCCGGGGTGGCCCGCTTGTTGACCAGCTCGCCGGTGGCGTCGTCGACGGCCTTCGCCAGCGGCGCGTACCAGGTGCGGAAGCGGAACGTGAAGGCGTCCTTGCCGGCGGCGGTGACCGCGTCGCGGGTCGAGCCGAGGCCGCTGCTGAGCGTGAGGCCGTCGGTGGCGCCGGCGACCGCGGGCAGCGTGCCGGCGGACTCGGCGAAGCTGCGCGCCGACTGCTTGGAGAACAGGATCCGCAGGTATTCCATGCCACCGGCGGCGTTCTTCGCCTTCGCCGGCACGATGAACGACTCGCTGCTCGCGGCCTGGACCGCGGCGGCGCCCAGCTTGTCCGAGCCGGTGCGGGGCGGCACGGCGCCCATCACCATGTCGAAGCCCTTCGGCGCGACGTCCTTCTGCTCGGCCTCCAGCCAGGAGCCGCAGGGGATGAACGCGGCCTTGCCCTGGCACCAGGCGGCCTGCGACTCGGTGTGCGACAGCGCCTCCGAGCCCGCCATGATGTAGCCCTTGCCGGCGAGCTCCGCGAACGCCTCCGCGGCGGCCTTGAAGGCGTCGGACTTCCAGGCGTTGGGCTGCAGGTTGTCCACGGCCTTGAGCAGGTCCGTGCCGCCGGTCTTCGCCGCCATGCTCAGCAGCGGGTCGTTGATGTACTCCGGGTACTTGCCCTGGTAGGTCCACGGCGCGATGCCGGCGGCCTTGATCGTGGCGCACAGGGCGAGCATCTCGTCCCAGGTCTTCGGGTACGTCCAGCCCTTGCTGGCGAACAGCGGCTTGGAGTACCAGATGCCCCACGCGGTGTAGGTGAAGTTGAGCACCAGCGGGGCACCGTCGAACGTGCCGTCCTCGACCACGCCCGGCAGCAGCGTGTCCTTGACCTTCACCGCGGGGTCGTCGAACGACGGTGCCTCCAGCAGGTCCGTGAGGTTCGACAGCTGCTTCGCGCCGACCAGGGTGGCGAGGTCGAGACGGCCGGCGCCGGTGTTGTCCACCACGTCGGGCGGGGTGTTGGCGACGAACCGCGGCTGCAGCGCCTCGCCGACCTTCTGGATGCCCTTGTGGTCGACCGTCGCCTTCGGGTACTTCTGCGTGTAGAGGCCTTCGGCCTTCTTGGCGTAGTCGTCGCCGTAGCCGCCCTTGAAGATGACGACCTCCAGGGCCGCGTCCTCCTTGACGCCGAGCGGGTTCGCCGCGCTCTTCGCGCCCGCCGCGGCCGCCGGTGTGTCGTCCTTGCCGCCGGTCACGCACGCGCTGAGCAGCGGCAGGGTGGCGCCCGCCGCGACCGCCGCGCACAGGACGGTGCGTCTGTTCGGGTACGGTTGGACCAAGGGTGATGGGTTCATGACTGGGCCTTCTCTCCTAAGCGGTACGCCGGATGCGCCCGGCGTACCGCGCTTCGAGTGCTGCGTTGTGCTCCCGCCCGCCTGGGACGTTGTCGGACAGGTAGACCGGCGGCGTGACGCCGAGGGCCAGCAGCCGCGCCACCACTTCGGTGACGATCTGCTGGGCCAGCAGGGCCGCGGTGATCGAGGAGACGGCGCCGACGGCGCCGCCGCCCGGCAGTGGCAGCGACGCGTCGCCGTAGGGTGCCCCGTTGTCGAGGACCACGTCGGCGAGGTCGCTGAGCTTCAGGCCGCTCTCATGCCGGGAGTCCACCCGTGACGAGTGCTCCAGCGACGTGATCGCGATGAGGGCGTGCCCGCGCTGCTTGACCAGCTGGGCCATCTCCACCACGGCGCCGTTGACGCCGGAGTTGGAGGCGATGACGAAGGTGTCGTCGGGCTTGACGGGGGCCAGGTCGTAGAGCCGGTGCGCGACGCTCGGGGTGCGCTCCAGCTGCGGGTCGCCGAGGACGCCGGCGGGGTCGCCGCCGTAGAGGACGATGTCGCGCAGGGCGATCCGGTTCGTCGGCACCAGGCCGCCGGCCCGGCCGGCGATCTCCATCGCGAGCGCCTCGGAGTGCCCGCAGCCGAACGCCTGGATCACCCCGCCGGCCTGCAGCGTGGCGGTGATCAGGTCGGCGGCCCGCGCCACCCGGTCGCCCTGGGTGCTGCTCACGCGCTCGATGGCGGCGCGGATCACCTCGACGTAGTCCCCACTGCTGATGCTGGTCACTGCGGCTTGTCCCTCCGTGGTCGCTTGCGGTTGGTGGTCGTGTCGGGCACCCGGTGCGCGTCGACGGCGCGCACCGTGAGCTCCAGGGCCTCGGCGGTCCGCTCGTAGGTGCGCTGCGCGACCGCCACGTAGATGAGGTCCAGGACCAGCAGCTGCGAGTGCAGTGCGGAGAGTGCCGCGACCCGGAAGGTGGTCTCGTGGACCGAGGTCGTGAACACCACGTCGGCGACCTCGGCCAGCGGCGAGCGGCCGAAGGACGTGACCGCGACGGTCAGCGCGCCGTGGTCCGCGGCCTCGGCCAGGGTCTCGATCGCCTCGCGGGTGCGGCCGGAGTGCGACAGGCCGATCGCGACGTCGCCGGGGCCGAGCAGCGCCGCGTTGGTCAGCGCGGTGTGGGTGTCGGAGCGGTACCAGACGGGGACGCGGATGCGCTCGAGCCGGAACGCCATCTCCCGCCCGGCGGTGCCGCTGCTGCCCAGCCCGAAGATCTCCACCCGCCCGGCGGTCGCGATCGCCGCCGCGACCCGCTCGACCGCGGCGACGTCCAGCCCGGCGGCGGTCGCCTGGATCGCCCTGGTGTCGGCGGCCGTGATCACGTCGAGCACGCCGTCGAGCGGGTCGTCGGGGGCGATGTCGCCGCTGATGTCGGTCTCCCAGCGGGCCTGCTCGGCGCGGCCGGTCTCGGTCGCGATGGCGACCCGCAGGTTGGCGTAGCCTTTGAAGCCGAGCGTGCGGCTGAACCGGGTCACGGTCGCCGTGGACGTGCCCGACCGCTCGGCGAGGTCGACGATGCTGGCGTGCGCCGCCGTCTCGGGATCGCTGAGGATCGTCTCGGCGATCTTGGCGAGGGCCTCCGGCATGGTCGGCCCCTCGATGCGCAGCCGCCCCAGCAGCCCGCCGCTCTCACCCGTCACTTCGGTCATCCTTTTCATCGGTACGTCTTGACGATGAAAATTACGACCACTTCAACTTCTAGTCAACAAGCATTTTCTATGTTTCCATCTTCGCCATGGTGCTCATCCTCGGGGTCGATGCCGGCGGGACGGCCTCCAAAGCGGTCGTCGTCGCGCCTGACGGGACGGTCCTGGGGCGCGGGACCGCCGGCCCTGGCAACCCGTCCGCTGTCGGGTCGGCGGCCGCGGTCGCCATCGGCGCGGCGGTCCGCGAGGCACTCGGCCCGCACGACCCGGGCGGGGTCGTGGCGGGCGTGGTGGGAGTCGCCGGGGTCAGCGTCCTCGCTGATCCCGGCGTCGCCGCGAGCTTCGCCGGCCAGTGGGCCGGCCTCGGCCTGACCTGCCCGGTCGAGGTGCTCGGCGACGCCGTCACCGCGTTCGCCGCGGGCTCGGCCGCCGCGGGAGGCGCGGTGCTCATCGCGGGCACCGGCGCCGTCGCGGCCCTCGTGGACGGCGAGCGGATCACACGCACCGCCGACGGGCTCGGCTGGCTGCTCGGCGACGAGGGCTCGGGACTGTGGCTCGGCCTGCAGGCGGTCCGGCACGCGGCCCGGCACTGGTCGTCCACCGGGCTCGCCGTCCGGGTCGCCCTGCACGCCGGCGTCACGTCCGCCGACGACCTCGTGCACTGGGCGCAGCGGCTGCCGCTCGGCTCGTTCGCCGCGCTCGCCCCGGTCGTGTGTGAGTTCGCCGCCGCCGGAGATCCGGCCGCCGCCGCGATCGCCGGGGAGGCCGTCGACCGGCTGGTCGCCACCCTCGACGCGCTCGAGGCTCCGGACGCGGCGGTGGTACTGGCGGGAGGCCTGCTCACCGGGGGCACCCCGGTCCGCGACGGGGTGCTGGACGTGCTGCGGGCGCGCGGCGTCCAGGCCGGCACGGCCCACGACCCGGCGCTCGGCGCCGCCCGGCTGGCCCTTCAGAGCTGGTCGAGCGGCTGGTCGAGCCGCACGGTCCCGTCGAGCTGAAGGAACTCGCGCAGGCGGCCGGCCTCGTCCAGTACCAGTGCCGCATCCGCATCGGGCAGCCGGCGGAACGGCGACACGGTCAGCGCCGCGCCGCGCACCGACCAGATGCCCGCGACGAACCCGTCGACCAGGAACGTCGGGTGCACCATCGAGTAGCCGGGGCACACCCGGGCCCGGTCCTCGTCGCTGATGATCCGGGTGCGGTCCTCGTGGCTGAGCACCAGGTTGTCGAACTCCGGCAGGAAGCGCACCGGCACCGGCTCGCCGCCGCCGGCGACCGGCAGGTCCGGCAGGTCGAACAGCTCCTGCCCGCGTTCGTTGCGGTACACCCGCAGCCGGTGCCGCTTCCGCTCGACCTCCTCGCGCAGCCGCTTCAGCCCCGACCAGTTCTGCAGGTCCGCGACGCTCGCCGGGCCGCAGGAGGCGAGGTACCGCGACAGCAGCGTCCACACCGGCGGGCGCTCCTGCAGCGGCCCGCCCAGCCAGTCCTCGGCGAGCGCGCAGGTCACGTGCCCGCGGCGGCGCCAGACCCCGGACGGCGGCGGGTGCACCAGGTTCACGTGCAGCTGGACGACCCACGCGAGCACGATCGCCTGCCGGCCGGGGAACCGCTCGCCGAGCCGCTTGGCCAGCTTCGGCCGGGTCATCACCTGGCCGCGCAGGATCTCCCGGCCGGCCGCGGCGATGTCGGCGGGCTCCAGCCCGGCGATCTCCTTCGCGAACGGCGACATCCCGCCGGGGCCGAGCCGCTCCTGCAGCAGGGGCTTCAGCCAGCGGTAGTCGGCGCCGGCGGTCAGGTGCTGGGTGCGGCGCAGCAGCCCGCCGCGCACCACCCGCCCGTCGCCCAGCGCCTCGGTGAGCTGCTCGTGCCGCAGCCCCCGCATCCTGGTCCACAGCCCCACGTAGGGCGCGTCCACCTCCTGGGCCTGCACGGCGACGAGGTGCGCGACGACCTCGTCGACCGGCCGCTGGTCCGGCGCGGTGTCGGGTGTGGTGAGCAGCTGGCGCTGCAGGTACGTGCGGTTGAGCTGCCGCCTGGTGAGGATCACGCCCAGGACGCTACGGCGGGATCCGGTCAGGTCCTGTCCTGATCCGGATGCGAGGGCCTGACGCGGTGCTTCGTGACGCGGTCGAAGGCGATCGTGCCGTCGGCGTGCTCGCCGGCTGGGGCGTACCCGGCGGCGCGCAGCGCCACGAGCGTCTCCGCGACCGGCAGCACGCTCGCGTAGACGGTCGGGGCCAGCTCGGTCAGGCCCAGCCTGGCCAGGCTCTTCACCCGGGGCAGCTCGGCCAGCAGCGCCGGGTCGTCGCTGCGCAGCACGCACGCGACCGGGCGGACCCGCAGCGCGCCGTGCCGCCGGGCGAGGTCCATCACCAGGTACTCCAGCGGCTGCGGCACCCGGCCGCCGGTCGCCGCCTCGCGCAGCGCGGCCAGCAGCTCCTCGGCGGACGAGCCGCTGTCGAACGCCCGGCGCACCGACGCCTCCGAGAAGCGCCACGTGTGCCCGCCGCCGCGCGACTCCCGGTCGGCGGTCAGGTCGAGCAGCGCCGCGAGCGGCGCCGCCGGGGCGCCGGTCGCGACCGCGGTCAGGTCGCTCTGCAGCAGCACCGTGTGCTGCGCGGCCGGGATCAGCCGCTTCAGCTCGGCCCGCAGCGCCGGGCGTTGCGGCGTGCCGTCCAGCCCCGCCTCCGCGGCCAGGGCCCGGCACAGGCCGGTGGGCGCGAACAGGGCGCCGACGCCCATCAGCTCCAGCTCCCGCCACAGCATCGCGGTCGTCGGGTAGGCCTCCTGCGGCTCCGGACCGGTCAGCAGCGGTCGCATGTACATCTGCAGCGCGTTGATCCCGTCCAGCGACGGCAGCGCGTAGCCGTCGGGCAGGCCGTTGAGCAGCGACACGAGGCTGCGCCGCAGCACGCTCACCCCCTCGTCGCGTTCCGTGCGCAGCAGCGCCGGGGCGCCGGTGTCCAGCGGGGCGGCGTCCATCACCAGCCAGGCGGTGACCAGCTCGCCGTACTGCGCGGGCGGGTCGAGCTTCAGCCAGTCGTCGTAGTAGGCCGACGGCGCGATCCGGTTGTCCGTGATGCCGATCAGGCCGCTGACCCCGGCGAGCGTGAGCCACAGGCGTATCTCCAGCTCGTCGCCGCCGATCGCCTTGCTCAGCCGGCGCAGCTCGCGGGTGCCGACGCCGCCGTCCTTCAGCATCGGCACCGGCGCCCGGCCGCACGTCTCCAGCAGTGCGGTGACCTGGGCGAGCGCGGTCCGGACCGCGGCCGCGCCGTCGCGGCGCACCATCTCGGCGCCGACCTCGACCGGCACCTGCAGCGGCGGCGCCGGGTCGAAGTCCGCCTGGAACTCCTCCCGCAGCACCACGCCCGCCTCGCTGCACAGGACCGCGGCCATGTTCGCCGGGCTCCACATGACCAGGCCGTGCTCGACGGCCCAGCGCAGCGGCGTCGGCCGGCTGGTGCGCAGGGCGCCCATCTGCTGCGGGTCGAAGTAGAACGGCTCGTCGGCGAGGGACAGCAGCAGGTCCTTGGTGGCCTCCGGGGCGGCGGCGAACGTCGCCCGGACGGTCGCGGCGTCGGCGAGCGCGGCGCAGATGCCGTCGAGCAGCGCCGCGCGGTCCCGCCCGACCGGCGCGCCGAGGTTGTACGCGATGCGCTGCAGCTGGTCCAGCGGCAGGTGGGCGAGCTCCAGGCGGGCCGAGGGGCCGAACCCGTAGCCGCCCACGAGCACCTCGTGGATCGGCGCGGTGCGGATCCACTCGCCGTCGGGCCAGGCCAGCGCGTGCCACTCCAGCCGGTCCAGCACCAGGCTCAGGTCGGCGTCGTCGGCGGCCACCCCCAGCAGCTGCGCCAGGTCCGTGCGCCGGGTGCCGGCCGCGCGCAGCGACAGGGCCTCGGCGACCTGCAGCTCCGGCAGGCTCAGCACGGCTACCGTGCCGGTGACCGTGGCCGGAGCCATCAGCAGCGCGGCGAGCCGCTTGCGGTCCACCCGGGGGCCGTCGGGCAGGTGGGCGGCGGCGAGCTCGGCCAGCCTCGGCGCGGCCAGCCCGGACAGGAAGTCGAGCATCGTCTTCACGTCTGTGCCCTCGTCCCTCACGCGCGCCGGTCGACCAGCGAAGGTTAGCGCCGCCGGAGGCGCGCGGCGAAGCAGTCCCGCCGCGCGCCGGTCGGCCGGCGAAAGGTCAGCCCCGCCGGGGGTGGGCGGCGAAGAAGTCCCACAGCACGCCGGTGGCGTCGACCTTCATGGTGGCGTCCTTCAGCTCGCCGGACGCCGCGCCGAACCAGACGTGGCCGGCGCCGTCGACGACGTAGTCGTCCACGTCGCTGCCGTCCTGGCAGTGGGTGGTCGTCCGGTGTACGGCCGGATCCAGCGGCGCGGCGGAGGCCGGGGCGGCCGGGGTGCAGTGCAGCCTGGTCCGCCAGGTGTCCACGCCGGCGCGGAAGACGGTGGCCTGCGGGTCGTCGGCACCGATGAGCGTCACCACCGACACCGGGGCGGCCGGCCGGTAGTCGGCGGCCTCGGTCCGCCCGCCGGCGAAGCCGCCGCTGACGACGCCGATCGCGGCGAACACGCCCGGCGCCTCGACGGCCGCCCGGAAGCTCAGGTCGCCGCCGTTGGAGATGCCGGCGAGGAAGATCCGGGCGGGGTCGGCGTGCCACCGCTGCACGAGCTGCCCGGCGACGGCCTTGACGAAGCCGATGTCGTCCTGCGCGCCGCAGCAGCCGAACGCGTTGAACTGCCCGCCGACGCCCTCGGGGTACGCCACCAGGAAACCCGCCGCGTCGGCCTTGGCGTCGAAGCCGGTCAGCCCGCGCATCGCCGCGCCGCTGCCGGGCCGGAAATGCAGCGCGAGGACCGCCGGCGTGGCCCGGCCGGGATCGTACGAGGCCGGCACGTGCAGCAGGAACGTGCGCTCCTTGTCACCCACGGTGACGGTCAGTGTGTGATCGCCGGGCCGGGCGGCCTCGGCCGCCGCGCCGGGCCTGGTCGTCGGTGCCGTCGGCGTCCCGGCCGAACAGGCGGTCAGCAGGGCGAGTGTGAGCAGTGCGAGTCCCCGTCTCATGCCTCGCCAGCCTAAGCGTCGTCGCGCATTTCCACCTGCCCGAACGCCGTGTGTCACCGCCACCGTCATCGATCTTCAGTATTTTCCCGGATGAATCAGACCAAATCCGGATGGGTCGCAAAATCCCTGCCCCGCAACGGCTGTCGCACTCCGGCTCGCGGCCGTATGTTGTCGGACGTCAAGTTTCTTGAGGCAGGAGTCGTTGTGGGAAACACGCTGTTCAGGAGGGTTGCGGGGGGCGCTGCCGCCGCGACCGTGGCCGTTGGGCTATCGACCATGTTCGCTTCGCCCGCCAGTGCTCACGCAACGGGAGCGACCGGCTCCGCGGTGTGCGTGTCCGTCGACGGCACGTACGAGATCACCTGGAAACTGACGAACGACTATCCGGCGGCCGTCACGCTCGGTGACGTCAAGCTGGAGCTGGACAAGAACGCCAAGAGCACCCTGTCGACCACGACGGTGCCGACCACGATCGCCGCCCGGCCCGCCGGCAGCCCGCTGACCGAGGTGAGCTTCACCTCCGTCGTCGCGAAGCCCGCGACCAGGGTGAAGCTGACCTACAAGGCCAGGTGGGCCGACAACTACCGCGCCCAGGGCGCCAGCGGCTGGGTCCAGCTGACCGGCCCGTGCCCGAAGCCCTCGCCGTCGAAGTCGCCGTCGAAGTCGCCCTCCGCGTCGCCGTCTCCGTCGCAGTCGACGTCCGTGCCGCCGTCGACGTCGGTCCCGCCGTCGACGACGCCCACGCCGGGCCTGCCCGTCACCGGCTCCAGCAGCACGATGCCGCTGGTCGGCACCGGCGCTGCCCTCGTCGTCGGTGGGGTCGCCCTGGTCGCCACCCTGCGCCGCCGTCGCCGGGTGACGTTCACCGCCGAGTAGTCCCGACCGGTGCGGGGGGAGCCCGCCGGCTCCCCCCGCACCGTCTCATGTGGACAGCCACCGGCCGCCTGTGCGGGGTCAGCCGAAGCGGCGCAGCCGCAGGCTGTTGGCCACCACGAACGCCGAGCTCAGCGCCATCGCGCCGCCCGCGATCATCGGGTTGAGCAGGCCCGCGGCGGCGAGCGGCACCGCGGCCAGGTTGTACGCGAACGCCCAGAACAGGTTGCCCTTGATCGTGGCGAGGGTGCGCCGGGACAGCCGGATCGCGTCGGGGACCGCGGTCAGGTCGCCGCGGACCAGGGTCAGGTCGCCCGCCTCGATCGCGGCGTCGGTGCCCGTGCCCATCGACAGGCCCAGGTCGGCCTGGGCGAGCGCGGCGGCGTCGTTGACCCCGTCACCGACCATCGCCACGACCCGGCCCTCGGCCTGCAGGCGGCGGACCACGTCGAGCTTGCCGGCCGGCAGCACGCCCGCGATGACCTCGTCGATGCCGACCTCGCCGGCCACGGCGCGCGCGGCGGGCTCGGCGTCCCCGGTGAGCAGCACCGGGTGCAGGCCCAGGTCCCGCATCCGGCGGACCGCCTCGGCCGAGGTCGGCTTCACGGTGTCGCCGACGGCGATCAGGCCCTGCACCGCCCCGTCCCAGCCCACCGCGACGACCGTCCCGGCGCCCTCCGGCGCGGCGACCGAGGGGTCCAGCGGCGTGAGGCCCTGCGAGGCCAGGAACGACGGGCGGCCCACCCAGACGGTGCGGTCCTCGACGATGCCGCTGACCCCGTGCCCGGCGTGGCTGACGAACGACGACACGGCGGGCCGGTCCGGCACCGCGGCCGCCACCGCCCGGGCGATCGGGTGCTCCGAGGCGTGCTCGACCGCGGCGGCGAGGCGCAGCGTGTCCGAGTGGCCCCGCACGTCCAGCACCGACATCCGGCCGGTGGTCACGGTGCCGGTCTTGTCCAGCAGCACGGTGTCGACGCGGCGGGTCGACTCGAGCACCTCCGGCCCCCGGATCAGGATGCCGAGCTGGGCGCCGCGGCCGGTGCCGACGAGCAGCGCCGTCGGCGTGGCCAGGCCCAGCGCACACGGGCAGGCGATGATGAGCACCGCGACGGCGGCGGTGAACGCGGCCGCCACCGAGCCGCCGGTGCCCAGCCAGAAGCCGAGGGTGGCCACGGCGAGCCCGATGACGATCGGCACGAAGACGGCGGCGACGCGGTCGGCGAGCCGCTGCACGTCGGCCTTGCCGCTCTGCGCCTGCTCGACGAGCCGGGCCATCTGGGCCAGTTGCGTGTCGGCGCCGGTCCGGCTGACCCGCACCACCAGCCGGCCGGCGGTGTTGACGCAGCCGCCGACGACGGCGTCGCCGGGGCCGACGTCGACCGGCAGCGGCTCGCCGGTGAGCATGCTCGCATCGACCGCGGACGTGCCGTCGAGCACCACGCCGTCGGCGGCGACCTTCTCGCCCGGCCGCACGACGAACCGGTCGCCGACCGCCAGCTGCTCCACCGGGACGCGGTGCTCGGTGCCGTCGGGTGCCAGTACCGCGGCATCCTTGGCACCCAGCTCCAGCAGGGCGCGCAGGGCGGCCCCGGCGCGGCGCTTGGCCCGGGCCTCGAAGTAGCGGCCGGCCAGGATGAACACCGTCACCCCGGCGGCGACCTCCAGGTAGATGGCGTCCGCGCCGGCGCCCCGCGACACGGTGAACTCGAACGGGTGGCGCATGCCGGGCATGCCGGCGTCGCCGAGGAACAGCGCGTACAGCGACCACAGGAACGCCGCGAGCGTGCCGACCGACACCAGCGTGTCCATGCTCGCCGAGGCGTGCCGCAGGTTGCGCAGCGCCGCGCGGTGGAACGGCCACGCGCCCCACACCACGACCGGCGCGGCGAGGGTCAGCGACGCCCACTGCCACGACTCGAACTGCCAGGCCGGCACCATCGCGAGCAGGACCACCGGCACGGCGAGCGCGGCGCTGACCAGCAACCGCTGCCGCGCCACCACGAGCGGGTCGGCGGCGGCGGGGGTGGCGGCCGAGTCGGGCGCGCTGACCGTCGCCGCCGTGTAGCCGGTCTGCTCGACGGTGGCGATCAGGTCGGCCACCACCACCGACGGCGGGAACACCACGCGCGCCTTCTCGGTGGCGTAGTTGACGCTCGCCTCGACGCCGTCGAGCCGGTTGAGCTTCTTCTCGATGCGCGCGGCGCACGCGGCGCAGGTCATGCCGCCGATCGTGAGCTCAGTTGTGGGCATGGCCGCCTCCGATGCCGTTCACGGTGAACTCCGCGGTGTGCACCGCGCCAGCGTGCTGGAACTGGAAGTACAGCCGGTGCGTGCCCTCCCCGGCGCCCTCGACGGCGAACCCGACGTCGGGCCCGCCCGTCTGCGGCTCCTTCGGGTGGACGTGCAGGTAGGCGAGGTCCCGCTGGGCGATCGCCACCAGGTGCCCGGCCGCGCCGAGATACGGTTGCAGGTCGGTCACCGGCCGCCCGTCCCGCTCGACCCGCAGCGTCACCCCGTCGTGCACGTCGAGGCGCACCGTGTACCCGTCGACGACGACCGTCGTGGCCGGCGCCGGCAGCGGCTCCGCCCGGCGCGCCCCGGGCACGTCGAGGTCCGCGGCGAGCACGGTCGCGGGCCCGCCGGTGGCGGTGAAGTCCGCGTACGCCCGCCACGGCCCGCCGTCCGGCAGCGCGACCGGCACCCGCCACGTGCCGTCCGCGTCCATCGCGGGATGCACGTGCTGGAACCCGGACAGGTCCTGCCGCACCACGATGAGGTGCAGCGGCTTCTCGTGCACCAGGTCGAAACCGGTGACGGCCCGGCCGTCCGCCGCGGTGATCCTGAAGCTCAGGTTGCCGCCGGTGTACGCCCCACCGGCGAACGCGTAGCCATGCCGCTGAGGGCCGGACGGTGTGCTGCCGGGCGCGGGCGAGGCGTCATGGCTGCCGCCACCGCTGCCGTCGCCGCCGGCATGGCCGTCCATGGCCGGGCCGCCGGCGGCCTGCTCCGCCTGGGCAACGGGCCCGACCAGCCGCCCCGCCCCGAACGCCACCCCGAACACCACGGCCAGGACGGCCGCGAACACCCCGAGCCTGATCGGGGTGTTCATGCTCGGGTGCCCACGACTTCGTAACCGGCCTCGTCCACGGCGGCCCGGACGGCCTGCTCGTCGGCGGGCCCGTCGCTGGTCACGGTCACCGCGCCGGACGCCAGATCGACCTCGACCCCGGTCACCCCGGGCACCCGGCCGACCTCGGTGCTCACCGCCTGCACGCAGTGTCCGCAGGTCATCCCCTTGACGGCGTAGGTCGTGGTGGTCATGTCGACTCCTCAGGTACGGATACCCCCTATGGGTACCCGGTGAACCTAGCATACCCCCCGGGGGTGTGCGCTACGATGGTTGGCATGACCACCGCCACGCCCCGCGGTTACACCGCGACCAAGGACCAGCTCCAGAGCCGGCTGCGCCGCATCGAGGGCCAGGTCCGCGGCGTGGAGAAAATGGTCGACGAGGACCGCTACTGCATCGACGTGCTGACCCAGATCAGCGCCATCCAGGCGGCCCTGGACAAGGTCGCCCTCGGCCTGCTCGACGACCACGCCCGCCACTGCATGCAGCACGGCGCCGAGGAGGGCAAGGGCGAGGAGATGGCCACCGAGATGATGGCCGCCGTGGGCCGCCTCCTGCGCCGCGGCTGACCGCCCGGCGCCGTCCTGGAGTCAGGACTCGCCAGGCCGGCTGCCGGCCGCGGCCTGCCGGGTGACACCGGCAGACGTCTCGCGCCGTTGACAAAACCGGCGGCTGGCTGCCCCCATGGGGACCCGGACCGTGCCGCGCGGGCCGTGGTGATCGAAGTCGTGTGGTGGTCGTCTGGATGGCCACTCCGCGCCTTGGATCACGGGTCCCGCGATGCGAGCCACTCCAGGGCGGTGCCCACGCCCTGCGGCGCGCTTCGGCGACGCGGCCCGCGGCCGCCTCCCGTTGCCCCAGCGGGACCGCCCTGGCGCCCGGACGGCGATCGCCCCACCGCCGATCGACCCCGGCCATGATCGAAGGACCGGGGTGGCCATCCGGGCGACCACTCCGGGCCTTGGATCACGGGTCCCGCGATCCAAGCCGGTCCGGCGCGGCTGCGGAAGGCGGCGGGCGCTGAACAACAACGGGCCATCCGATCCACCTCATGCGAATCGTGCGGCCGTCATTTCGCCCCGCTGGGCGGTGTTTCATCGCCGGTGTTTCATCCGGCTGCCGGTCGGCCCGTCCCGGTCCTCACGCTCCGCACCTCATGCCCGCTGAGCGGTCTTGACAATCGGTGCAGGCCGATGCTGTGCTGTCCTCCGCTTAGTTACATTCGTGTTTCATTTGTTACATGCGTAGCGCTGGGGAGACGCGATGACACGACGGGTGTTGCGGCTGGTGGCGGTGGGTGCCGCCGTCGCGGTCGGGCTGACGGGGTTCACGGAGGCGCAGGCGGGGGAGTCCGCGCCGGCGGCGAGGGTGTGGGTGACGACCGTCGACGGGGCGGAGCTCATGCACGAGCGGGCCCCGGTGGCGTTCGGCCGGCCGGTCGCCGGCAACCCGAACGTCACGATCACGGTGGACCCGAGCCGCGAGTTCCAGACCATGGACGGGTTCGGGGCGTCGATCACGGACTCGTCGGCCGCAGTGCTGTACCGGCTGAGCCCGGCCGAACGGGACAAGGCCATGCGCGCCCTGTTCGACCCCGCGAAGGGCGACGGCGTGAGCTTCCTGCGCCAGCCGATCGGCTCGTCGGACTTCACGGCCGCGAGCAGCCACTACTCGCTCGACGACGTGCCGGCGGGGCAGCAGGACTTCGCCCTGCGGCACTTCAGCATCGCCCGTGACCAGGAGCGGATCCTGCCGCTGCTGCGCCGGGCGAAGCAGCTCAACCCGCAGCTGAAGATCATGGCGACGCCGTGGAGCCCGCCGGCCTGGATGAAGACCAACGGCTCGCTCGTCGGCGGCTCGCTCATCGACGACCCGGCGATCTACCAGGCGTACGCGCGCTACCTGGTGCGGTTCGTCCTCGCGTACGCGGCCAACGGCGTACCGGTCGACTACCTCACCGTGCAGAACGAGCCGCAGAACGGCGGCGAGCACGGCTACCCGACGACCGCCATGCGGGTCGCGCAGGAGGCCAAGGTCATCGAGGCGCTCGGGCCGCTGCTGCGGGTCGCGAGCCCCCGCACGAAGATCATCGGCTACGACCACAACTGGGCCACGCACCCCAACGACGTCGCCAATGTCCCGCCGGGGCAGGACCCGGAGACCGACTACCCGTACCAGTTGCTGTCCGGGCCGGCCGGCAAGTGGCTCGCCGGCACCGCGTACCACTGCTACTACGGCGAGCCGGCCGCGCAGAGCGCGCTGCACGACGCGTTCCCGGGCAAGGGCATCTGGTTCACCGAGTGCTCCGGTTCGCACGGCCCGAACGACCCGCCCGCGCAGTTCTTCCGCGACACGTTGAAGTGGCACGCCCGTACCATCGCGATCGGGACCACCCGGAACTGGGCGAAGTCCGTGGTCAACTGGAACATCGCCCTCGACGCGACCGGCGGCCCGCACCTCGGTGGCTGCGACACCTGCACCGGGCTGATCACGGTGCAGCCCGGCGGCACGTTCACCACCAACGCCGAGTACTACACGATCGGGCACCTGTCGCGGTTCGTGAAGCCCGGCGCGGTCCGCGTCGCCAGCACTTCCTTCGGCACCACCGGCTGGAACGGCCAGATCATGGACGTCGCCTTCCGCAACCCCGACGGCTCCACGGCGCTGGTCGTGCACAACGAGAACGACGACCCGCGCACGTTCACCGTCGCCGCCGGCGGCCGCACCTTCGACTACACGCTGCCCGGCGGCTCCCTCGCCACGTTCACCTGGCCGCGCAGCCGGGTGCTCGACGACGGCCTGCGGCTGCTGCCGCTGCGGGGGGCCACCGCCACGTCGCTGCCGGCGAGCCCGGACGCGAAGCTCGCCGTCGACGAGGACGCCTCGACCCGCTGGTCCGCCGGCCAGGCGCAGGAGCCCGGCCAGTACCTGCAGGTCGACCTCGGCGAGCAGCGGCGCTTCCGCCGGGTCGCGATCGACAGCGGCGGCAGCATCGGCGACTACGCACGGGCCTGGCAGGTGTCCGTCAGCGACGACGGCACCTCGTGGCGCGTGCTCGCGTCGGGCACGGGCACCGGCCAGCTCACCAACGTCGACGTCAAGGCCCGCGCACGGTACCTGCGGGTGACGAACACGGGCACCAGCGGCAGCTGGTGGAGCCTGGCCGACCTGCGCCTCTACGCATAGCAGCCGCAACGCACAGCACTGGCAGGGGGCGGGGCCCGCCAGCCCCGCCCCCGTCACCACCCCCAGAAGGGAACCCCCTCATGACCGACCGCCCGGTCACCGGGAAACGCCTCATCGCCACCTGCGCCGCCGCGGGCCTGCTCGCCACCGGCGCCGCGCTCGTGGTCACCCAGGCGTCGCCCGCCCTCGCCGCCACCAATGCGAGCGTCTGGCTCACCACGCCGGACCGCGCCAACCAGCTCACGAAGAAGGCCGACGTCGCGTTCGGCACCGCCGGCAGCGGCTCGACGATCACCGTCAACGCGAACACCACGTACCAGTCGATGGTGGGCTTCGGCGCGTCGTTCACCGACTCGTCGGCGAACCTGATCTACCACTCCTCGGCCCGCAACGGCATCATGACGTCGCTGTTCAGCCCCACCAACGGGATCGGCCTGAGCTTCCTGCGCCAGCCGCTGGGCGCCTCGGACTTCTCGCTGAACTTCTACACCTACGACGACGGCGCGGCCGACCCGAGCCTGTCGCGGTTCTCGATCGCGCACGACCAGGCGTACATCCTGCCGCTGCTGACGCAGGCCCGCTCGCTCAACCCGCAGCTGTCCACGATGGTCGTGCCGTGGAGCGCGCCGGCCTGGATGAAGACCAACAACAATCTCATCGGCGGCTCGCTGAGCATCAGCTACGAGGCCACCTTCGCCGACTACCTCGTCAGGTCGGTGCAGGCGTACCAGGCGGCGGGCGTGCCGGTGCAGTACCTCAGCGTCCAGAACGAGCCGCAGTTCTCCCCGCCCGGGTACCCCGGCATGCTCATGTCCGCCGCGCAGCAGGCCGCGGTCATCAACACCCTCGCGCCGAAGCTCGCCGCCGCCGGGCTCGGCACGAAGATCCTCGCCTGGGACCACAACTGGGACAACACCTCGTTCCCGCAGCAGGTCCTCGCCGCCACCGGCAACAACACGGCCGGCACCGCCTGGCACTGCTACGGCGGCGCGCCCGGCGGGCAGAGCACCGTGCGCAACGCGTACCCGAACAAGGACGTCTTCTTCACCGAGTGCTCCGGCGTCGAGTCGGGCAACACCTTCGCCGACTCGCTGCTGTGGCAGGGCCGCAACCTCGCCGTCGGCGCCACCCGCAACTGGGCGAGGACCGTCACGCTGTGGAACCTGGCGCTCAACCCCTCGCACGGCCCCGTCATCGGTAGCTGCACCAACTGCATGGGCGTCACCACCGTCAACGGCGGCAGCGTCACGTACAACGCCGAGTACTACGTACTCGGCCACCTCGCGAAGTTCGTCAAGCCCGGCGCGGTCCGCGTCGACTCGACCGGCTACGGCCAGGGCGGCATCGAGAACGTCGCCTTCCGCAACCCGGACGGCTCGATCGTGCTCGTCGCGGTGAACTCCGGCGGCGCCCAGAACTTCCAGGTCTCCTACGGCGGCTCGTCCTTCGGCTACCACCTGCCCGCCGGCGCCATGGCCACCTTCACCTGGCCGGGCGGCCCCGTCACGCCGACCTCGCCGCCCCCGGTCACGTCCCAGCCCCCGGCCACCTCGATCGACCCGGCCCGCTGGTACCAGGTGATCAACACCAACAGCGGCAAGTGCCTCGACGACACCGGCTGGGGCACCGCCAACGGCACCGCCCTGCAGCAGTGGACCTGCGGCGCCGCGGGCGCGACCAACCAGCAGTGGCAGTTCCGCCCCACCAGCGGCGGCTACTACCAGGTCGTCAACCGCTACGCGCCCAGCCTCGTCTGGGACGTCAACGGCGGCGCCGGCGCCACCGCCGACGGCGCGCAGGTGCACCTGTGGGCGTACGGCGGCGGCACCAACCAGCAGTGGCTGCCGGCCTCCCTCGGCGGCGGCGCGTTCCGCTTCACCGCCCGCAACAGCGGCAAGTGCCTCGACGTCCGTGACGTCTCCACCGCCGACGGCGCGCTGCTGCAGCAGTGGTCGTGCACCGGCGGCGTGGCGCAGTCGTTCCGCCTGGTCGCCGTGGGCTGAGCCGCGCCGGCGACCCGCGGTCCCGGGAGCCCCGCGCTCCCGGGACCGCGCCGTCGCTGCATCGGGTGGCTTCCGCCCGCACGGCTGCGCCAGGTGCCACCTGCCCGCCCGGCCGGTCACTCCGTGTGCAGGACCTCCGCGATGGTGAGGCGGGCGGCGGCCCTCGCCGGGACGAGCGCGCCGAGGACCGCGATCACGGCGCCGGTGACGGCCAGGACCAGCAGCGTCCACGGCTGCCACACGTGCAGCAGCGCCAGCGGTACGTCCACCTTCGCCGCACTCGTCGCGAGCGGCACGACGAACCGGTGCGCGAGCACGCCTGCGGGGACGCCGACGAGCCCGCCGGCCAGGCCGAGCCCGGCCATCGACGTCACCGTCATCACGACGACCTGCCGCGGGGTCATCCCGATCGACTTGAGCATGCCGAGGTCGCGGCGGCGTTCCCGGACGTTGAGCACGACGGTGTTGAGCACGCTCAGCGCCGCGACCGTGCCGAGCATCAGCGACAGCGCGCCGGACAGCGCGATCATCGTGATCGTGAACGGGTTACGGCCCGAGTTGTCCCACGCGTCGAGGCCCGGGTCGGCGGCGCGCACCGACGCCAGGTACGCCGGGATCGCGGTACCCGGGTCGAGCGCGATCTCGTACAGGTACTCGTGGTTGGGGACCGGCTGCTCCGGCCGGAGCCGCTCCAGGGTCTCCCAGGCGGTGAGCAGCCCGGCGCCGCCCACCCCGCCGCTCATGGTCTCGCCGACGACCGTCACCTCGGCCTGCCGGCCGCCGCCCGCGTCCAGGGCGAGCCGGTCGCCGACTGCCAGCCCCCGCTCGTGCAGCAGCGTCGACGGCACGACCACCTCGCCCGGGGCACGCATCCACCGGCCCGCCACGATCGCCTCCTTGAGGCCCACGTGGTCACGGTCGCCACGCAGGAAGAGCACCGTGATCGCCTGGGTCTGCCCGACGACGGGGAACTCCAGCGAGAGCTCGGCCGTCACGTACCGGGTGCCGGGCAGCGAGCGCAGCAGCCGCTCGACCTCCTCGTCGGAGCGGGCCGACTGCCCCTGGCCGAACCTGGGGTTCAGCGGCCGCACCGCCACCGGGGCGGCCTCGACCCGGTCGGCGATCTCGGAGAACCGCGCGACCGTCGTGGCGAGCCCGCTGGCGAACGTCACCGTCGTCACGCCGAGCACGACCGCGGCGACGGTCAGGGCGGTGCGGGCCGGTCTGGCGAACGGCAGGCCCAGCCCGAGGCTCACCGACCGGGGCAGCCGGGTGCCGCTGAGCCAGCGCTGCACCCGCAGGCCCCGCCCCGAGCGCGGGGCGCTGCCGGCGCTGATCGCCTCCGCGGCCGGCAGCGCGCGGGCCCGCAGCGCCGGCAGCAGCGCGGCGAGCAGCACCACGACCAGGATGCCGAGCGTCGCCGTGAGCTGCACGCCCCGCCCGCTGCCGGCGTCGCCGCTGAAGCCGAGCCCGAGGAACGCGTTGGTCAGCAACGGCCGCGCCGCGAGCTCGCCGGCCGCGGCGCCCAGCCCGCAGCCGGCGACCGCCGGGACCGACACCATCGTCAGGTACACCGCGACGACCTGTGCCGGGGTGAAGCCGATCGCCTTGAGCACGCCGATGTGCCGGTGCCCCGACACGACCGCCCCGCTGACCACGTTCGCCACGACGAGCACCGCGACGAGCAGGCCGAGGACCCCGAACACCACCAGGAACGGCACGTAGGCGCCCGGACCCGCCGCGACCGCGTCCTTGATCACCAGGTACGACTGGGTCGCCAGCAGCCCGCCGGACGGCAGCGCGGCGGTGAACCCGTCGACGACCAGGAGCTGATCCGCACCGGGTTCCGGCTCATCCTGACCGCCCGCGGCATCGACGTCGTCGGCGAGGCGGGCGACGGCGAGAAGGCCGTGCAGGCCGCCGCCGAGCTGCGCCCCGACGTGGTGCTCATGGACATCCGCATGCCGGTCATGGACGGCCTGGAGGCGACCCGGCGGATCCTGGAGCTGCTGCCGGCCTGCCGGGTCCTGATGCTGACCACGTTCGACCTGGACCGCTACGTGTACGCCGCGCTGCGCCTCGGCGCCAGCGGCTTCCTGCTCAAGGACGTGACCGCCGACCACCTCGCCGGCGCCGTCCGGCTCGTCGGCACCGGCGACGCGCTGCTCGCCCCGTCCATCACCCGGCGGCTCGTCGAGCGGTTCGCCACGCAGGACCAGGCCCGCCCGGCTCCGCCGGCGGCGGCCCCCGGCGCGACCCTCGCCCCGCTGACCCCTCGCGAGCGGGAGGTCCTCGCGCTCGTGGGCCGCGGCATGTCCAACGCCGAGCTCGCCGCGGCGCTGTTCCTGAGCGAGGCCACCGTGAAGACGCACGTGGCCCGGATCTTCGCGAAACTGGCGCTGCGCGACCGGGCACAGGCGGTCGTCGTCGCCTACGAGACAGGTCTGGTACGACCGGGGCAGGCTTGACCTTGTCCCTCGGGGAAGGCCGAACGTGGATCCCGACGGGCCGACCGGCCCGGACCGGAAGGAGCGCGGGTGGACGAGGACCTGCTCAGCATCGGGGTGTTCGCGCGGCGGTCGTGGCTGTCACCGAAAGCGTTGCGGCTGTACGAACGGCAGGGCCTCCTGCTGCCCGCCGCCGTCGACGAGCACAACGGCTACCGCTGGTACCGCGAGGAGCAGCTGGACACGGCCAGGCTGGTCGCCCGGCTGCGCCGCCTCGACATGCCCCTGGCCACCGTCGCCGCGATCGTCGCGGCCGGGGACCCGGGCGTGCAGGCGGACCTCATCGCCGAGTACTGGTCCGCCCAGGAACACGCCACGGCCGTGCGCCGTGAACTCGTCACCCACCTGCGCCGCCGGCTGCTCGACGATCCGGAGGGATTCACCATGTACGACGTCAAGGTCCGCGACGTGCCGGAACAGACCGTGCTCACCGAACAGCGGCACGTGAAGGTGCAGGAGCTGCAGTCCTGGATCGACGAGGCCGTCGGCCGCCTGCTGAAGACCGCCGCCGGCCACGGCGACGGCATGACCGGCCCCTGCTTCATCATCTACCACGGCGAGGTCAACGAGGACAGCGACGGCCCCGTCGAGATCTGCCTCCCCGTCGACCCGTCCGGCCCCGTCACCGGCGCGCTGCGCGTCGAACCGGCCCACCGCGAGGCGTACACCCGCATCAGCAAGGCGCAGGTCGCCTACCCGCAGATCCTGTCCGCCTTCGACGCCGTCGCCCAGTGGGTCGCCGCGCAGGGCCTGCCGGTGAGCTCCTCCCCCCGCGAGGTGTACTTCGCCGACTTCGTCAACGCCGCCCCCACCGACGAGGTCTGCGACATCGCCTTCCCGCTCGACTGACTCGGCTGAGCGCCCGCCGCTCAGCTGAGGTTGGCGGCGAACCAGTCCAGCACGCGCTGGTACGCCTGGGCCGCGGCGGCCGGGGCGTAGCGCTGGCCGGTGTCGTTGAAGAAGGCGTGGTTGACGCCGGGGTACGTGACGATCTCGTGCTTCAGGCCCGCCTTCTGCAGGGCGGCCCTGGCCGCGTCGCGGCTGGCGTTGACGCGGGCGTCGTCCTCGGCGTAGATGCCGAGGACGACGGCCTGCTTCGAGCCTGACAGGTCGGCGCCGTCCGGCAGGGGGCCGTAGAAGGGCACGGCCGCGCGCAGGCGGGGCTCGCCGGCGGCGAGGAGCTGCCAGACCATGCCGCCGCCGAAGCAGAAGCCCATGGCGGCGGGGGATTTCGCCGGTACGCGGCGCAGCAGCTCGTCGATGCCCGCCCGCAGGTCGGGGACGAACCGGGTGGGTGCCGCCGCGCTCAGCGCCGCCGTGGCCTCGGCGGGGTCGGTGAACCTGGCGGTGCCGCCCTCCTCGGAGAGCAGGTCGACGGCGAGGGCCGAGTAGCCGCTCGCGGCGAGCCGGCCCGCGACGGAGCGGATGTGGTCGGTGAGCCCCCGGTTCTCGTGGATCACCAGGACGGAGCCGCGCGGCTCGGCGGCGGCCGCCCAGGCGCCCTGCAGGGTCCCGCGCGGGCCGGGGAACGTGATCGCCTGCGCCGGCAACGGCGAAGGACCGGCCGGCCCGGTGGCGGACCCCGAACCCGCCGGCGTGGGCGTGGAGCCTCCCGGCGACCCGCAGGCGGCCAGCATCGTCGCGGCCACCGCGACGCCCACCCCGAGCAACGACAGCCGCCGCAGCGCTTCCCGCCGGGTGATCAGGCCATCGGCGTAGTCCACGACGACCTCGGAGGTCAGGTACTCGTTGATGCCCGCCATCGCCCGACTGTATCGCCGGCCCAGGCCCCCGGCCCGCCGATCAGCGCAGCTCCACCCTGCCCGCGGCCGTCCCGGCTGTGGGACGCTGATGCCGACCGTGTCGGGGAAGGAACGTGCATGGATGTCGCGGCCGGGGTGCTCGACGGCAACGGGGTGCTGCTGGTCATCGCCGCGGTGATCGGGTTCACGCTGGTCTGCGTCATCGCGTGGGAGTCGCGGGCGCTGTTGCTCACCCCGCAGGGGTGGGCGCTGCTGCCGATCGTGGTCGCCGCCTGGTTCGGCGGTTCGGCCGTGCTGGGGCTGCCCGCCGACGTGCTGCTCGGGCACAGCGGCGCGGGCGCGATCTGGCCCGGGCTGGTCGCCGCGCCGGTCGTGGCGCTCGTGCTCGGCCACCGCTTCCGTACACCCGGTGCCGGCTCGACAGGTCAGACCCTGATCCGTGCGGGGGTGCTGCTCGCCGGCTGCACCGTCGCCAAGTGTGTGGCCTACGCGCTCGGGTTCCGCGTGTTCCACTTCTGGACCGGCGGCGCCGTCACGCTCGGGGCGCTGGTGGTGTGCGTCGCGGTGTGGCAGTTCGCCGCGGTCGAGGGCGTCGTCCACCTGTACGTGCGGGCCGGCGTGACCCTCGCCGCCGTCGCCCTCGTCTGGGCGTGGGCGGCTGCCAACGACGTCCCGTTCGCCGGGGACCCGCACACCGCCTCCACCACCACCGTGGCGCTCATGCTGCTGGTCCTGCCGCTGCTGGTCCTCGCCGTCGCGGTCCTCGCCGCCGCGGTGCTCCGCCAGGTGCGGCCCGACCTGCTGCGCGGCGCCGCGCCGGCGGCGACCCGAGACCGGGCCGTCCGGCTGCCCGCCGCGCACGAGGTCTGGAACGCCTTCGTGGTCTTCGAGGACGACGAGGAGGAGGGCAAGGACCGCCCGGTCCTCGTGATCAGTGCCGACGGCGACGGTGCCGAGGTACTGAAGATCACCAGCCAGGACAGGTCCAGCTCCGATGAGTACCTGCCGCTGCCGCTGGAACGCTGCCGGGGCGTGCTGAGCAAGGAGAGCTGGCTACAGCTGCGGCCGACCCGGGTGCCGCTGGAGGAGTTCCGCAGCTACCGGGGGCTGTGCCCGCCGTGGATCTGGGCGGAGCTGCGCACCCGCGGCCTGATCACGCCGACGCCGGTGCGCCGCACCGTCAAGCAGCGCGAGGCGCCCCGCTCGTTCATCGACCGGCTCCGCAACCGCTGAACCGCTCGTTCATCGACCGGCTCCGCAACCGCTGAACCGCTCGTTCATCGACCGGCTCCGCAACCGCTGAACCGCGCGGCAGCGACCCTCGCCGAAACCCGCCGTTCAGGTCCCGTCCGGCGACAACGGCACCTCGCAGCGACTAGCGTCTTTGGGTCGGCCTGCGTCATCAACGGAGCCGAATCACATCACCTGGGAGGTCCGGGTCAATGTCCCGTGCGCTCATACAACGCGTCAGCGTCGCCTTGGCCGTGTCCACGGCCGGTCTGGCCTGGCCGTTATTCACCGACCCGGCCGCCGCCAATCCGGCCGGCACGGGTCTGGTCATCAGCGAGGTGTACGTCAACGGCGGCTCGTCCGGTGCGAGCTACTTCAACAAGTTCGTCGAGCTGTACAACCCGACGTCCAGCCCCGTGCCCCTTTCCGGCAGCACGCTGCAGTACCGGGCGCCGACCAGCACCGTCGTGCCGAGCGGCGCGCAGGTGTTCACGCTGACCGGCACCGTCGCCGCGCACGGGCACTTCCTCATCCAGCTGCCCAGCAACAACGCCGGCACCAACCCCGGCGCGCCGCTGCCCACGCCCGACCTGAGCACCGGCACCAGCGTCAACCCCGGCGCCGGCGGCGGGACGCTGTACATCGCGGCCAGCGCCACCGGCGTGCTGCCCACCGACGCGTCGGTCATCGACCGGATCGGCTGGGGCACCAGCAACGCCCCGGAGGGCACCGCCGCGACCGGCAACTCGCTGGTGCTGAGCTACCAGCGCGACGCGTCCGGCACCGACACCGACAGCAACGCCGCCGACTTCCACACCGCGGCGCCGCAGCCGCAGAACGCCGCGTCCGACGGCGGCACCGTCACGGTCTCCGTGACGAACCCGGGCCCGCAGACCGCGGCGACCGGCACCGCTATCGCGCCGCTGACCCTCACCGCGTCCGGCGGCGCCGCGCCGTACACCTGGACGGCGAGCGGGCTGCCGACCGGCCTGGCGATCAGCGCCGACGGGGTGGTGACGGGCACGCCGACCGCGACCGGCACCTCGCCGGTGACCGTCACCGCGACGGAGTCGGGCGGCGCGAGCGGCTCGGCGACGTTCACCTTCACGGTCACCGCCACGACGACCGTCGTGCCGATCGCCGAGATCCAGGGCACGGACACCGACACGTCGCCGTACGCCGGCCGCAACGTCACCACCGAGGGCGTCGTCACCGCCGTATACCGGACCGGCGGGTTCAACGGCTTCTTCCTGCAGACCGGCGGCGCCGGCGGTACCGAGGCCGACGACGACACCCCGGGCGCCTCCGACGCGATCTTCGTCTTCGGCTCGGCCGCCGCGGGCCAGGTCGCCACCGGCGACAGCGTCCGGGTGACCGGCACGGTGACCGAGTTCCAGGGCACGACCGAGATCACCGGCCCGGCCGTCACGAAGCTCACCACCCCGCTGCCGCCCGTGGCGCCCGGCACGATCCCGTGGTCGTCGCTCACCACGAACGCGCAGAAGGAGGCCCACGAGGGCGAGCTCATCGCGCCGCAGGGCACGTTCACCGTCGCGGACAACTACGACGCGAACTGGTACGGCTCCTTCACCCTGGCCGCCGGCGACACGCCGCTGCGCCAGCCCACCGACGCCGGCCGCCCCGGCAGCGCCGCCGCCCTCGCCGCGGTCGCCGACAACGCCGCCCGCATGGTGACCCTGGACGACGGCGCGAGCCTCAACTACAGCGGCTCCGCCAACACCGGCACGCCGCTGCCGTGGTTCACCGCCGCCAACGCCGTCAGCGTCGGCGCGAAGGTCACCTTCCACGAGCCGGTGATCCTCGAGTACCGCTTCTCGCTCTGGAACTTCCAGCCGACCCGTCAGATCACCGACGACGGCGCGGCGGTCGCGACCTTCAGCGACACCCGCACCGGCAACCAGCAGCCGGCGAACGTCGGCGGCACCGTCCGCCTGGCCACGTTCAACGTCGAGAACTACTTCCCGATGACCGGCGAGCTGTACGTCCAGCAGGGCCTGGGCACCTGCACCTACTTCCGGGACCGGACCGGCACCCCCATCGCCATCGACGAGTGCACCGGCTCCGGCCCCCGCGGCGCCGCGACCGCCGCCAGCTTCCAGCGGCAGCAGGCGAAGATCGTGACCGGCATCAACCGGCTCGGCGCCAGCGTCGTCTCGCTCGAGGAGGTCGAGAACTCCGCGAAGTTCGGCCTCGACCGGGACTTCGCCCTCGCCGGCCTGGTCGACGCCCTCAACGCCGCCGCCGGCGCGAACGTGTGGGCGTACGTGCCCTCCCCGGCGGTCCTGCCGCCCATCGCCGGCGAGGACGTGATCCGCAGCGCGTTCATCTACAAGCCCGCGGAGGTCGCGCTCGTCGGCACCTCGACGATCCTCACCACCGAGTCCGGCCCCGGCCAGCCCTTCTCGATCGCCCGCGAGCCGCTCGCCCAGGCGTTCAAGAAGGCCGGCGCCACCGACGCCGACGCCTTCCTGGTCGTCACCAACCACTGGAAGTCGAGGCGCAGCGGCGCCCCGCTGTACCCCGGCGACACCGAGGACACGTCCTCCCCGGCGGTGAACCAGGGCTCGTTCAACGAGACCCGCGTCCGCGAGGCCCAGGCCACCGCGGCCTTCGCCGCGCAGGTCGCCGCGTCCGTCGGCACCGACCGGATCTTCCTGGTCGGCGACCTCAACGCCTACACCCACGAAGACCCCCTGCAGGTCCTGTACGACGCCGGCTACACCGACCTCGGCGCCACGTACGAACCGTCGCAGTCCACGTACTCCTTCGACAGCCTGCAGGGCTCCCTCGACCACGTCCTGGCCAACCCGGCCGCCCTGGCCATGGTCACCGGCGCCGACGTGTGGCAGATCAACGCGCAGGAGGCGATCGCCTACGCGTACAGCCGCTACAACTACAACGCGACGCTGCTCTTCAACGGCGCCGACCCCTTCGCCGCCTCGGACCACGACCCGGTGGTCGTCGGCCTGAACCCGCCGGTGACCCCGGTCGTTCCGGCCTGGAGCGCCTCGAAGGTGTACCTGAACGGCGACCAGGTCTCCTACCAGGGCTCCGTCTGGCAGGCGCTGTGGTGGACGCAGAACCAGGCCCCGGGCGACCCGTACGGCCCGTGGCAGCAGATCGTGACCGCCCCGGACGGCACCGCCGTGTGGACCGCCTCGCGGATCTTCACCGCGGGCAACATCGTCCTCTACCAGGGCAAGAAGTACGTGGCGAAGTGGTGGACGCGCAACCAGCCGCCGGGCGACCAGTGGGGTCCGTGGCAGCTCGTTCCCTGATGATTGTCGGGTGATTGTCGGGCCGCCCTCGCTGTGAGGGCGGCCCGTTCCCCCGTTGCCCCGCTACTGGAAGTCGGCGGCGCTGAAGGCGATCACACCGCGGTACCCGGGATGCTCACTGAGCGTGAACTTCCAGGCCTGGTTGATCCACTTGCGGCCGATCTCGCTCGCGCAGTCCGCCGACGTGTCGGCGCTGAAGATGTGCTTGAAGCTGAAGAGCTTGATGTGGTCGGAGCACGCCACGTAGAGCAGGTCGCCGTACCACATGGCCCCGCCGGCGTGGCACGGCACCTTGCTGAAGTCGTAGCCGTCGGACGACGGCGTCGCGAAGAGCAGGTGCCGGTACTTGTTCGTGCCGGTGCCGGTGCCGGTGCCGGTGCCGGTGCCGGTGCCGGTGCCGGTGCCGTGGATCGGGGCGAGCGACAGCCGGGCGTAGTCCGCCGTCTTGTGGTACCACGTGACCGCGACCGCCTGGACGCCGTCGTAGTGGTCGGCGGCATAGGCGTCCGCCGTGCTGGTGATGCCCTGCGGGTACCAGGCGCCGTCCGGATCGTCGGTCGTCGACGTGGTCTGCTCCCAGCAGAAGCCATAGTCCAGGCTGGCCGCCACGGAGAGGTGGTACAGCGCGGCGTTGCGCTGTGTCTGGCACCCGATGCTCCAGGGGCCGGTTGGCATGCTCCATCACCCAGTCGACGGTGCGGTTCTTGCCCCAGCCGATCTGATTGCCCAGCGCGTCGGCGGACGCGGTGCTGTAGCTGGTGGAGACCGAATAGGTGCTGTAATCCTGCGTGGGCACGGTGGCGGCGTACGCCGGGCCGGCCACCACCACCGCGGTGGCGGCCGACACCGCGGTGGCGGCCACCAGCATCCGTAAGGTCCGGTACATCATCGCGCCCCCCATATCGACGACGATTAAGATCGATGGTGGACGGTGTGGGGGTCCGCTGTCGCCGGGGCGCCCAACTCGGACGCTCTCGGACGGCGACGGGGACGAAGAGACGGGGGAGCGCGTGGTCCGGCCCGACCCGGGGGGCGCTGCCGACCTGAACGAGCTGGTCGCGCGGCCGCGTCGCGCCCGCCGCGGGCATCCGACCCAAGATCGGCCATGGCCCGGACTGTGAGCGGCCTGGATCTCTAGCGCGCTGGTGTCGGATAGCCGCCGGCTGCCGCCGGCGATCAGTGCGCTACTGCCGGGCGGCAGCGGTTCGCTGGCGTGCCGATTCGTACAGCACGACAGTCGCGGCGGTCGCCGCGTTCAGGGAGCTGGCGGACCCGAACATCGGAATCCGGACGAACTGGTCGCAGGCCGCACGCCAGCCGGAGCTGAGGCCGGTGGTCTCGTTACCGACCAACGTCAGCGTGGCTTGCGTGAAGTCGTACTCGGCGGCGGCCAGGGCGCCGCGCTCATCGGTTCCCACGATGCTCATGCCGATGCCGTCGGCGCGGACGTCAGCCACCCAGGACAGAACGGCCTGGTGTGAGGGCATCTGGACCACGGGCAAGGCGAACAGCGAGCCGGTGCTCGCCCGGACGGCCTTCGGGTCGTATACGTCGGCGGCGTGCCCGGTGATGATGACACCGGAGGCGCCGAAGGCGTCCGCGGACCGAACGAGGGTCCCGATATTGCCGGGGCTGGTGGGCCGATCGAACACGGCGGTGAGCATGGTCGGCCCGACCGGGATACGGCGCAGGTCGTCCTCCGGCATCGCGGCCACAGCCAGCAGCTCTGGAACTGTGTCTGCCTTTTCGCCGAGTTCCTGCATCAGTTCAGGGGAGACGGCGATCTTCTCGGCCCGGACCGTGTCCAGGGCCTTGCGTGCCCAGCTGGACAGCTGAGCGCTGGTGTCGTAGAGCAGCTCTCGGATCTGCCAGCCGTGTTCGATGGCCATGGTGATCGGGCGCACGCCCTGCACGAGGAACTCGCCGCGACGCTGCCGCTTGGTCCGATTGCCGAGGAGAGCTTGCCACTGCTGGAACCGCGCATTGCGGCCACTCACCCGCAGACCCATCGCCAACCCCGCCTCCGTCGCTCGTCGCCCACCCATGCCCTGCCTGGTGCCTGCCGCGCCTGCCACGTCTACCCGGCTCTGCAGTTGGTGCCGTCCCCGTCCAGACCGGGGGTGTCCTGTCCGAGGCCGCGACGGATCGCGATCTCTACGGGTGAGTACGCGCCGTCGGTCCGCTCCAGTTCGTACGGTGTAGCCGGCATCAGCGGTGGCTGGGCCATGAAGCGCGGCCGCACCCCATGGTGCGGTTGCGCCGCGTGTACCAGGAATGGATGGCACAGGAAGACATCGCCCGGGGACCCGGTGGCGAGGGCGAGCGGCCGGTGGTCGGACGCCGCCACCAGATCGGGCGCAAGAGCCAGCCCGCTCGCTCCGCCTTCCCCGTACTTCTCCAGCACCTTGGGTACGTCGAGGTGTGACCCGACCCGGATCCGGGTCGGGGCGTCCTGCTCACCGACCTCGCTGAACAGGAACAGCATCAGCAGCGCCCGGCCCCGGGAGCGCACATTTGTGAAGTACCAGCTCTCACCCTCCGGCAGATAGCTCCCCTCGATGTGCCAGCCCGCGTCGTCCGGCTCCGTTTCGTGCGGGAAGCGCAGCGGGAACGTGCCCAGCGAATAGCGCGGCTCCCAGCGTCCCGCGCCGACGAGCAGGTCGTACGCGTGATGGAGGAACGGGGAGTTGGGTGCGGCGGCGAACGGCCCCTGCGCCATGCCGGCCACCCAGTGCACGGGCTGCTTCCACGTTGCTGGATCGTCCGGTTCGCAGCCCGTCTCTCGCCATAGCAGCCGCGCGCAGTCCGCGGCCACGCGCGGCGCGACAGCGCCCTCCACCTTCACGAAGCCGTCGCGAAGAAAGCGGGATACCAAGGTCGTGTCATCCACGCCCCTATCGTGCGGCGACATCGGTCCCGATCACCCGACACTTTCCGCACCGCTTTTATCGGATGTGCCGCAACAGCGCAGGCGCACGATCGGATCGGACCACAGCGATCGGGCGTGACCGGTGCGCCTTCGACCAAGGCTGATGCCGGAAGGAGGCTTGATGATCTCGGCACTCAACCGGCTCGCCAACGTCGTCCGAGGTGAGCAAGACCTGCGGAATGTCGCCATTCGGCACGGATGCGGCCCGACCGAGGCGTTCGGGCGAGCATTCCGGGCGGTCATCGGCGCCGGCCCTGGTGATGTGCGCCGCTACGGAGGCCCCCTTCGCACACAACCACAATTCTGGTTCCGTCTGACCGTCGAAGGGAGCGAACACATGGACACCCGCATCGTCGACCATCCCGCGTTCCGGCTCGTGGGGCACGCCGCCCGCGTGCCGCTGATCCACCAAGGCGTCAACCCGCACATCCAGCAGCACATCACCGCACTGCCGACAGAGGAGCACCTGCGCTTGAAGGCCCTCGGCAACGCTGAGCCGAGCGGCCTGCTCGCGGTCAGCGACGACCTCGACCCCGACTACACCGAGGGCAGTGAGCTGACCTACCTTCACGGGGTCGCCGTGTCCCCGGATACGCCGGTCCCCGGCGGCCTCGACATCATCGAGGTCCCGGCCGGCAGATGGGTGGTCATCCGGACCGCGGGACCGTATCCGCAGACCCTGCAGAAGACCTGGGCCACGGCCGCAGCCGAGTGGTTCCCCTCCAACCCGTGGCGTCTGCGGCCAGGTCCGGAGATCGTCGCGGTGCGCGAGCCTACGAACGGCTTCAGCACCGCAGCCCGTGAGCTCTGGCTGCCCGTCGAACCGGCGTAGCGACCTGGCGGGCATCCAGCCGCAGCCGGGTGTGGTTGGGGATCCGTCGCCTGCGTTCCGCAGCTTCGCGTCGATGTAGTCCGCGGATCTGTGGTGTGAGCTGGGCAAACAGTGGTGGGCCCGGTGCCATGGCGGGTCACTGGGCTGTGGCGTTGGTGCAGGTCAGGCGGTTGCGGGTGTGGCGTCGAAGATGCGGGGCGGTTCGGTGACCTTCAGCTTGGCCAGGAGGGTCTTCTGGGGCTGAGCCAGCTCGGTGCGCTGGGTGAAGGTGCCGGCGGGGCCGGTGAACACGCCGATGTGCAGCCGGTCGATGTCGGTGCGGATGGTGTTCCAGGTGCGGCCGGTGCTGGTCTCGGCGACGCGGATGAGGAGCAGCGCGAGCCAGCAGAGCAGGATGTGGGCTCGGATGCGGTCCTCGCGGCGGTGGAACACCGGTCGTAGGTCCAGGGTGGTCTTCATGTCGCGCCAGCCGCGTTCGACTTCGAGGAGCTGTTTGTAGCCCAGGGCGATGTCCTCGGCGGACAGTTTCGGGTCGGAGCAGCGCAGCAGGTACTTGCCCGTCAAGGCGACGCCCGAGCCTGGGCAGTCAACCCAGCACGAACTGTCCGCCCACGCCGGTTTTCGTGTGTCCGCCGGCACATAGCCCCCGCCCGGCTGAGATCTCCGAGGGACTGAGCGCCCCAGCAACGGACCCTCCCCCGGGTGCCGCGGCGCGATCGCTGGCCTCAGGCCATTTCTGCCCATGTGCGTTTCGGATCTCCCGCATTCAGGATGGCTTTGGCGTCGTCGAGGGGCGGATAGATTCTGCGTTCGTTGATCGACCGTTTGAGGCCCTTGGCCGCCGCCCCGGTCATCCGCACCTCTCGATCAAATCCCGTGGTGAAGACCGCACCGGCCGAGCCCAGATCGAGACAGGTAACGTACGGTTCGGGGCTGAACGGCACAGCAGGGTGGCCGAGCAGATCGGCGGCGGCGTTGTGGCCGGCGATCCGGCCGAGCGGGATGGCATGCTGACAGCTCTGCAGGGTGAGGTGACCGTCTCCCGTATCGGCGGCTGCTGTGTCTCCGCTGGCGAACACGTCGGGCGATTCGGGCACGCGCAACTGCGGGTCGACCAGCAGCCTGCCGAGTGGATCGCGCCGCCCGACGATCTGTCGGGTCAGCGGGCTGGCGGCCATGCCGGCAGTCCAGATCACCGTATGCGCGGCGATCACGGTGCCATCGCGGAGGGTGGCGCCTGTGGGTGTGACGGCGGACAGGCTCGTGTTGAGTCGGGCTTCGACACCGACCTGGTTGAGGGCCGTGCGAATCGCGGAGCGGGGGCCGGAGCCGAGCTCCGGGCCGACGGTGTCGGCGCGCTCTAGCAGGATCACCCGCACCTTGTGGGATAGAGGCCCAGCGATCGCCTGGAGCCGGTCCATGAGTTCGATGGACACCTCTATGCCGGTGAATCCGGCGCCGGCCACAACTGCGGTGAACTGCCCTGCACATGCCGGCCCGGCTGGCAGCCGGTGGAGGTGGGCATCGAGGGCCACCGCGCCGCCGAGTGTGTCGACGTCGTGCAGGTGCTCGGCGCCGGGCATGGTTGGCCGGACGAGCGCACTGCCTGTCGCCAGCACGAGCCGGCGGTAATCGACCACATGTGTGGACCCGGTGCCGTCCACGACGGTGACCGTGCGTCCGGAGGTGTCAACGGTGATCGCCTGTCCCGCGATCCGGCGCACGCCAACGGGTCGGAGCACGCGGTCGAGTGGTACCCGCATCGTGCCGGGGTTCGCCTGGTAGAGGCGTGGGCGGATGGTCAGGTCTTCACCTGGCGCGACCAGGGCGATGGTCAGGTCGCCGCCCAGTTCGTGCCGGAGTCTGGCGGCGGCCATCGCGCTCCACACACCGGCGAAGCCCCCGCCGAGAATCAGGATGTCGGACATCGATCTGCCCCCTGCTCATCGTCGTCTGTGGTCCGAACTTGTCAGCCTGCGGCGAACCAGCTGCTGATACGCCGTGGTGTGGCCGGGTAGCGCCGTTCGACCGTGGCCATGAGGTCGGCGAGGGTCTGCTCGGCGAGCGCGCGCCGCCAGGCCATCTCCGCCTTGCGCATCGCGGCCTCAATCGTGCAGATCGCTTGTGTGGTGCCCCCGCTGCCGGACGGCCCCTGGGACCGGATCTCCGTGCACCGGAAAGCAGGCTCCTGCCCCTCCACGGCCGCCACCACATCCATCAGCGTGATGTGCGCCGGATCTCGCGCGAGTTGAAAGCCGCCGCGGCGGCCAGGCGTCGAGGACACGATCCCGGCGCGGACGAGCGCCTGCATCTGCTTGTGGAGATACACCGGTGGCAGCTCGTGGAACGCGGCGAGCCGGGCGCCGGGCACAGCCGTACCCGGTCCGAGAAATGCCAGATTGAGGCAGCAGTGCAGCGCCCACTCGACGCCTTCGCTCATCATCATGCTGCCGCCCTCGGTCGACGCCCTGACTTTAACTGGATATCAGCTATCCAGATTTTAAGCAACGGTACGGTCTTGGTCCTGCCTGCCGGCAGGGGTGCCCTGAGGGGTAGCTTCGGAGCGTCATGACGAACTGCAGTCGGTCCGGGACCGGGATTCCGCAGCGGTCGCGGCGGACTCTTGTCGCGACATCACCTACCAGGACGCGCCTGGCGGTTTCCGGGCTGGGTGTACGCACCGAGAAGGCGGTGCGGGCCAGGGCCCGCGTCGCCGAGCTGATCATCGGGATTGCGCAGCGCGCACCGGTCGATGGAGAGGCAGCCGCAGCCGATGCAGTCGGAGAGGTTGTCACGCAGACGCTGAAGTAGGTCGATCCGCTCGTCGAGTTCAGCGCGCCAGGCAGCCGAGAGTCGAGCCCAGTCCTCGCGCGTGGGGGTTCGCTCATCAGGCAGGCTGGACAGGGCTTCAGCGACGAGACGCAGCGGAATACCGACGCGCTGGGCGACCCGGATGAAGGAGACCCGGCGGAGGGTGTCCCGCGGGTACCGGCGCTGGTTTCCGGTGGTGCGGCGGCTGCGGATGAGGCCTTTGCTCTCGTAGAAGTGCAGGGTGGTGATGGCGACACCGCTGCGGGCGGCGACCTGACCGACGGTGAGTTCGGCGGCACGCGGGGGCGGTTTGAGCACCGGCCCATCGTATCGGCTTGACCTCGACCATACTCGAGGTCTGATGCTGTCCACGTGAGAGCCGCTCTGCTTGCCCCTGGCCCTGCCCATGCCTCTGTCGGTGGCCGGAGGCCCTGATGGCGCGTATCGGGATCATTATCGGCAGCACCCGCCCCGGGCGTCGCGGACCAGCCGTCGGACGCTGGGTCCATCAGGTCGCGGTGACGGACCGCCCAGCGGCGACGTTCGAGATTCTCGATCTCGCGGACTTCGGGCTGCCGCTACTAGACGAGCCGTGTCCGGCCGCGATGGGCCAGTACCGTCATCCGCACACGCACGCCTGGGCGAATGCGGTGGCACGGTGTGACGGGTTCATCTTTGTCACTCCTGAGTACAACCATTCCACCTCGGCGGCAATGAAGAACGCCATCGATTACCTGTTCGCGGAATGGCATGACAAGGCCGCCGGCTTCGTCAGCTACGGGGTTACCGGAGGCTGGCGCGCCACCGAGGCCCTCCGCCTGATCCTGGCCGAGGTCCGGGTCGCCGGTGTGCGCACCGCGGTCGGCCTCTCCCTTTTCACCGACTTCTCCGCCAGCGGCCTGATGCCCGCACCCCACCAGCGCGCCACGTTGCAGACGATGCTGGACGAGCTGCTCACCTGGTCTTCCGCCCTGTCCCGGGTGCGGCAAGCGTGACGGCGGACCGGTCTGCACCCACCAGCCAGCCCAGCACGCATCGGCGAACCGTACTGATTGTGCTCCTGCTGGGCTCCACCCTCACAGTAATGGCCGGAGGGGTGCTCTCCCCGGTGGTCGGGCTCCTCCAGACGGACCTGGACCTCACCGCCGTCACCGCCGGGCTCGTCATCACCGCCCACGGCCTCTCGCTAGCCCTTGCCGGCCCGGCGGTAGGCCGGGCGATCGACCGCTGGGGAGTACGCGGACCGCTCACCACGGGCCTGCTCCTCTACGGGGTCGCCGGAGGCGCCGGACTCCTCACCACCTCCTACCCCGCCCTCATCGCCAGCCGGCTGGTCTTCGGCGTCGGCGCCGCAGTCGTCTTCACCGGTACCACCCTTGCTCTGCTCGACCTCTACGAAGGCGCCGCACGGGACCGGGTCATGGGCTGGCGCTCGACCGCGATCAGCCTCGGCGGTGTCATCTGGCCGCTGGCCGGCGGAGCCCTGGGCGCCATCTCCTGGCACGCCCCGTTCGCCGTCTACCTCCTGGGCGTGCCGCTTGGACTAGCCGCCCTACGCGCACTACCAGCCCCTGCACGGCCGGCCACGACCGGCGCCCACACCAACGATCCGGCTCAACCGCTGCGTGCACTGATCAGCAGCCGGCCCCGGCTCCTGGGCATCTACGGCCTGCAGATCGTGGCCACCGTGCTGCTCTACGGCATCCTGGTGTTCCTGCCGCTGCGCCTCGCCGAGGTCGGCATCACCGACACACGCATCGTCGCTGCCTTCACTGCGACACTGTCCGTGACCATGAGCCTGGCCGGTCTCCGCTACGCGCAGGCTCGCGCCCGGCTCGGGCACACACAACTTCTGATCCTCGCCTACAGCATCTGGACCATCTCACTGGCAACACTCGCCCTCACCCACACACCGACCCTGCTCCTGGCCGCGCCCGCCCTCTTCGGCATCGGCATGGGACTGGCAGTCCCGACCCTGACCGTCCTGACCGCGCAGCACGCCCCAGCGAACCGCCGCGGGCAGGCCACCGCCCTGCTGGCCACCGCCACCTTCACCGGCCAGTTCACCTCGCCGCTGCTCCTCGGCCCGATCCAGACCGCCACCTCCGTCACCGGGACCTTCCTGACCACCGCCGCGCTTGCCGCCGGAACACTCATCGCGCTCCTGGCCACCGGCCCAGGAAGGCCACCCGGCAACCGGAGATGAACCCAGCCGCAGCCACCTTGGCGGAAGGACAAACTCCTCCTCGACGGCCCGCTCGCCCTCGCCGAACCGAAGAAACTGCGCTACCGACTCCTGCACGTCGCCGCACGCCTCTCCCGCGCAGCCCGGCAGACCCCGCTCCGCATCGCCGAACACTGGCCCTGGGCAACAGACCTCGTCACCAGCTGAACAGCGCACCCACGATCAGACAAGCATCCGGAGGAACCCGGCCACCCGCACCGGACCATCGACATGCCCACCCACCGGCACCACCAGCAACAAGACCAGCACCAGGCCCCACGGACACTTGACATTGATCAACGCTTAACGAATGACTGAGGTCAGCGGTCCCGGCCGCGCAGATCGCCGTAATCGGTGAGGAAACGCGCCGCGTCGCCGGCTGCGGCGTAGCCGACCCAGGTCTCGAACTTCCCGTCGCCGCCAAGGGCGAAGCCGATCAGATTGAGACCCGTGTCTTCGTCGGCATACGTGATGTAGGGCTCGCCGAAGCCGAAGGAGAAGTCGGCGATGAGGTCCTCCCTGGCCTCGGGATCGGTCAGCGCCTCGAACACCTCGACCGATCCGAACGCCCCTGTGGCGCCGTCAACCGGGAAGAAGCAATGCTCCCAATCCGGCTGTCCAGCCACCTTAGCCGGCCGCCACTCGTGCACAGGCCCGGGGCAAACGATGACCCGCGCGGCAATCACCCAGCCGCGCTCGCGCAGTACCTCGACGGGATACTCGCCCGGGGCGACCGTCTCGGCGAATGCCCAACGGGCAACCTCCCCGGCCGGGAAGAGACCGGGCGGCTCGGCAGCGACTAAGCGGCCACTGGGCAGTCTCAACGGATCGGCGACGACCACCTCCGCGTCCATCAGCGCCATGTTGAAGGCAAACCTGCAGTTCAGGGCCGTTTCCCGGAGATGAAGAGCGCAGGTCTCTGTCCAAGGCAGGATTCGAACCTGCGCCCCCGCCTCCGGAGAGGTATACCGTCTGCATTTTCTAAAGGCGTACTGAGCTGCTAAAACGCCGTGGTCTGCGATGCTCATCGGCTCAGCTTGGGGGCGTATCAGGGGCAGGGCATGTAAGGCGATTGAATGCCAACCTGCGCCAACGGTGGACGCCTAGCTTCGGCATCCCTTGGAAGTTGGGGTAAAAAGCTCAGAGTCATACATTTCGGATATTCCGCCCAACGGTAGCCGCGCGTCGTCTCGCTTATGGGTGGTTCAAACCGGACTGGCTTGGCGCCTCCAGCGGGCAGCGGCGTTTGGAAGTGCAAGACTTCGATATCATCGACGCAGAGTCCCCCCAGGCTGACGGATGGTGATCATGAGTGACGGTCGCGAACGACTGACAAGAACAAGAATCGTAATAGGACTACTCGTAAGTGCAGTTCTTCTTCCCTTGGCGATCAATATTCTTACAAGCCGAACGTCTGAGATGGATGTTCGCTGGTTGTGGTTCGCGGTCCCTGTTACGTGCTGCCTGATCGCGATTCTGGTTGCCGTTGAGCTTCGTGCGGCGAGGCAGCCCGTTGTGCCGCCAATCGCGCCAAACCCGCCTTCGGAGGATGGCCCAACTGATGCTCCGCCGAGTCGGCGCACACCGCGCGCGGTTAGTTTCAGCCAAAACAACCGCGCCAGTGGAAGCGCGCACCAGGTTAACAATCAGGCAGTGAACATGCATTTCGCGGATGAGCGAGGTACTCGGCAGTCGTCAGCGGGTGAGGATGACGCAGAATGAATGAGGAATCGAGCGATTCTTCGCCTCGCTCGTTCGGTCAGTACGCGACTGCAGAAACTGGAGCGTATCAGCTCAATAATCAAGCCAAAAATATCACCTTTAATTCGTATAACTTCGCTGTCGGCACCCAAGCTGAACCGTCCGAAGCGGAGCAGTCCGACGAGCCGCCAGCTGGAGTAGAGAAGAAGGTCCCACGCTGGGTCTGGGTAGTCGCAGTGATAATTGCGATTCCACTCGCGATCTCCAGCGCTTGTGAAGAGGAAGCAAGAAAGAAGGCGGAAGCGGCTACCTTTCCCTCAATTAGTGACCCGCTGCCGTATGGCGTCGCCAATAGCGACGTATTTCAGGCGATGAAGTCTGCGCTCTCCGACTGTGCTGCGGCAAAGGTAGCCCAGCCGACGAACTGTCCTCAATCGGTTGACGCACCGTCTGACGAGGATGTGACTTGGAAGGTTCTGGGCGATCCGGCCAACGGGGCTAAGGTCGCTTACAAAGATCTGATTCTTCATGTTCTTGGCGTCGCAGCGCTTTCAGCTACCTTCCGATCCTACTCGGGGGATACCTCGCAGGTGGTCGTAGTGCGCTTTCACGCAAAGTTGAATTATTCGGATGACGGTATCGTTCTGAAAGAGCTGATAGCAGTCTCGAAAAATGTCGGAGGTGAAGTCAAGAAGAGTGATCCTGGCATTCCCGCGGACAGCTTGAAGGCCGCCACTCTGGCAGGGCTCAAGCAGTGCGTGCAGTCGAAGACTGCACCGATGCCCGCGGGCTGTCCCAGCATCCGTGGAGGTCCCAGTGGTGATCGAGCGACCTGGGCGCTCGCAACCGACCCGATCGCGAATGCCAAGGTGACATTTGACACGACCACCGGGCTATATCGGGTAACTGGAAGTTATTCACTCACATGTTCCTATAAAGATATTTTCGGGACCCATAAGTGGTCTGGGTCCGCGAACTATAGGGCTACGATAGCGCCTGTAGATACCTCCGCGGAGTTTGTTCTTGCAGTTCAAGAATGAGGTGCGAGGACGCTGCGTCGGATCGACTGCGAAGGTGACGCCGGGGATTGGCCGCCTAGATTCCTGCTCGCGCTCGACGGATCTCCTCGGAGACCGTCAAGATCAACGTCTCAGCTTGTTCGACCGTAATGTCGTGTGGCAGGTCCTGGCCGAGTTCTGTCACGAACGTCAAGCCGATGAACGATTTCTCACCAGCGAGATTGCGTTCGATGCTGATAGCGCACCCCGCGCGAGGGTCGAACGGTACTGCGCAGGCGTCGAGGTCGATCGGTGCGTACGTAGCTTCTTCACGCCAGCCGAAAGGCTGTTCATCATCGGCGCTGTATCCAAATTCATTTGAAGTGCCTCCTCGGCTGTTTGGTTACGCTGTCGGCCCCAATGGCGCCATAGATATTCGAGCAGCTACGCGCCGATTGTTCCGTGAGCTGCCCGGGGCGTGTTCAGGGCGCGTTCCCGCTGTTCGTCACTGGTCAGCTTGCCGACGAAATCAGAGAGCTGGGTAGATGGCTGGCGTCAGCCGTGGACTGGCTGACGCTCAGTCGTCTATGGCGAGTTCGTAGTCGAGTGTCGCGACGTCGGCGCGGATGACGAACCGGGTGACCTCGAATGGGCGGCCGTCGCTGTTGGAGCTGGTGTGCAGGACGTCGAGGACGGGAACGCCCGCCGGTGCCTTGAGGGCTGTCGCCTCTTCGGTAGTCGGGAGCCGGGTGGTGACCTGTTCGTGCAGGTGGGCGAGGTGGTGGCCGAGTTCGTCCAGGCGGCCGTAGAGCGCGCCAGCTCCCAGCGTTGTTGCCGTTGCGAGAATCGAGTTGCTGGCAATGTCGAGCGGTATGAACGTGTGCGCCAGCTGCACGGGTTCGTCGTCGGCCGCGTACCAGATCTCCCGGCGAACGACCGGGGTGCCGGTGGGTAAGCCGAGGCGCCGGGCGACCTCGGCCGGCGCGGGAACGGTGGTGATCGAGCGGCATTCGGTGGTTGGTGTGCGGCCTTGTCTGCTGACTTCGATGCGGAACGGCGAGAGGCCGGTTTCCTCGCGCAGTCGGCGGGAGTACCGTTCCGCGCCGAGTCGCATCAGCGGTGGCCGGCCTCGGACGTCCGTGTCGTACAGCCAGGTCGCGAGCTGTGCCATCAGGCCGGCCGGTGCCGTGCGGGTCAGTGCTTCGACCTGGCGTCTGTAGCCGGCGAGCGGTGAGTCCGGTGCCGAGGCGGGCACCAGCGCGGACAGCGATCCGTCTGCGCTGAGTGCCTTGTCGAGGTGGCTGGCGACCAGTGGTGAGGGTTGCTTGCGGCCGGTTTCGAGTTCCCAGAGGTAGGTGTGTGAGTAGTTGACCTGGGTGGCGAACGCGCGCAGCGACAGGCCGCGGGCGTGCCGCAGTGCCTGGAGCTGTTGCGCGAATGAGGCCATCGGCACCATCCGAAGGGTTGTCAGTCGCTGATGGCGACAGGTTCTGGTTCGGGTTTGCGAGCGGCGGCGGTGCGCTGCACGAGGAAGACGCCGCCGAGGACGATCAGCATTCCGGCGACCATCGTCACGGTGACGGGTTCGTTGACGGCCAGGGCGCCGAGCACGACGGCGACGACGGGCAGGAGGTAGGTGGTGGTCGAGGCGACGGTTGGTCCCTCGTCGGCGATGAGGCGGTAGTTCAGCACGTACGCGACGCCGGTCCCCAGGACGCCGAGGACGACCAGGGACGCGACGGCGTCCCAGCGCCAGTGCGGGGCGACCAGTCCGCCGAACGGCATCGCCAGCAGCATCAATCCGGCGCCGGCTGCGAGCTGCGACGCGGACAGCATGATCGAGGGGATGCCCCGGTTGGTCAGGTACTTGCCCATGTAGACGTACGAGATGCCGTAGCTCGCCGATGCCGCGAGGATCGCCAGGCCGCCCCAGCTCGCGATCTCGTTCGCCGACTTCCACGGGCTGAAGATCAGCACCGTTCCGGCGAAGCCGAGTGCCAGGCCGACGCCGCGCCACGCGGAGACCTTCCGGTCCGTGCCGGCGAGGAACGCGACCAGCACGGTCCAGAGGGGTGTGGTGGCGTTGATGACGCCGGCGACGTTGGAGTCGACGGTTTTCTCGCCGATGCCGAAGAGGGTGTACGGGATGGCGTTGGCGACCAGTGCGGCGACGAACAGGTGCCCCCATACGCGCTTGTCGGTGGGGAAGCGCATGCCGCGGGCGAGGCCGATCGGGGCGAGGACCAGGGCGCCGAGGGCGAGGCGTACCAGCACGATCTGGACCGGGGTGAAGCCTCGGAGTGAGAGTTTGATCCAGAGGAACCCGGAGCCCCAGAGCAGGGCGAGGCCGACGAGGCGGAGCATGCTGCTGCGGCGCACGGAGGGGTCCTCTCAGTCTTCGACGGGCATGTTGTAGTCCAGGCCGTTGAGGTCGCCGCGCATGACGAACCTGGTGACCTCGAACGGCTGGCGGTTGGCGTCGAAGCTGGTGTGCAGCACCTCGATCACCGGCACTCCGGGCGGCATCGCGAGGCCGGTCACTTCGTCGGGGCTGGGCATGCGGGCGGAGATCTCCTCGCGGATGCGGGTGATGACGTACCCGACGTCTTCGAATCGGGCGTAGATGCTGCCCTTGCCGAGCACCTTCGCGGTGGCGAGCGGCGAGTCGCCGGCCACGCTGAGCGGGATGTACGTGACGCCGACCTGCACCGGTTCGTCGTCGGCGAAGTACCAGTTCTCCCGCCGCACCACCAGCTCACCAACCTCAAGGCCGAGCCGATCGACGACATCGGCCGGTGCAGGCGCCAGCTCAACCGAGCGGCACTCCGCCTTCGGTGTCCGGCCCTGCCTGGCGACCTCGATCCGGAACGGTGACAGACCGATCTCACTACGCAGCCGGCGCGAGTACCGGTTCGAGCCGAGCCGCATCAGCGGCGTTCTTGGGCGCGCGGAGCTTGTCCGGGCACGCGCAACGCCACGAACGCGCCCGCACCGAAGCAACACCGATGGGGCGCTCTCGCCATCCGCACAGCCTGACTCAACCCGGTTAAGGTTTTCAGGTCACAGCACTCATGCGAAGCCGCGGCACTCGGGCGTCCCCACGTGGGGGCGGACGGCCGATCATGGCGGGATTCAGCCGGTGACAGCCGGACACACGAGCGAAGCCCCAAACCACACTTCCACTGGTCCAGGGCTTCGTCTTGGCTGGTCACCGGCGCTTCACGCTGTGTGCCCCCGGCAGGATTCGAACCTGCGCCCCCGCCTCCGGAGGGCGGTGCTCTATCCCCTGAGCTACGGGGGCCTTGCGGCCTCGCAAAGGATAACAGATCCGCTGTGGCCCCTGAGTCAGGAGGGGAGGGGTTGCGCTCCGAGGTCCTTGAGCTTCTCCGTCAAGGCCGTGATCTCGTACTGCTGGGCAACGCGGATCTTCTCGGCGGCGTCGCGGACCTCGGGGGTGGAGGCCTTGGCGGCGGCTGTCTCCGACATGTGGATGCCGCCGAGGTGGTGGCGCAGCATGAGCTGGCACCAGAGGGTGTCGAAGTCCTTGCCGGTGGAGGACTTCAGCTTCTTGAGCTCGTCCTGCGACGCCATGCCGGGCATGCGGCCGTCGGGCTGCAGGGCGTTGGCGCCGTCGGGCATCCAGGCCATCGGGGTCTTGTCCGTGTTGGGGGACAGGTGCCACTGGGTCAGCCAGGTCTGCATCTGGCCGATCTGCCACTGCTGGCTGGTGGCCATGTCATAGCCCAGGGTGCGGATGTCGTCGGTGGAGCCGAGGCGGTACGCGAACATCGCCATTTCGACGGCCTGGGTGTGGTGGGCGCTCATGTCGCGGGCGAAGCCGGCGTCGACCGAGTTGTCGCCGGGGGCGCGCAGGGTCGGGATGAGGTAGCCGACGGAGACGCCCACGGCGAGCAGGAGAACGGCGGCGAGCACGCCCAGGGTCAGGCGTGCCCGCGCCGTGAGTTGTCCGAACATGGTGTGGTTGCTCAGCCGCCCGAGGTCATCCCGCCGCCGCCGTCCTTGCCCAGGTCGCGGGGGACGGTGCCGGTCTCGGTGATGATGTCGCCGCTGGAGCAGGGGGTGCCGGGCTCGAGGCTGGCGTTCTGGCGCAGCGCCTTGATGAACTCGTCGATGCGGCCGTCGCTGGCCTTGTCGACCTGGAGCTGGAAGCCCCACGCCTGCAGGGAGATCGGCTTGGCCTGGCCCTCGTAGGGGCTCATCATCATGTAGTCCTTGCCGCGGACCTTCGCGGCGAGGGCCTCGACCTGGTCGGCCGGCAGGTTCGGCTGGTACGTGATCCAGACCGAGCCGTGCTCCATGGCGTGCAGGGCGTGCTCGGTGGCGATCGGCGCGGTGTACACGTCGCCGAGGCAGCGCTGCCAGTTCTGGTTGTGGTTGCCGGCCACCGGCGGGTTGGCGATGCTCAGGTCGTACTTCTGCGGGCCCCACATGTGGCTGCGCTCGTCGGTGTACGCCTTGTTGATCTTGTAATAGTTCTTGAGGCCGTCGATCCGGTCGGCGCGCTCGCGGACGGTGAGGCCGTTCTCGTTGACCTGCCAGACGGCGAAGCCGATGATGCCGAGGGCGAGCAGGCCCACCACCGAGAACAGGATGATCGGGCCCCATGCGGCGCCCTGCTTCACCTTGACCGGGGCGACCTTGCGGGCCGCGGGGCGGCCGGCGGGGGCGCGCTTGCTGGCGGGGGTCGTCTTGCGGGCCGGGGCGGACTTGCGCGGGCTGGCCTTCGGCTTGCCCAGGGAGACCGGCGCCGACTCCTCGACCTCGACCTCGTCGACCGCGTCCTCGTCGCCGCCCTGCTTCGGCTTGGCGCCGGCCACGGGCTTCGTCGACGGCTTGCGGTTACCGCCGCCGTGCTGGGTGCTCATGCTCATGTCGTCGCCTCGCAACGCTCAGCGTGGTGCTCGCTCATCGGGCCTCGTCTGGTCAACGGTCGGGGGTCGGGCGGGACGCGGGGTTTCGGTCAACACCGCCGCAGCGGCCGTCCCGCATTGTGACCAGCAGAACGGGCCGCCGCCAAGTACCGGAGTCTACCCCCGATAGCATTTGTCGGTGACTCCCGCTGAACTCGCCGTAGCAGTCCTCGAAGCCGCCAGGGCGGCGCTTACTGAGCGTGACCTCGACGCGTCCGTTCTTCCTGCGACGACCAGCGTGGAGCGACCGCGAAACCCGGAGCATGGTGACTATGCGTCGAATATCGCCCTGCAGCTGGGCAAGAAGGTCGGGCTGAGCCCGCGCGAGCTCGCCGCGGCCGTCGCGAAAAACTTGCAGAAAACTCCCGGGATCGATGCGGTGGAGATCGCCGGTCCGGGGTTCCTCAACATCCGGTTGTCGGCGGGTGCGACCGGCGCGCTGGCGCGCATCGTGGTCGAGGCCGGCCGGGCGTACGGGCGCAGCGAGACCCTCGCCAAGGAGAAGATCAACCTGGAGTTCGTCTCGGCGAACCCGACGGGGCCGGTCCACCTGGGGCACACCCGCTGGGCCGCGGTCGGCGACGCGCTGGGGCGGATCCTGTCCGCGGCCGGGGCCGACGTGACCCGCGAGCACTACATCAACGACGCCGGCGTGCAGATGGCTAGGTTCGGCGAGTCGGTGCGGGCTGCGGCCAACAACCGGCCGACGCCGCCGGACGGCTACCCGGGCGAGTACATCCAGGACATCGCGCGCAAGATCGTCGCGGAGAACCCGGATATACTCAACAAAACGGATGAAGAGCAGCAGATCGCCTTCCAGCAGGAGGGCTACACGGCCATGCTGAAGGAGATGCAGGACAGCCTCGAGCGGTTCGGCGTCCACTTCGACGTCTGGTTCTCCGAGAAGACGCTGCACGACGGCGGTGCGGTCGAGCACGCGCTCGACGAGCTGCGCAAGCAGGGCCACGTGTTCGAGGCCGACGGTGCCATCTGGCTGCGCACCACCGAGTTCGGCGACGACAAGGACCGGGTGCTGATCCGGTCCAACGGGGAGAAGACGTACTTCGCCGCCGACGCCGCGTACTACATCAACAAGCGCGAGCGGGGCTTCGACCGCTGCATCTACATGCTCGGCGCCGACCACCACGGCTACATCGGCCGGCTGAAGGCGATCGCGGCGTGCGCCGGCGACGACCCCCAGCGCAACATCGAGGTCCTGATCGGGCAGCTGGTCAGCCTGCTGCGCGGTGGCGAGCCGGTGCGGCTCAGCAAGCGGGCCGGCACCCTGATCACGCTCGACGAGCTGATCGAGGTCGTCGGGGTCGACGCCGCGCGGTACTCGCTCGCGCGCTCCTCGACGGACTCGCCGCTCACCCTCGACATCGAGGTCATCACGCGGCAGAAGAACGACAACCCGGTCTTCTACGTCCAGTACGTCGGCGCGCGGACCGCCTCGGTCGCCCGCAACGCCGCCGAGCTCGGGCTGCACCGCACCGACGCGTTCGACGCGGGCATGCTCGTCCACGAGAAGGAGCTGGACCTGCTCAAGGCGCTCGGCGACTTCCCGGCCGTCGTCGCCACCGCGGCGGAGCTGCGTGAGCCGCACCGCGTGGCACGCTATCTGGAGGAGTTGGCGGGCTCGTACCACCGCTTCTACGACAACTGCCGGGTCCTGCCGCAGGGCGACGAGCCCATCACGGAGACCAACCGGGCCCGGCTGTGGCTCAACGACGCGACGCGTCAGGTCATCGTCAACGGGCTCGACCTGCTCGGCGTCTCAGCACCGGAACGGATGTAGGCGACATGCGTGCACATGAGGCCGGCGCCCTGCACGGCGACCTCGGCTCCAGCGGCCCGTCCTGGCTGCGTACCCCGGATGACGTCAACGCGCTCGTCCCGCAGCTCTGGCCCAAGACGGTCAAACGCGGACAAGCCGGCGCAATTGAGGTCGGATCCGTAAATGTCCGAAAAATCGCGGACGAGCACGGCACGCCCGCGTACGTCTTCGACGAAGCGGACTTCCGCAGCCGGTGCCGAGCGTTCAAGGAGGCCTTCGGCGGCGCCGAGGTCTTCTACGCCGGCAAGGCCTTCATCGCCACCCACATCGTCAGGATCCTCGTCGAGGAGGGCCTGTCACTCGACGTGTGCACCGGCGGCGAGCTCGCCGTGGCACTGCGCGGCGGCATGCCCCCCGAGCGCATCGGCCTGCACGGCAACAACAAGTCCGTCGCCGAGCTGACGAGGGCCGTCGAGGCGGGCGTCGGGCGGATCATCGTCGACTCGTTCGACGAGATCGAGCGGCTCAACGCCATCGCGCAGCGGACGGCAACGAGGCCGAAGGTCATGGTCCGGGTCACCGTCGGCGTCGAGGCGCACACCCACGAGTACATCGCCACCGCCCACGAGGACCAGAAGTTCGGCTTCTCGCTGTCCGGCGGCGCCGCCGCGGCGGCCGTCGACAGGATCCTGAAGGACGACGTCCTGGAGCTGCGCGGGCTGCACTCGCACATCGGCTCGCAGATCTTCGACACGGCCGGGTTCGAGGTGTCGGCCCGGCGGCTGCTGTCGCTGCAGGCGCAGATCAATGAGCAGCACGGCATCGAGCTGCCCGAGCTGGACCTCGGCGGTGGGTTCGGCATCGCGTACACCACGCAGGACACCCCGGCCGAGCCCGCCGACCTGGCCACGAACCTGATGCGGATCGTCAAGCAGGAGTGCGCCGCGCTGCACCTCAGCGTGCCCCACCTGTCGATCGAGCCGGGCCGGGCGATCGTCGGGCCGGCGATGTTCACCCTGTACGAGGTCGGCACCGTCAAGGACGTCGACGGGATCCGCACGTACGTCAGCGTGGACGGCGGCATGAGCGACAACATCCGCACCGCGCTCTACGACGCGGCCTACTCCGCGACCGTGGCCGGCCGGACGTCCGCCGAACCGCCGATTCTCGCCCGCGTGGTGGGAAAACATTGCGAGGCCGGGGACATCATCGTGAAGGATGAGTTCCTGCCGGCCGACGTTCAGGCCGGAGATCTTCTTGCGGTGCCGGGCACGGGGGCCTACTGCCGCAGTATGGCGAGCAACTACAACCACGTCCCCCGTCCGCCGGTCGTGGCGGTGGTTGACGGGGAGTCGCGGGTCATCGTCCGCCGGGAGACCGAGGACGACCTGCTCAAACTGGACGTGGGGTGACCATGAGTGTGAAGGTGGCGCTGCTTGGCTGCGGGACTGTCGGCGCGGAAGTGGTCCGGCTGCTCCACGAGCACGAGCGGGACCTGACGGCCCGCATCGGCGCGCCGCTGGAGCTCGTCGGCGTGGCCGTGCGCCGCGCCGGCCGCACCCGTGACCTGCCGATCGACCCGGCGCTGTTCACCACCGACGCGCTCGGCCTGGTCAAGCGCGACGACGTCGACGTGGTCGTGGAGGTCGTCGGCGGCATCGAGCCGGCCCGCACCTGGCTGCTGGAGGCGCTGCGCGGCGGCAAGAGCGTCGTGACGGCCAACAAGGCGCTGCTGGGTGAGGACGGGGCGACCCTGCACAAGGCCGCCGCCGAGGCCGGCACCGACCTCTACTACGAGGCCTCCGTCGCCGGCGCGATCCCGCTGCTGCGCCCGCTGCGCGACTCGTTGCACGGCGACCGCATCACCCGCGTCACCGGCATCGTCAACGGCACCACCAACTTCATCCTGTCCTCGATGGACGCCACCGGCGCCGGCTTCGCCGAGGCCCTCGAGGAGGCCACCGCGCTCGGCTACGCCGAGGCCGACCCGACCGCGGACGTCGAGGGCTTCGACGCCGCCGCCAAGGCCGCGATCCTGGCGTCCATGGCGTTCCACACCCGGGTCACCGCCGCCGACGTGCACCGTGAGGGCATCACCGAGGTCACCGCCGCCGACATGGCCAGCGCCAAGGCGATGGGGTGCACGATCAAGCTGCTGTGCATCGCGACCAAGCTCGACGACGCGGTGTCCGTCCGCGTGCACCCGGCCATGATCCCGAGGACCCACCCCCTCGCCGGCGTGGGCGACGCGTTCAATGCCGTGTTCGTCGAGGCCGAGGCCGCCGGCCAGCTCATGTTCTACGGCCGCGGCGCGGGTGGCGCGCCCACCGCGAGCGCGGTGCTCGGCGACCTGGTCGCCGTGTCGCGCAACCGGCTCGCCGGTACCCATGCCGCCTCGGAATCCGCGTATGCCGACCTGCCGATCCGTCCGATCGGCGACGCGCTCACCCGCTACCACATCTCGCTGGACGTCGCGGACAAGGCCGGCGTGCTCGCCGCCGTCGCGGGCGTCTTCGCCAAGCACGGGGTCAGCATCGCGACCGTGCACCAGTCGGGCCGCGGCAACCAGGCCGTGCTGGTCATCGTCACGCACGCCGCGGCGGACCGGGCCCTCGCGGCCACCGTCGCCGAGCTGCGGGCCCTGGACATCGTTCGCGCCGTGGCGAGCGTCCTGCGTGTCGAAGGGGAGTAGCGCCATGTGGCGTGGATTGATCGAAGAGTTCCGGGACCGCTTACCCGTCGGGCCGCAGACCCCGGTGGTGACCCTGCACGAGGGCAACACGCCCCTGCTGCCGGCGCCGGAGCTGTCCTCGCGGACCGGCTGCGACGTGTACCTCAAGGTCGAGGGCGCCAACCCGACCGGCTCGTTCAAGGACCGCGGCATGACCGTCGCGGTCTCCAAGGCCGTCGAGGAGGGCGCCAAGGCGATCATCTGCGCCTCGACCGGCAACACGTCGGCCTCCGCGGCCGCGTACGCCGCCCGCGCCGGCATCACCTGCGCCGTCCTCGTCCCCACCGGCAAGATCGCCCTCGGCAAGCTGGCCCAGGCCCTCGTGCACGGCGCCCGCCTCCTGCAGGTCTCCGGCAACTTCGACGACTGCCTCGCGCTGGCCTCGAAGCTCTCCCTCGACTTCCCGGTCTCCCTGGTCAACTCGGTCAACCCCGACCGCCTCCAGGGCCAGAAGACGGCCGCCTTCGAGATCGTCGCCGGCCTCGGCGACGCCCCGCACATCCACTGCCTCCCGGTCGGCAACGCCGGCAACATCAGCGCCTACTGGATGGGCTACCAGGAGGACTTCGCCGCCGGCAACGCCACCCGCCGCCCGCGCATGTTCGGCTTCCAGGCCTCCGGCGCCGCCCCGATCGTCAACGGCGCCGTCGTGCGCGAGCCCTCGACGATCGCCACCGCCATCCGCATCGGCAACCCGGCCAGCTGGACCAAGGCCGTCGACGCCCGCGACGAGTCCGGCGGCGTCATCCAGGCCGTGACCGACCGCGACATCCTGCAGGCGTACCGGCTGCTGGCCCGCTCCGTCGGCGTCTTCGTCGAGCTGGGCAGCGCCGCCTCCGTCGCGGGCCTGCTGCAGGCGAGCGCCCAGGGCCTCGTCGAGCACGGCCAGACGGTCGTCTGCACGGTCACCGGCCACGGCCTGAAGGACCCCGAGTGGGCCATCTCGACCGCCCCGGCCCCCACGACGATCCCCGCCGACCCCCTCGCCGCCGCGAAGGCCCTCGACCTGGCCTGATCATTGTTCTGGCTCGGGTCCGCGGCGGTCCGGACCGTCGCTCCCGCCAGCCACCGGTCGGGCCTTGACGGCCCTCCCTGCCAGGTCCGCGGATAGTTGCGGACCGCGGCCGTGGCCGGCCGCGACGCGGCCTGGCGGCCGCGACCAAACCCCGTGGCCGAACTCGTCATGGGCTGGACCTGGGGCCAGTTTGACCTTGGAAGCTTTGGCACGCCAGAACGTGTCAACCCTTCCAAGGTCAACAAGTCCTGGCATCAGTCCGGGTCGTCGGGGTCGTCGGGGTCGTCGGGGGCGGTGGGGGTAGCGGAGGGGCGGGGGGCGCGGCCGGTCTGGCGGAGGGCGAGTCGCAGGGCGAACTCGATCTGCGCGTTGACGCTGCGCAGGTCGTCGGCGGCCCAGCGGGCGACCGCGTCGTAGACCTGCGGGTCCAGGCGCAGGAGCAGCTTCTTGCGTTCGGCCACGAGGGGGATCCTCAGCTGTACAGCGAGCCGGTGTTGACGACCGGCTGGACGTTGCGGTCGCCGCAGAGCACGACGAGCAGGTTGGCCACCATCTGGGCCTTGCGCTCCTCGTCCAGCTCGACGACCTCCAGCTCGCGCAGGCGGTCCAGGGCGCTCTGCACCATGCCGACGGCGCCCTCGACGATTTTGAAGCGGGCACCCACGATGGCGCTGGCCTGCTGGCGGGCGAGCATGGCCTGGGCGATCTCCGGGGCGTACGCGAGATGGGTGATCCGCGACTCCAGCACCTCGACGCCGGCCAGGGCGGCCCGCTCGGACAGCTCGGTGGTGAGCTCCTCGCTGACGACGGTGCCCTCGCGGAGGCTGGTGCGGCCGTCGTCGTGGGCCTCGTACGGGTAGCTGGTGGCCAGATGCCGCACGGCCGCCTCGGCCTGGACGGCGACGTAGGAGATGTGGTCGTCGACGCCGAAGGAGGCCTTGAACGTGTCGACGACCCGCCAGACGACGACGGCGGCGATCTCGACCGGGTTGCCGTCGGCGTCGGAAACTTTCAAGCGGGCGGTCTCGAAGTTCCGCACCCGCAGCGAGACCCGGCGCTTCGAGCTGAACGGCACGGTCCAGTGGAAGCCGGCGGTCTGGATGGTGCCGACATACCGGCCGAAGAACTGCACGACCCGCGACTCGTTCGGGTTGACGACGGTGAACCCGGTCATCAGCAGCGCGGCCACGACGACCGCGATGGCGCTCACGCCGCCGGCGGTCTCCTCGGGCTGCCCGGCCACGGCGGCGACGACCCCGCCGACCAGGGCCAGCAGGATGAGCAGGATCAGGAACCCGGGTGCGCGGAACGCTCGTCTCTCCATGACATCCTCCAGCTATCGAAGTGATATCACTACGATACCGCACGATGCAGCCGCCGGGTGACCGCCGCCCAGCCGACCGCGTAGACGAGCGTCACAGCGCCGCACACGGCGATCAGCAGCCGCGGGTCGACGCGGTCGACGAAGCCGCCGACGATCAGCTGCGACACCCCGACCGACAGCAGCGCGAGCATGACGTCGGTGGCGAAGACCCGCCCCCGCAGCGCGTCGGGCACCTCGGTCTGCAGCGCGAAGTTGGACATCATCCAGTTGCCGCCGGCGGCCAGGTGCGCCACGACGACGCCGGCGAGCACGAGCGGGAACCAGGGGGCGGTGCTGACGGCGAGGTAGGTCAGGCCGTACACCGACATCGACACCGCGAGGCCCGGCAGCAGCCACGACGGGTGGGTCAGCACCCGTCGCAGCACGAACGGGCCGATGAGCGCGCCCAGCCCGCGCGCCGCGAAGAGCAGGCCCACGCCGAGGGGGCCGACCCCGTACACCGCGGCCAGCAGCGGGAAGGTGGTCAGCACGCCGTTGCCCAGACCGACCGCCGCCTTGACCGTGACCAGCGAGGCGACCCGCGGGTGCCGGCGGATGTAGCGCACCGCCTCGCCGACCTCCGGCTTCACCGCCGCGATCGCGGCCTGCAGCGGGCGGTGGACGCGGGCCACCTGCACCGCGGACAGGAAGCACAGCGCGCTGGAGACGCCGAAGCACCAGTACGGGCCGACCAGCGCCGACGCGACCCCGCCGAGCGACGCGCCGACGACCAGCATCGTGCCCCACGCCGAGCCCGACAGGGCGTTGGCCGCCGGCAGGTCCTCGGCGTCGACCACGTTGGGCAGGGCGGCGGAGGCGGCCGGCACGAAGAACGCCTTCGCCACCGCGATCACCGCGATCGCGGCCACCGCGGCCCCGGCCGCCGCCGCGGTGCGCACCAGCAGCAGCGCGAGGGTCGCCACGGCCATCGCGAGCTCGGCGGTGATCAGGATCCGGCGGCGGTCGAACCGGTCGGCGATCACCCCGGCGTACGGTTGCAGCAGCGCGATCACGCCGACGTCGGCGGCCAGGACCAGCGCGCCCCAGACCCCGGACCCGGTCAGCTGCAGCAGCAGCGACAGCAGCGGGATCTGCACGAACCAGTCGGCGCCGAGCCCGATCAGGTCGGCGGAGAAGAGGCGGCGGAAGTCGCGGTTGCGGACCAGAATCTGCAGTGTGGGCGGCACCGGCCCACCTTAGGCGGCGCATCGGGGAGCGTGATCTCATGAACGGCATGGCTCTGCAGTTCACTCCGGCGACCGTCCGTGTGCCCGCGACGAGCGCGAACCTCGGACCCGGCTTCGACGCGCTCGGGCTGGCGCTGTCGCTGCACGACGAGGTCGAGGCCCGCGTCACCGGCGGCAGGGTGACCGTCGAGGTGAGTGGCGAAGGCGCCGGTGACCTGCCCACCGACGGCAGCCACCTGGTCGTGCGGGCGATGACCCGCGTGTTCGACGAGCTGGGGGAGCACCCGGCCGGCCTCGCCCTGCGCTGCCGCAACCGCATCCCGCAGGCGCGCGGCCTGGGCTCCTCGTCGGCCGCGATCGTCGCCGGAGTGAGTCTCGCCCGCGCCCTCGTGACCGGCGGCGCGGAGCGGCTCGACGACGCCGGCCTGCTGCGCATCGCCGCCGAGCTCGAAGGGCATCCTGACAACGTGGCACCGTGCCTGCTGGGCGGCATGACCATCGCCTGGACCGAGGCGTCCGGTGCGGCGGCGGTACGGCTGGAGCCCGCCGACCTGATCCGCCCGTTCGTCTACGTGCCGCAGGAGCGAGGGCTGACCGAGGTGGCCCGGGCCGCGCTCCCGGCGACCGTGCCGCACGCGGACGCCGCGCTCAACGCCGGCCGGGCCGCGCTGCTCGTCCATGCGATCACCGTCGATCCGTCGCACCTGTTCGTGGCGACCGAGGACCGGCTGCACCAAGGATATCGGGCGCCGTCCATGCCCGGCAGTGCCGAGCTCGTCGCGTCGCTGCGGGCCGAGGGCGTCGCCGCCGTCATCTCCGGCGCAGGGCCGAGCGTCCTGGCCCTGACCTGCGGCGGCTGGGCGCCGTCGCCGCTGCCCGGCTGGCGGGTGCTGCCGCTCGACGTCGATCTGGTGGGTGCGCTCGCCGGGGTTGACCTGGAGTGGGGTACGCTGGAACACGCCGATCGGGACCCTGTTGCCGCTGGCTAGGCGAGTTGTTTACTCTCTAGTCCTACAGCAGCCGCTCCGTGCGGCGATCTCATGCGGGGCGGCGTGCTCCGATTTCCGTGGCACCCCTTGCGCACGCCCGGCCGCCAACCCGCGTCTCCAGTGATCGCGCGCGCACGGCTGGGCCAGGCCGCAGATGGTGGCGCCCGGCTCACCGCACAGCGCTGCAACACCTCCCGCTCCGCTGACGCAGCGAGGCAGGAGCCCCCGGGCCGCCCGGCCACCGTGTCTCGTCTCCGGGCATCCCGGCCTAACGAGGGAAGGAATCCATTGAGCGACACCACCGACGTCACGTCGGATGTCTCGAGCGACCGCGCCGCGGTCGAGGCCGACGGCGCCGAGGCCGGGGCGACGCGTCGGCGTCGCTCGGGCACCGGGCTGTCCGGCATGCTGCTGCCTGAGCTGCAGAGCCTGGCCGCCTCGTTGGGCATCTCCGGCACCGCGCGGATGCGCAAGGGCGAGCTCGTGACGGCGATCCAGGAGCGTCAGTCCGGCGACTCGCGCCCGGCCGCCGCCGCGGCACCGGCCCGGACCACCGCCCGGGCCGAGGCGCGCACCGAGGCGCCGGAGCAGGAGTGGCCGTCCGCCACGCAGGGCGCCGCCGAGGCGCCGGTCGCCCGTTCCCCTCGCCGGGCCACCCGGGCCGCCGGGCCGCCGGAGCCGCGCGCCGCCGCGGCAGCCGCTGCCCCGGCCGCCGAGGCGCACGCTGCCGAGCAGGCGCCCGCCGCGGTCGAGAAGTCCGCCGTGGTGGAGAAGTCCGCCGAGCCGGCGGGCGAGAAGCCGGCGGGCGAGAAGACCGAGCGTCCGGCCCGGGCCAGCCGCGCCGAGCGGGCCGCCGCCACCACCACCGAGCGGGCGGAGCGGACCGAGCGCGCCGAGCGCCCGGAGCGGGCAGAGCGCCCGGAGCGGGCAGAGCGCGCCGAGCGGACCGAGCGCGCCGCCGAGCGCGCCGCCGAGCGCGGCGAGCGGGCCGAGCGGACCGACAGGGCCGAGCGGACCGACAGGGCCGAGCGCAACGACCGCGGCGAGCGGGGCGCCGAGCGCGCCGACCGCAACACCGGCGACCGTGGCGACCGCGCCGGCGGCGACCGCAACCAGCGCGGCAACTTCAACCAGGCCGAGGACGACGGCGACGACGACGGCACCGGCCGTCGCGGGCGCCGCAGCCGGTTCCGCGACCGCCGCCGCGGCCGTGACCGCGACGGCGACCAGCTGCAGCCCGCGGGTGCCGCCGCCCGGGGCGGCAACGAGCCGCAGGTCAGCGACGACGACGTCCTGGTGCCGGTCGCCGGCATCCTCGACGTGCTCGACAACTACGCGTTCGTGCGCACCACCGGCTACCTGTCCGGCTCCAACGACGTGTATGTCGCGATGTCGCAGGTCAAGCGGTATGGGCTGCGCCGCGGCGACGCCGTGACCGGTGCCGTGCGGCAGCCGCGCGACGGCGAGCAGCGGCGCGACAAGTACAACCCGCTCGTGCGTCTCGACACGGTCAACGGCATGGATCCGGAGGAGGCCAAGCGCCGCCCCGAGTTCTACAAGCTGACCCCGCTCTACCCGCAGGACCGCCTGCGGCTGGAGACCGAGCCGCACATCCTGACCACCCGCGTCATCGACCTCGTCATGCCGATCGGCAAGGGGCAGCGGGCGCTCATCGTGTCGCCGCCGAAGGCCGGCAAGACGATGGTGCTGCAGTCGATCGCCAACGCGATCACCCGCAACAACCCCGAGTGCCACCTGATGGTCGTGCTGGTCGACGAGCGGCCCGAAGAGGTCACCGACATGCAGCGGTCGGTCAAGGGGGAGGTCATCGCCTCGACCTTCGACCGCCCGCCGACGGACCACGCCACGGTCGCGGAGCTGTCGATCGAGCGGGCCAAGCGGCTCGTCGAGCTGGGCCACGACGTGGTCGTGCTGCTCGACTCGATCACCCGGCTCGGCCGCGCGTACAACAACGCGTCGCCCGCCTCCGGCCGCATCCTGTCCGGTGGTATCGACTCGACGGCGCTGTACCCGCCGAAGCGGTTCCTCGGCGCGGCCCGCAACATCGAGAACGGCGGCTCGCTGACGATCATCGCCACGGCGCTGGTCGAGACCGGCTCGACCGGTGACACGGTCATCTTCGAGGAGTTCAAGGGCACCGGCAACGCCGAGCTCAAGCTCGACCGGAAGATCGCCGACCGGCGCATCTTCCCGGCGATCGACATCGACCCGTCCGGCACCCGCAAGGAAGAGATCCTGCTGGCGCCCGACGAGCTCGCGATCGTCATCAAGCTGCGCAAGGTGCTGCACGCCCTCGACTCGCAGGAGGCGCTCAACCTGCTGCTGGACCGGCTGAAGAAGACCCGGACCAACGTCGAGTTCCTCATGCAGATCGCCCAGACCACACCGGGCGAGTAAGGCAGCCGCGAAAGCCCCCGTGGGACGTGTCCCGCGGGGGCTTTCGGGTACCCGGAGCCATATGCGACTGGAGACAAGGTGCGCTGGCGGTCGCACGGCAAGACCGTCAACGGCACCGTCGTACGCAGGATCACCGGCCGCACCGAGGCCGCCGGCCGGACCGAGGCCGCCGGCCGGACCGAGGCCGCCGGCCGGACCGTCGCGGCGAGCCGGGACGAGCCGCAGTTCGTGGTGAAGATCGACAAGACCGGCCGCGAGGCCGTCCACAAGCCCGAGGCGCTCAGCTAGAAGTTGCCCTCCGCGACCTGGAAGACGGTCAGGCCCAGGGCCCGCCACATCCGCACCACCTGCTGCCGGTCGTCGAAGACGCCGACCACGTGGTAGCGGCTGCGGATCTCCTTGTCGAAGATCTCCTGCTTCACGATGCTGTCGCGGCGCTGGTCGCCGGTGGCGCGCATGAACAGGCCCGTGTAGGGCACGCCCACGTGCTCCTCCAGCCAGGCCACCGTGTCGTCGCGGCAGTCGTCGGTACGGCCCGAGCAGAACACGATCTCGTGCCCCGCCGCGTGCATGGCCCGGACCGCCGCGATGACCGGCACGTTCGGCAGGTCGAAGCGGACCCGGCTGACGTCGTACGGACTGCGGCCGTCGATCAGCGCGACCGTGCCGTCGATGTCGACGAGCACGACCCGGGGCGCGTCCGGCGGCGGCTCGTACGTGACACCAACGGTGTCGAGCACCGGCAGCGGCAGCGGCAGAGCGCGGCCGGCCAGGTACCGCTGATGCATCGACCGGATCGCCTCCTCGCCGACGTGGCCGTCGCCCTCGCGCAGCGCGTCGCGCCGGACGCACTCGTCGACCGGCACGTCGGTGAAGTCGCGCACCACGAACGACGCGCCGTGCTTCGCGGCCAGCTCGGCGAGCTCGCGCACCACCCGGCCGCGCAGGTTCGTGTCGTCGCAGACCACGTCGGCGCCGCCGAGCAGCAGCGCGTCGATCGCCGCGTGGTGGGCCTGGGTGACCTCCCGCTCGGCCCGGCCGCGCAGCGCGTCGTCGGCGACCCGGCCGCCGTGCATCATGCGGCGTAGGTCGTCGCGGTTCACCCGGACCAGCCCCTGCTCCTTGGCCCAGGTGGTCTTGCCCGACGCCGGCAGACCCCGGGTGATGGTCAGCGACGCCATCAGCTCTCCTCCTCCGTCGCCTTGGGCCGGACCCGCTGCCACAGCAGGCCCCGGTAGTCCCGGTCGTCCAGCCGCAGGAACAGCATGCTGCGCGCCGGGTGCCTCGCGATCGCCATGGCGAACTCCTTACGGCCCCAGCCGTCCTGCAGCGACGCGACCGTCGTCTCGTACGCGGCCTCGACCTCCGCGGCGAGCGCCGCCGCCTCCGCGCGCAGCCCGTCGGCGATCTTCGTGGCCCACGCGTGGAACTCGTCGGGCAGCGGCTCCAGCAGCGCGTCGAGGGTGCCGTCGCCGACCGCCTCCCACACGACCCGGGCGTTGAGCCCGGTGACGATCCGGTGCAGCCGCACGTACTCCGAATACTTGATCTTCAGTCTGGTGTCAGGGACGGTGAAGTGCACGACGAGCCCCTCGCGGTTGTCCCGCGGCGGTGCGGCGAGCGCGTCGGCGAGCGTCGGGTGCCCGAACGTGTCGACGACCGGGCCGGGCCAGCCGGGCACCGCCTCCGGGCCGTGGCTGCGGCCGGTGGCGATGTCGACCGCGCCGAGCAGCACGAGGTCGTCGAGGCCGTCGTAGTCCAGCACGATCCGGTTCGCCGGGTAGATGATCTCCACGAGCACCGTGCGGCCGGCGGGCGGCGTGAAGCGCGACGCGTACCGCTCGCGGAACACCGCCGTCGCGTGCCGCGCCTGCTCCGAGTCGAACGAGCCGCGGGTCGCGAACGCCCAGCCGTCCGGCGTCGGGTACATGATGCCCAGCGAGCCGTCGGCCTTGTCGGTGACCCGCACCGGCCCGTCGAAGTCCATCTCGGGCACGCCCGGCTGGCCGTGGTTGAAGAACTTCGTGAACGGCCGGGCCAGCACCTCGCCGGTCTCGGCGTGCACGATCAGCCCCCGGCACGCCAGTGTCGCGGCGTTCCAGACGTTCTCGTACTGCGCCTTCTCGGAGTAGTTGTGGATCAGCAGGGGCAGCGAGGGGTGGCGCTGGGTGCGCAGGTATCCGCCGCGGGCCATCTCGGCCAGCAGCGCCGGGTCACACAGTGCGTCGATGTGCAGGCTCATAGCACGGGTCAGGGTAGGTGAGCCGCGCTCGCGAACGCGACGGCAATATGGGGCAGCGGCCGGCGCCGCCGGGACGACGCCCCCGGCTTGCAGCGTGGTGGCGTTCGTCACCACAGCCGCGGCGGTTGTTCCCGGTGGACCGCCGCCGTGGGCCGCTCGCGGCGCGGACCTGGACGCCGGGAATGCCCGCCCCCTCCCGGGCGTTGCAGACACCGGTTGAGGTGCCGTGACCCGCTCATGGCAGACTTGACCGACGGCCATCCCGGTTCCGGTTCACGCCTCACGGCGACCCGGCGACCACTTGACGAAAGGACCGCGGCCATGAAGCCGGACATCCACCCGCAGTACGTGACCACCGAGGTCACCTGTTCCTGCGGTAACGCTTTCACCACCCGCAGCACCGCCAAGGGCGGCACGATCCACGTGGAGACGTGCTCCGTCTGCCACCCGTTCTACACGGGCAAGCAGCGCGTCCTCGACACCGCCGGCCGGGTCGCGAAGTTCCAGCAGAAGTACGCGAAGGCTGCGGCCAAGAAGGCCGAAACCGCCAAGTAGCTGCACGTCCGGCGCCCGCACCACCCCGTCGCGCGGGGTCCGGTGCGGGCGCCGACTCCGTTCCTGGCCGTTTTCTTCCTTTTGGTTTCTTCCTTTTGGGGCGCGAGACATGAGCACCGACACCTCCTCCGGGCAGCGCCTGCAGAGCCTGCTCGCCGAATACCAGGAGCTCGAGCAGAAGCTCGCCGACCCGGGCATCCACGCCGACCAGGCCCTGGCCCGCAAGACCGGCCGGCGCTTCGCCGAGCTGTCGCCGATCGCGAAGATGGCCGGCGAGCTCGACGCCACGCGCGAGGACCTCGCGGCCGCGCGCGAGCTGGCCGCCGAGGACCCGGCGTTCACCGGGGAGGCCGACGACCTGGAGGCGCGTATCCCGCACCTGGAGGAGCGCCTCGCCGAGCTGCTCGCCCCGCGCGACCCCAACGACGCCAAGGACATCATCCTGGAGATCAAGGCCGGCGAGGGCGGCGAGGAGTCCGCGCTGTTCGCCGGCGACCTGCTGCGCATGTACCTGCGGTACGCCGAACGCCACGGCTGGCAGACCGAGCTGCTCGACTCGCAGGAGTCCGACCTCGGCGGCTTCAAGGACGTCGCCGTGTCGATCAAGACCAAGGGCATCCCCGAGGCCGGCAACGGCGTCTGGTCCCGGCTCAAGTGGGAGGGCGGCGTGCACCGCGTGCAGCGGGTGCCGGCCACCGAGTCCCAGGGCCGCATCCACACCAGCGCCGCCGGCGTCCTGGTCACCCCCGAGATCGAGGAGGCCGGCGAGATCGAGGTCGACGCCGGCGACCTGCGCATCGACGTCTTCCGCTCCTCCGGCCCCGGCGGGCAGAGCGTCAACACGACCGACTCGGCGGTCCGCATCACCCACCTGCCGACCGGCATCGTCGTGTCCTGCCAGAACGAGCGCTCCCAGCTGCAGAACAAGGACCGCGCGATGCGCATGCTCAAGGTCAAGCTGGCCGCCCTCGCCGAGGAGCAGGCGGCGGCCGCGGCCGGCGACGCCCGCCGTTCGCAGGTGCGCACGGTCGACCGGTCCGAGCGGATCCGGACGTACAACTATCCGCAGAATCGGATCTCCGACCATCGGATCGGTTACACGGCGTACAACCTCGACCTGGCCATGGCCGGTGACCTCGACGGCGTCCTGGACGCCCTGGCAGACGCCGACCGCAAGGCCCGCCTCGCGGGTGACGACCAGCTCAGCCGAGGGTGACGCGGGTCTAACTCAGACGTCACATAGCGGAAACGATGCACGGGCAGGCTGAAGTCAGGTAGCGTTTCGACCCGAACGAGCTTACCGATCGTGATCACGCTGCCGACCCGATCAACCGGAGGGACGCCATGCCATCGTCGCCCGTCGACCTGTCCGCAGCTCCTCGCGTCGTGGTCGGCACAGCCGCCGACCTCATCTACAAGGTCGGACTGTCGATGCTGGGCGCCGATCGCGTCCCCACCGCCAAGGCCAACGCGTGGGCCGCGGTCTGCGCCGACCAGGAGCGTGCCCGCATCCGCGAGGAGAACGCCCGCATCCTGCACTCCGTGCGCTGACTGTCCTTCCGCCGCCGCTCGTGTCGCTTCACGGCGCGGGCATTGCTGCCCCGGTTCGAGCGGGAACGAAGCGGTCCTGACCACGTCGTTCACCGGAGCCTTGATGTACGGCCTCCGGATACCCAGCTCCCCCGCACAAGTCCGAAATATCGGACTTGTGCGGTCCGGCGTGCGGGAACGGTACAGTGTCGGCCGTCGCCGGCGCCTACGAGGCCGCTCGAGGCCTGGGGGTCTTGGCGCGCAGCATCGCGTGGTCGGCGGCCTCGAAGGCCTCGGCGACCGTCTGGAAGTCCTCGCCCGACAGGCCGGCCCAGCCGATCGTGACGCCGACCGGGGTGCCGGGGACCAGGGCGTGCCAGTCCTCGGCGGCAACGGCGGCCACGATGCGGCGCTGGATCTCGCGGGCCTCGGCGGCCGAGGTGGTGGGCAGGACGACGACGAACTCGTCGCCGCCGTAGCGGGCCACGAAGTCACCCTTGCGCATGACACGGTTGAGCACGCCGGCGACGCGTTGCAGGACGAGGTCGCCGGAGAGGTGCCCGTGCCGAGTGTTGACCTGCTTGAAGCCGTCCAGGTCGCAGACGCCGAGGACGGCGTGGCCGCCGGCGGAGACCAGCTTGGTGACGTGCTCCTCCAGGTACCGGCGGTTGGGCAGGCCGGTCAGCGGGTCGGTCTGCGCCTCGCCGCGGTGGAAGTCGACCCGGCGGACCAGGTCCTCGTGGTCCAGCAGCGCGGCGACCCCCTCGACGAAGAGGTCGCGCAGGCGGTCCGAGTGGCTGTTGGCGACCCGGAAGGCGTTGCGGTCGGCGTGGTACGCGGTCCGGTAGTCGCCGGTGCCCAGGTGGGCGAGCGCACGCAGGCGGTGCTGCTCGGCGGCGCCGAGGGAGTCGTCGCTGACGTGGGCGGTCTCCAGGCGGGCGACGGCCTCGATCGGGCGGCGCTCGGCGATCGCCTTGCATACGGCGCCGAGGGTCCGCAGGTCCCGGGCGCGGGTGGACATGCCGGCGGACTCCAGCAGCGGCCACGGGTCGACGTCGGTGACGAGGCCCTGGATGCCGAGGGTGCCCAGGCGCAGCACCGCATACCCGAGGGCGCCGCGGGCGATCGGGCGCAGCCTGTCGAGGTCGTTGTCCTTGTGCTTGCGCTCCAGGTCCATGACGACGTCACGCAGGATGCGCTGGCAGCCCTCGCTGTCGCCGCGATGGTCGAGCTCGACCGCGTGCAGCAGGCGGATCTGCGGGGTGGCGAAGTCGGTGTTGGCGGTCTCCACGCCCACCTCGGCGGCGACCTCGCGGGCCTTTTCCATCGCTGCGTTCGCGTGGTCGTGGAAGCCGGTGTACGAATACGCCATCGCCAGGTTGTGCCAGCCCCACGCGGTGGCCTCGTCGGTCAGCTCGACGGCGCCGAGCGCGCGGGAGCCGTGCACCAGCGCGCGCACGCAACGGTCGAGGGAGCCGGCGCGCAGGGCGACGATCGCGGCGAGGGCCTGCAGCTCACCGTACTGCGCGGGATCCTGCACCTGGCGGGCGGCCGCGAGCGCCGTGTCGAGGGCGGCGGGATAGTCCTCGGCCCGGCCCAGGTTGATCAGTGCGATGAGCCGAAGCGTGAGCGCCTCGACGCGGTCGTGCGGCGACTGGTCACCGTCGAGGACACGGTCGATGACCGTCATCGCCTCACCGAGCCGGTCGTCAAAGATCAGTCGCCGGGCGCGGGTCAGCTCCGACGTGCGGTCTGCCACCGCCATCGGGCCCTCCTTTCGCGCGCCCCATGATTATGGGGTGCACAGCACCGAAGATGACATGCCCGGACCACAGTTGCCCACGCTTTCGGCGGTGATCACGGCCGCGGCCCGGGTCCTTCACGGTGCCGGGGTGGCCTCGCCGAGGGTCGACGCGGAGCTGCTGGCCGCGCACGTGCTGGGGGTGCCCAGGTCACGCCTGCTCACCGCGCCGCCGCCGGACCCGCGGCAGCGGGCCGAGCTCGACGCGCTCGTCACGCGCCGCGCGGCACGGATTCCGTTGCAGCACCTGACGGGGACGGCGCCGTTCCACGGGCACGAGATCGCGGTCGGTCCAGGGGTCTTCGTCCCACGGTTCGAGACGGAGCTGCTCGTAGAGTGGGCGGCTGTGGTCGTACACCAGCGGAGAACGAGGATCGTGGACCTCTGCGGCGGCTCCGGAGCGATCGCGATCGCCCTGTGGCGTGAGGGCTCCGAGGTGTACTGCGTGGAGCGCGACCCTGCCGCGCTGCGCTGGCTGCGGCGCAACGTGGAGCGCCTGGCGCCGGACGTCCGGGTGGTCGAGGGCGACGTGACCGACCCGGCCACCCTGCGCGAGCTCGACGGGACGGTCGACCTGGTGGTGAGCAACCCGCCGTACGTGCCCGAGGGTGCGCCGGTCGACGTCGAGGTGGCCGCGCACGACCCGCACGACGCCGTGTTCGCCGGCGCCGACGGTCTCGCGCTCATGCCGGGCCTCGTCGGCCGGGCCGCGGCCCTGCTGCGCCCCGGCGGGTGGCTGGGCATCGAACATGACGACAGCCAGGGCGAGTCGCTGCCGGCGCTGATCCGCGGCACGTCCCGCTTCACCGGCGTGACCGACCACCGGGATCTGGCCGGGCGCCCGCGCTTCGTCACCGCCAGGCGAGTGGCAGACTAGCCGCGTGATGCTCTACGACTGCAGCCAGCTTGCCGAGCGCGATCGCGGGATCGCCGCCGCGATCGAGGCGGTGGGCCGCGGCGACCTGGTCGTCCTGCCGACCGACACGGTCTACGGCATCGGCGCCGACGCGTTCAAGTCCTGGTCCGTCACCGCGCTCAACAACGCCAAGGGCAGCACCGCCCCGGTGCCGGTGCTGGTCGGGTCCCGGCACACCCTCGACGGCCTGGTCTTCGGCCTGCCGCAGGCGGCCCGCGACCTCGTCGACGCCTTCTGGCCGGGCGCGCTGACGATCGTCGTGGAGCACGCGCCAAGCCTGCAGTGGGACCTCGGCGGCGGCGACGGCACGGTCGCGGTGCGCATGCCGCTGCACCCGATCGCGCTGGAGGTGCTGCGCGAGACCGGCCCGATGGCCGTCTCGTCGGCCAACAAGCAGGGCCAGCCGGCGGCCGAAACCGCCGCCGAGGCCCGTGACCAGCTCGGGTACTCGGTGAGCGTCTACCTGGAGGGCGGCCCGTGCCCGGAGCCGGTCGCCAGCACGATCATCTCGGTGACCAACAGCGAGCACCGCGTCCTGCGCGCCGGCGCCATCCCGATCGAGAAGCTGCGCGAGGTCGTGCCCGGCCTCATCGGCCTCGACGACTGACTGACGGCGTCTTCACTGACGGCGGCTGGCGGCTTGACGGTTGGCCTACCCCGGCCGGGCGCCGGCCTTCTCCGGCGTCGGCCTTCGATGACTGATGGAGGCTCTGATGACTGACGGCTTGGCGCCGTTCAGCATCCTGTGCGTCTGCATGGGCAACATCTGCCGCTCGCCGATGGCCGAGCGGCTGCTCGTCGCCGACCTGGTGGCCCTTGGCGCGCAGCCCGACCTGGTCTACGTCCACGGCGCCGGCACCGGCGGCTGGCACGCCGGCGAGCCGATGGACCCGCAGGCCGCCCGCCAGGTCCTCGCCCGCGGCGGCGACACGGCCGGCTTCCGCGCCCGCAAGCTGCTGGCCGAGCACGTCGACGCGTCGGATCTGGTACTGACCGCGACCGCCGAACAGGTCGACTTCGTCGTGTCGCTGCGCCCTGACGCGGCGGCTCGCACGTTCGTGTGGGGCCAGTTCGCCCGCCTGCTGCCGACGGTGACCGCCGAGCTGCCGGCTGGGTCCGCCGGCCTGCCGCCGGCCGGGCGTGACGCCGACTCGGTGTACGCGCGCGGGGTCGCCCTGGTCGACCTGGTCGACAAGGCGCGCGCCGAGGCGGGCGACGAACCCCGCGACGAAGACGACCTCGCGGACCCGTGGGGGCGCCCCGACGACGTGTTCGGCGTCGTCGCCGACCAGATCCAGGCGCTCACCAGACCCCTGAGTGCCGCCCTGCTCAGCCGTTGACCGGTGCCACGGCCCGTCAGCGGCGACGGCCAGCCGCAACCTGCGCGCGAGCACGTGAGACCGCGAGCACGTGAAGCCGGCGGCGACCAGCCACGGCGCCACCCGGCGCGTCCAGCCGTAGGGATGCCGTCAGCCGCTCACCGTCTCCGCTGACAGGGCGGCAGGGACGCGCTCCGCGGAGCGGGCGATGTTCCGGGCCATACCGCCGAAGATGAACGCGTGGAAAGGCGCCACCGCCAGCCAGTACAGGTGCCCGGCCAGGCCGCGGGGCAGGAAGACGGCGCGTTGCTCGTACACCGTGTGGCCGTGCTCGTCGAGGGTGGCCCGCATCTCCAGCCAGGCCTGCCCCGGCAGTTTCATCTCGGCGCGCAGGCGCAGCAGCGAGCCCGGCACGATCTCCTCGACCCGCCAGAAGTCCAGCGCCTCTCCCACGTAGAGGCGGTGCGGGTCGCGGCGGCCGCGGCGCAGGCCGACGCCGCCGGCCAGGCGGTCCAGCCAGCCGCGGACGGACCAGGCGAGGGGGAAGGAGTGCCAGCCGTTCTGGCCGCCGATCGCCTCGATGACCCGCCACAGGAGCTCCGGCGGGGCGTCGACGGCTCGGGTGCGGTCGTCGCGGTACACCGAGCCGCCCGACCACGCGGGATCGGTCGGTAGCGGGTCGCTGGGCGCGCCGGGCAGGACCGCGTTGGCCCAGCGGGTCTCCACGTCGGCGTCGCGGATCTTGCGCAGGGCGAGCTGGACGGCGAGGTCGAAGCCGGTGAGGCCGTCGTGCGGGTCGGGCACGTACTGCGCGATGTCATGCTCGTGGCAGACCGCCTCGTGGATGAGGCTGCCGACGAGCGGGCGGGCGATGCGGTTCGGCACCGGCGTGACCAGGCCGACCCAGTGCGACGAGAGCCAAGGCGTCAGCAGCCGTACGGGCAGCAGGACCCGTCGGCGCAGGCCGGCGACGCGGGCGTAACGGTGCATCATGTCGGCGTACGTGAGCACGTCGGGGCCGCCGATGTCGAAGGCCCGGTTGAGCTGCACGGGGAAGACGGTGGCGGCGGCGACCAGGTACCGCAGGACGTCGCGGATCGCGATCGGCTGGATGCGGTTGCGCACCCAGCTTGGTGTGACCATGACGGGCAGCCGTTCGGTGAGGTACCGCAGCATCTCGAACGACGCGGAGCCCGAGCCGATGATGACGGCGGCGCGCAGCACCACGGTCGGCACGCCGCTGCGCAGGAAGATGCCGGCGACCTCGCCGCGGGAGCGCAGGTGCGCCGAGGCGCGCTCGTCCGGGCTGGGGCCGCCGAGGTACACGATGCGCCCGACACCCGCGTCGAGCGCGGCGACGGCGAGGTTGAGCGCGCTGAGCCGGTCGATGTCCTCGAAGGCCGCCTGCCCGAGCGCGTGGACCAGGTAGTAGACGACGTCGACGTCGCGCATGGCGTCGGCCAGGCCCTCGTCGCGGGCGACGTCGCCGGTGGCGATCTCCACCTGGTGCGCCCACGGCACGTCCCGCAGCCGCCGAGGGTCGCGGGTCAGGCACCGCACCTCATGGCCCGCGGCGAGCAGGCGGGGCACCAGGCGCCCGCCGACGTATCCGGTCGCGCCGGTCACCAGGCATCGCATGACTTCATGCTTACCCTGCGCCGATGCACCCTAGACTCGTTTCATGGGCGATACGTACTGGGGGCCGGACTTCGACGCGCTCCGCGACACGGACCCACAGATCGCCGACGTCGTCCTTGACGAGCTGGAGCGCCTGCGCGGCGGGCTGCAGCTCATCGCCAGTGAGAACTTCACGTCGCCGGCGGTGCTCGCCGCGCTCGGCTCGACGCTGACCAACAAGTACGCCGAGGGGTACCCGGGCCGCCGCTACTACGGCGGGTGCGCCGCCGTCGACCGGGCCGAGGAGCTCGCGGTCGAGCGGGCCAAGTCGCTGTTCGGCGCCGAGCACGCCAACGTGCAGCCGCACAGCGGCGCGAGCGCCAACCTCGCCGCGTACGCGGCGCTGCTCATGCCGGGCGACACGGTCCTGGCGATGGAGCTGCCGCACGGCGGGCACCTGACCCACGGCAGCAAGGTCAACTTCTCCGGGAAGTGGTTCAACACCGTCGGTTACCCGGTGCGCCGCGACGACGAGCTGATCGACTACGACGAGGTGCGCGAGCTCGCCCTGACGCACCGGCCGGCGATGATCATCTGCGGGGCGACCGCGTACCCGCGGCCGATCGACTTCGCCCGCTTCCGGGCGATCGCCGACGAGGTCGGCGCGTATCTCATGGTCGACGCGGCGCACTTCATCGGCCTCGTCGCGGGCAAGGCGATCCCGTCGCCGGTCGAGCACGCCGACGTGGTCAGCTGCACGACGCACAAGGTGCTGCGCGGTCCCCGCGGCGGCATGCTGCTGTGCCGGGAGAGCCTCGCGCAGCGCATCGACAAGGCGGTCTTCCCGTTCACCCAGGGCGGCCCGCTCATGCACGCGGTCGCGGCGAAGGCGGTCGCGCTGCACGAGGCCGCGCAGCCGGCGTTCGCCGACTATGCCGGTCAGGTCGTGCGCAACGCCCGGGCGCTGGCGGCCGGGCTGCAGGAGCAGGGGATGCGCCCGGTGTCCGGCGGCACCGACACCCACCTCGCCCTGATCGACCTGCGCGGGCTGGGGATCACCGGCCGCGAGGCCGAGGAGCGCTGCGACGCCGCCGGGATCACGCTCAACAAGAACGCCATCCCGTACGACCCGGAGAAGCCGATGACCGCCTCCGGCGTGCGGGTCGGCACGCCGTCGGTGACGACGCAGGGGATGGGCGAGGCGGAGATGGCGCAGATCGCCGCGTTGATCGGCGCCGCGGTGCGCGGCGAGCCGGTCCGCGACCGGGTGACCGAGCTGGTCGGGCGGTTCCCGGCGTATCCTGCTCCATTGTGAAGAAGCGACTGCAGCACCTGCGCACCGCGTTGATCGCGATGGGCATCCTGCTCGTGGTCGTCGCGCCACTGGCCGGCTGGCGCGACGGCGCCGACGGCGCGCTCGGCGCACTCGCCGGCGTCGGCCTGGTGGCCTTGAGCTACACGCTGTCGAGCCTGGTCATCGCGGTGACCGACCTGCGGGCCCGGCACCTGCTCATGCCGGTGGCGCTCGGCACCTACATCCTGAAGTTCGCGATCATCGGCGTGGTCATGTGGTTCGTGGCGGGCACCGACTGGGGCGGGCTGCCCTGGCTGGGGGTGCTGGTGATCGCCGGGACCCTGGTGTGGGTCGCCGCGCAGGCCGTCTGGCTCTGGCGGGCCAAGATTCCGTACGTCGAGATCGAGCCCTCCTAGCAGGGGTTCCTGCGCTCGCCGCTGGTCTTCGACAGCGGGGTGCGGCGCCTGCCGTCGACGACCGACGCCTCGACCAGGGTGCGGAACGTGCCGCCCGCGCAGGCGGCGCCGACCCGCCGGGTCCTCGCCTCCGCGGACGCCTCCCGGGTCGTCTGGACCGAGCCGCTGGCGGACGTGTCCTTCGCCACTGTGGTCCAGGTTCCACCGTCGTTGCGCTGCAGGTGGACGGTGACGGTCAGGCTGTCGGGGCCGGGGGAGTCGCAGCGGAACTGGGCGGCGGCGACGATCCTGCCGTCCTTCGCCGCCGGTCGCTGCGGTGAAACCGAACACACGACGGGCCCGCCGCCGTCACCGCCGGCGTTACCTGAGGCGGTCCGCGGTGTGCCGCCGGTCCCGGTCTTGGTGACCACGATGGCGGCCAGAATCAAGAAAAACGCGATGACGGTGTTGCGCAAGGTCATCACTCCCGTACGCATTGTTATCCTTGGGGTTCAGCAAACCCTCTGGGAGTGACCGTGCGCAACATTCACTCACGCATCAGTCGTGTAATTGACGTCCGCCGAGTGATGGGCGTAGTAACGTTGACGGCCGTCGGTTGAAGGCAACCCGGCCCTGAGAGCAACCCCCGCGCGACGAGCACGCGGGGGTCGATGCACGGGTGCTCCCGGCAGGCTGATATGGTCACCGCGTCATGGCCGGTAACCAGACACCCAAGCAGTCCGGATCGAGTGGCGCCAACGAAGGTTGGGCCGCCGTCGGATACCTCATTTCGGGCATAGCCGTGTGGGGCTTCGTCGGCTGGCTGGTCGACGAGTGGCTCAACGCCGGAGGCATCGCCACGGCGATCGGGTGTGTGCTCGGCGCCGCTGGCGGCATCTACCTGGTCGTCAAGCGCCTTGGCGCCTGACGACCAGTTGAATTGATAACGAGAGGGACGTGGTGAGCGGTCTGGTTTTGGCGGAGACGCCTTTCCCGCCCAGCGTGGAAGACATCTTCCCTCCCCACCTCGGTGTGGAGTGGCTGACCAAGTTCAGCCTGTTCCTGTGGCTGGCCATGGCGCTGGTGCTCATCTACTTCCTGGTCTCCTACCGTGACCCCAAGATCGTGCCGACCAAGAAGCAGTGGCTCGCCGAGTCGATCTACGGGTTCGTGCGGGAAGGCGTCGCCAAGGACGTCATCGGCCACCATGGGCTGCGGTTCGCGCCATACCTCGCGTCGCTGTTCTGCTTCATCCTGGTCGGCAACGTCTTCTCGATCATCCCGTTCATCCAGGTCTCGCCGATGGCGCACATCTCGTTCCCGGCCGCCCTGGCGCTCTGCACCTACGGGCTGTACCTGTACCAGGGCGTCAAGAAGCACGGGTTCGCCGGCTACATCAAGCACGCCGTCTACCTGCCCGCCCCGTGGTACATGCAGTTCCTGCTGATCCCGATCGAGTTCCTGCAGGCCTTCATTCTCCAGCCGGTCACGCTCGCCCTGCGTCTGTTCGCCAACATGTTCGCCGGGCACATGCTGCTGCTGGTCTTCACGCTCGGCGGCTTCGCGCTGTTCAACGCGGACAGCCTGTTCCTCAAGCCGATCTCGCTGGTCTCGTGGGCGATGACCATCGGCCTCACCTTCTTCGAGCTGCTGATCGCGGCGCTGCAGGCCTATGTCTTCACGCTGCTGACGGCCAACTACCTGGCGGGCGTCCTCGCCGACGAGCACTGAGCCGCACCCCCCGCTTCGGAATCGACAGCGAACGCACCACCCTTTTTCAGTTGTCCCGCGTGAACGTCACGCGAGATCTCAGGAGGAATTCCACATGGACCTGGCAGCAGTCAACGGCAGCCTCAGCGCCATCGGCTACGGCCTCGCCGCCATCGGCCCCGGCATCGGCGTCGGCATCATCTTCGCTTCGTACATCCAGGCGACGGCTCGTCAGCCCGAGTCGGCCGGTCTGACCCGCACCTACATGTTCCTCGGCTTCGCCGTGGTCGAGGCGCTCGCCCTGCTCGGCATCGCCTTCGGCTTCGTCTTCAAGTAAGCCACCCGCCTCCACCTACACCTGAAGCGGGAGGTTTCCCATGCTGCAGTTCCTGGCTGAATCGGGAGCCGAACACAACCCGATCATCCCGATCTGGCAGGAGATCGTCGTCGGCCTCGTCGCCTTCGGCATCCTGTGCTTCGTGCTGATGAAGTTCGTCTTCCCGCGCATGGAGGAGACCTTCCGCGCACGGGTCGACGCGATCGAGGGTGGCATCAAGCGCGCCGAGGAGGCGCAGGCCGAGGCCAACCGGCTGCTGGAGCAGTACAAGCAGCAGCTCGCCGAGGCTCGCACCGAGGCGGCCAGCATCCGTGACGAGGCGCGCGCCGACGCCACGGGCATCCGTGAGGACATCCTCGCGAAGGCCCGGGAGGAGAGCGACCGCATCATCGCGGCCGGTCGTGAGGCCCTGCAGACCGAGCGGCAGACCATCGTCCGCCAGCTGCGCGCCGAGATCGGCTCGCTCGCGGTCGACCTGGCCGGCCGGATCGTCGGGGAGTCTCTCGAGGAGGAGGCCCGCCGCCGTGGCACGGTCGAGCGGTTCCTCGACGAGATCGGTGACGGTGCCGCCGGCACCGCCGGGCGGCGTTGATGGACACCATCAACCGGGAGGCCTACGGGGCCGCTGCCGACAAGCTCGCCGCATTCGCGGCGAGCGCTGACGTTCAGCGGATCGGTGTGGTCGCCGAGGAGATCCTCTCGGTGGCCGGCCTGCTGCGGCGCGAGCCGCGGCTGCGCCGCGCACTGGCCGACCCCGGCCGCTCCAGCGACGACCACGCCGCCCTGCTGCGGTCCGTGCTGTCGGGCAAGGTCAGCGACGAGGCGCTGGAGCTCCTCGTGACCCTGGTCTCGGGCCGCTGGTCCGGGCCGGGCGCGATGCTGGACGGCGTCGAGCTGCTCGGCGTCACCGCGGAGCTGTCCGGCGTCGACCGCGCCGGCGACCTCGGCGACGTCGAGGACGAGCTGTTCCGGTTCGGTCAGGTCGCCTCCGGCGACTCCCGGCTCGCCGCGGCGCTCGCCGACACCACCGCGCCGGCCGGCGCCCGGGCCCAGCTGATCCGGGACCTGCTGGAAGGCAAGGCCAAGCCCGCCACGGTCCGGCTGGCCGAGCTGGCGGTCGCCGGGTTCGGCGGCCGGGGCTTCGACAGCTCGCTGACCCGCCTCATCGAGCTGGCCGCGAAGCAGCGCGACCACTCGGTGGCCTACGTGACCACCGCGGTCGCGCTCACCGACGGTGAGGAGCAGCGCCTGGCAGCACGTCTCGCCGCGCTGTACGGTCGAGAGGTCTCTCTCAAGATCGACGTCGATCCGCGGATCATCGGAGGCATGCGGGTCAAGGTCGGTTCGGACCTCTACGACGGCACGGTGTCACGTCGTCTCGCTGAGGCGAAGACGGCGCTCGCCAAATAATCCCCGAAGCTTGATTTATCTAGATAGAAGGTTGAGGAATGGCCGAGCTGACCATCTCCTCGGACGACATTCGGGGCGCACTCGAGCGCTACGTGTCGTCCGTTGATTCACGGATCTCCCGCGAGGAGGTCGGCGTCGTCTCGTACGCCGGCGACGGTATCGCCCAGGTCGAGGGTCTGCCCTCGACGATGGCCAACGAGCTGCTCGAGTTCGAGGACGGCACGCTCGGCGTCTCGCTCAACCTGGACGTCCGCGAGATCGGTGTCGTCGTCCTCGGCGACTTCGAGGGCATCGAGGAAGGTCAGCAGGTCAAGCGGACCGGCCGGGTGCTCTCGGTCCCGGTCGGCGACGCCTTCCTGGGCCGCGTGGTCAACCCGCTCGGCGAGCCGATCGACGACCGCGGCGAGATCGCCAACGAGGGCTTCCGCGAGCTGGAGCTGCAGGCGCCCAACGTCATGGCCCGCCAGCCCGTCAAGGAGCCCCTGCAGACCGGCATCAAGGCGATCGACGCCATGACCGCCATCGGCCGGGGCCAGCGCCAGCTGATCATCGGTGACCGCAAGACGGGCAAGACCACGGTCGCCCTCGACACGATCATCAACCAGCGTGACAACTGGAAGTCCGGCGACCCGAAGAAGCAGGTCCGCTGCATCTACGTCGCCATCGGTCAGAAGGCCTCGACGATCGCCGCCACCCGCGGGATCCTCGAGGAGCAGGGCGCGATGGAGTACACCACCATCGTCGCCTCCCCGGCGTCCGACCCGGCCGGCTTCAAGTACCTCGCGCCCTACGCCGGCTCGGCCATCGGCCAGCACTGGATGTACGGCGGCAAGCACGTCCTGATCGTCTTCGACGACCTGACCAAGCAGGCCGAGGCCTACCGCGCCGTGTCGCTGCTGCTGCGCCGCCCGCCGGGTCGTGAGGCGTACCCGGGCGACGTCTTCTACCTGCACTCCCGGCTGCTGGAGCGCTGCGCGAAGCTGTCCGAGGAGCTCGGCGGCGGCTCGATGACCGGTCTGCCGATCATCGAGACCAAGGCCAACGACATCTCGGCGTACATCCCGACCAACGTCATCTCGATCACCGACGGCCAGGTCTTCCTCGAGTCCGACCTGTTCAACCAGGGCGTGCGGCCCGCCATCAACGTCGGCACCTCGGTGTCCCGCGTCGGCGGCTCGGCCCAGGTCAAGGGCATGAAGGACGTCGCCGGCCGCCTGCGGCTGGACCTCGCCCAGTACCGCGAGCTGGAGGCCTTCTCGGCCTTCGCCTCCGACCTGGACAAGGCGTCGCGGGCCCAGCTGGACAAGGGCGCCCGCCTGGTCGAGCTGCTCAAGCAGCCGCAGTTCTCGCCGTTCGCGGTCGAGGACCAGATCGTCTCGGTGTGGGCCGGCACCACCGGCCAGCTCGACGACGTGCCGGTCGGCGAGATCCGCCGCTTCGAGAGCGAGTTCCTGCAGTACCTGCACAGCAACCGCAAGGAGCTGATCGGCGCCATCGCGGAGTCGAAGAAGCTGCCGCAGGACACCATCGACGGCCTGACCGAGGCGATCAAGAGCTTCAAGCAGGTCTTCTCGGTCAAGGGCGCCGAGGGCCCGCTCAACGAGCCCCCGGCCAAGGCGTTGCAGGGTGAGCAGGCTCGCGAGACCGTGACCCGCCAGGTCCGGAAGTCGGGCTGAGCCATGGCCGGTCAGGTACAGGCACTGCGCCGGAGGATCCGCACGGTCAAGTCGACCAAGAAGATCACCAAGGCACAGGAGCTCGTCGCCACGAGCCGCATCGGTAAAGCGCAGGAGCGGGTCGCCGCGTCGCTGCCCTACGCCGAGGCGATCACGGGCGTGCTGACGGCACTGGCGACCAACACCAACGTCGACCACCCGCTGCTGGTGCCCCGCACTCCGGTCCGCCGGGCCGGGGTGCTGCTGGTCACCAGCGACCGGGGGCTCTGCGGTGGCTACAACGCCAACGCGATCCGCCAGACCGAGCAGCTCATCGCGCGGCTGCGCGCCGACGGCAAGCAGGTCGCCCTCTACGTCTCCGGGCGCAAAGGCGTGGCCTACTACCGGTTCCGCGGCCGCGAGATCGCCGGCAGCTGGACGGGCTTCTCCGAGCAGCCGCGGTTCGAGAACGCGCGGGAGATCGGCGAGACGCTGATCCAGGCGTTCGTGAACGGCGCGGACGACACGGAAGACGGTCCCGGTCCGGACGGCATCCTCGGCGTCGACGAGCTGTACATGGTCCACACCCAGTTCCGCTCGCTCATGACGCAGGCCCCCGTCGCGCGCATCGTCGCGCCGATGGAGGTCGAGGAGCAGCAGGTCTCCGGGCCGCTGCCGGCGTACGAGTTCGAGCCGGAGGCGGAGGAGCTGCTCGAGGCGCTGCTGCCGAAGTACATCAACACGCGGATCTTCGCGGCGTTGCTGGACTCGGCGGCGAGCGAGTCGGCGGCCCGCCGCCGCGCCATGAAGAGTGCCTCAGACAACGCCGACGACCTGCTGAAGCGGTACACCCGTGAAATGAACTCCGCCCGGCAGGCGGCGATCACCCAGGAGATCAGTGAGATCGTCGGCGGCGCCAACGCGCTGGCGGCGGCGGGAAGTGATGTGTGATGACTGCACCAGCGAAGACCGCGGTCGGCCGCGTCGTCCGGGTCATCGGCCCGGTCGTCGACGCCGAGTTCCCGCGCGACGCCATGCCCGAGATCTACAACGCGCTCAACGTCGAGGTGACCCTCTCCGAGGGCACCAAGAAGCTGACGCTCGAGGTGGCGCAGCACCTCGGTGACAACATGGTCCGCGCCATCTCCATGCAGCCCACGGACGGTCTCGTTCGCGGCGCCGAGGTGCGCGACACCGGCTCCGGCATCTCGGTGCCGGTCGGTGACATCACCAAGGGCCACGTGTTCAACGCCCTGGGCGAGGTGCTCAACGCCGACGAGTCGAAGCTCGAGATCAACGAGCGCTGGGAGATCCACCGCAAGGCTCCCGCGTTCGCCGAGCTCGAGCCGAAGACCGAGATGCTGGAGACCGGCATCAAGGTCCTCGACCTGCTCGCGCCGTACGTGCGCGGTGGCAAGATCGGCCTGTTCGGCGGTGCCGGCGTCGGCAAGACGGTCCTCATCCAGGAGATGATCATCCGGGTCGCCCGGAACTTCGGTGGCACCTCGGTGTTCGCCGGCGTCGGCGAGCGCACCCGTGAGGGCAACGACCTCATCCTGGAGATGGCCGAGGGCAACGTCCTGGACAAGACCGCGCTGGTCTTCGGCCAGATGGACGAGCCGCCCGGCACCCGTCTGCGGGTCGCCCTGGCCGCGCTGACCATGGCGGAGTACTTCCGTGACGTGCAGAACCAGGAGGTGCTGCTCTTCATCGACAACATCTTCCGGTTCACGCAGGCCGGCTCGGAGGTCTCCACGCTGCTCGGCCGTATGCCGAGCGCCGTCGGTTACCAGCCGACCCTGGCCGACGAGATGGGCCAGCTCCAGGAGCGCATCACCTCCGTGCGGGGCAAGGCCATCACCTCGCTGCAGGCGATCTACGTGCCCGCCGACGACTACACCGACCCGGCGCCGGCCACCACGTTCGCCCACCTCGACGCGACGACCAACCTCGAGCGGTCGATCTCGGACAAGGGCATCTACCCGGCCGTCGACCCGCTGGCGTCCTCCTCGCGCATCCTCGCGCCGGAGTACGTCGGCGTCGAGCACTACACGGTCGCCCGTGAGGTGCAGCGGATCCTGCAGAAGTACAAGGACCTGCAGGACATCATCGCCATCCTGGGCATGGACGAGCTGTCCGAAGAGGACAAGGTCACCGTCGGCCGGGCCCGGCGCATCGAGCGGTTCCTGTCGCAGAACACCTACGCGGCGGAGCAGTTCACCAACGTCCCCGGTTCGACCGTCCCGCTCAAGGAGACGATCGAGTCGTTCAAGAAGATCTCCGAGGGTGAGTACGACCACTTCCCCGAGCAGGCCTTCTTCATGTGCGGCGGTCTCGAGGACCTCGAGCGCAACGCGCACGAGCTCATGAAGGACTGACGTCCCGTGTGTGCGAAGGGCGTCCCCGCGGTGGCGGGGGCGCCCTTCGGCGTTTTTCAGGGGATGACGACCAGGCCGCAGTTCACGGTCGTGCCGCCGTCGGCCTCGGTGTAGCACCAGTCGGAGGCCGGGCCGCCGTCCAGCGCGTCGAACCCCGCGCCGCCGCGCAGCGTGTCGACGCCGCCCTCGCCGTACAGGTTGTCGTTGCCACCCTGCCCGCGCAGCAGGTCGTTGCCGTTGCCGCCGTGCAGGGTGTCGTTGCCGGACGTCAGGACGCAGACCCAGAACAGGCAGACGGTGCCGGTGCCGCCGTCCAGGACGTTCGCCGAGCCGTTTCCGGTGAGGGAGTCGCTGCCGGCGCCACCGGTCAGGTTCTCCACGCCGCTCACGTACGTGTCCTCCGCCCCGCCGGTGGCCACCGAGGCCACCACGGCGCCGATGCGGCCCTCGTAGGACACGGTGTCGTTGCCGGCGCCCGCGGCGATCCAGTCCTGGCCCGGGCCGGAGTAGATGAGGTCGTCGCCGTCGCCGCCGGCGACCTCCTGGACCGAGCCGGCGTTGCCGCCGGTCCGCACGACGTCGTTGCCGGCGCCGACGTTGAGGTGCCCGGGGCGGGTGGTCTGGTTGTCCAGGGTGTCGTCGAGGTTGCGCAGGTCCACGTCCCAGAACGACAGGTTGCGCTCGCACTCCATGATCGTGTCGTCGCCGGCGACCGGGTGGACGCAGTCGTCCTCGTCCGACGTGATGGGCACGGTGTCGTCGAGCCGGTACAGGTCGACCCCCACCGAGGTCAGGACCAGCGCGTTGACCTGCCCATCGGCGGCCTGGTAGACGACCTCGGCGCCGTTGAACCAGACCTCGGCCGCGGGAGGGTCGGCGTGGGCCGGGCGCGGGACCGCCACCGCTGCGGCAGCCAGGACGAGCACCGCCGCGATCCTTGCGTGCATGAAAATCACCTCCGTCTTTTCAGGGAATAGCCCACCGTGACAGGGTGACGTGCGTCACGCTCTGAAGTGTCGGATACCCACCTTCTGCCGATTCGCGGTTCGTCACTTCATCGGCATTTCAGGTGTTGCGCCAACGTGGCGAGGCCCACTGCTCCGCTCGTCGGATCATTGACTACACTCGGCAAAACCGAATCGCGCACACGAGGAGTAATTAGCGTGGCGAGGCAGCTGCACGTCGAGCTCGTAGCCGTCGAGGAAAAAGTCTGGTCCGGTGACGCCGACATGGTCATGGCGCGCACGACGGAGGGCGAGCTCGGTGTGCTTCCCGGCCACGCGCCGCTCCTCGGTCAGCTGGCCGAGCCCGGTCAGGTGCGCATCAAGCACTCCGGTGGGCAGGAGATCGCCTTCGACGTCTCGGGCGGGTTCCTCTCCGTCACGGCGACCGGGGTGACGGTGCTCGCCGAGGCGTGCACCCCCGCCACCGCCCAAGCCGCGCACTGACTCGCGGGCGGCGTCGGTGAGGATCGTCGAGGGAATCGGCATCGCGGTCCTCATCCTGCTCGCCGCGCTGGCGTTGCTGTTCCTGCGCCGCGTCGTGATCGCCCGGCAGGGCGGCACGATCGAGTTAGGTGTCCGGCTGAGCACCATGGTGCCCGGCCGGGGCTGGTCCGCGGGCCTGGCCCGCTTCGCCGGCGACGACCTGCGGTGGTATCGCATCTTCAGTTTCTGGCCCGGCCCGCGCCGGGTCCTGTCCCGGCGTGGGCTCTCCGTCGACCGCCGCCGCAGCCCGGACCCGGCCGAGCTGCTCGTCCTCCCGCCCGACTGGGTGATCGTGCGGTGCATCAGCCGCCAGTCGCCGGTCGAGATCGCCATGGCGGAGCGGGCACTGACCGGGTTCCTGTCGTGGGTCGAGGCCGCGCCTCCGGGTGAGTCGACCCCGGAGACCCGGCCTTACCGGCACCGCACCAACTAGCGGTTCGCGCCCGGCACCCATTTCACGTCGCCATCGGGATTGGCGATCCTGCCCAGGATGAACAGCAGATCGGACAGCCGGTTGAGATATTTCACAGCCAGCTCGTTGGTGTGCTCCGGGTCGTGCTCCATCAGCGCCCACGCGCTGCGCTCGGCCCGCCGCGTCACCGTCCTGGCCACGTTGAGCAGCGCCGCGCCCGGGGTGCCACCCGGAAGGATGAACGAGTCGAGCTTCGGCAGCCGCTCGTTGAACGCATCGCACCAGCCTTCGAGGCGGGTCAGGTACTCCTCGGTGACCCGCAGCGGCGGATACTCCGGCTCGGCGACGACCGGGTTGCACAGGTCGGCGCCCACGTCGAACATGTCGTTCTGGACCACGGTCAGCACCGCCCGCAGCTCCTCGTCCAGGCCACCCATGGCCACGGCGACCCCGAGGGCGGCGTTGGCCTCGTCGACGTCGGCGTAGGCGCCGATCCGCGGATGGGTCTTCGGGACCCGGGTGAAGTCGCCCAATCCGGTCGTGCCGGTGTCGCCGGTCTTCGTGTAGATGCGGGTGAGGTGAATGGCCATGGTTTTCACGGTACGGAATGCCCCTACGATGACCGACGTGGACGTGATCCGTGTGACCGGCGGGGCCAGGCTCGCCGGAGACGTGTCGGTCGTCGGGGCCAAGAACTCCGCGCTCAAGCTGATGGCAGCGGCGCTGCTGGCCACGGGGCGCACGGTGCTCACCAACGTGCCCCGCATCACCGACATCGCCATCATGGCCGAGGTGCTGCGCCGGCTCGGCTGCGAGGTCGAGCAGGACGAGGACCGCGTCATCATCGACGTGCCCGAGCAGCTCGGCGCCGAGGCCGACTACGACCTGGTGCGCCGCCTGCGCGCCTCCATCTGCGTGCTGGGCCCGCTGCTGGCCCGCTGCGGCCACGTGCGCGTCGCGCACCCCGGCGGTGACGCGATCGGCTCCCGGGGCCTCGACATGCACGTGGAGGGCCTGCGCCGGATGGGCGCGGACATCTCCGGCGAGCACGGCTTCGTCATCGCCACCGCGCCGAAGCTGCACGGCGCCACCATCTGGCTCGACTTCCCCAGCGTCGGCGCCACCGAGAACCTGCTCATGGCCGCCGTCCTCGCCAACGGCCGCACCGAGATCGACAACGCGGCCCGCGAGCCCGAGATCGTCGACATCTGCCGCATGCTCACCGACATGGGCGCCGACATCTCCGGCGCCGGCTCCTCCCGTCTCGTGATCGACGGCGTCACCGAGCTCCACCCGGTCGAGCACCGCACCGTCGGCGACCGCATCGTCGCCGGCACGTGGGCCTTCGCCGCCGCCATGACCCGCGGCGACGTCACCGTGCACGGCATCGACCCGAGCTTCCTGGAGATCGCCCTGGACAAGGTGGCGACCGCCGGCGGCCAGGTCGACACGGCCGCCGACTCCTTCCGGGTCCGGATAGCCGACCGCCCGAAGGCCGTCGACGTGGTCACCCTGCCGTTCCCGGGCTTCGCCACCGACCTGCTGCCGATGGCGGTCGGGCTGGCCTCCGTCAGCGAGGGCTCGTCCCTCGTCACCGAGAACATCTTCGACGGCCGCTTCATGTTCATCAACGAGATGTCCCGCCTCGGTGCCAACATCCGCACCGACGGCCACCACGCCGTGGTCCGCGGCGTCGAACGCCTCTCGGGCGCCCCGGTCACCGCCACCGACATCCGCGCCGGCGCGGGCCTCGCCATCGCCGGCCTGTGCGCCGACGGCGTCACCGAGATCCGCCACGTGCACCACATCGACCGGGGGTACCCGAGCTTCGAAGCCGACCTGCGCGGCCTCGGCGTCGAGGTCGAACGCGCCGCCGCACCCCCGGACCAGTTCGACTTCTAGCTGTTTCTAGCTGTTTCTAGCTGTTTCTGGCTGTTTCTGGCTTCGGCGCGGCTGCCGCCGCGGGCCGGCCGGGGGGTTCCCACCCCGGAGCCCCCCATGCTCGCTGCGCTCGCACTGCCTGCGCTGG